>DASRKB010000056.1:0-30383 GCA_035649175.1 Burkholderiales bacterium | reverse complement strand
CCTTTGACGCCATGCCCAGCACCCTTCGCGCCGTGCTGCGCACCGAGGCGTCCGAATTCCGCCCGCTGATTCCTGCTCGCCTCATCACGAACCATTCGGCGGCTGTAGGCGCGGCCTTCGGCGTCCCTGCTGAGCACGCTCGCCTGCTCAAGCTCCTGCAGCCAGCGCGCGACCTTGCGCGTCGTCGCGCCTCCGCCGATCAGGCTCGCAATCTGCGCCGGGGTCATCGCCGCGCCGTTCAGCGCGAGATGACCATAGGGCTCGCCCTGGTGCATTAGGCACATCAATTCGATCCAGAGCCCGCGCGACTCGATCGAGCAAAGCCGCAGCGCCGAATCGCGCTGCCAGTCGCCAGGGTAGAACTGGAACGCGGGCCGCTTCACGTTGCCCCCTTCTGCGGATCATCGCCGGCCAAGCGCATCTTCACGTCCGTATCGGGCCGCGTCGCACGAAAGCCGCCGACGGGCCGGATCGGAGCCACGCCCGCAGCGAAGCGCTCCGCCGTCGTCTCGAAACGGCACAGCTCCGGCACATAGCGCAGCGTCACGTCGCCGAGCGGGCCGTTCCGATGCTTGCGCACGAGCACTTGGCAAAGCCCGCGGTTCGGCGTGTCCTCGCCGTGCAGGTCCTCGCGGTAGAGCATCAGCACCACGTCGGCGTCCTGCTCGATCGCGCCGGACTCGCGCAGGTCGTAAAGATGCGGTCGCTTATCGGTGCGGCCCTCGAGCGCCCGGTTCAACTGGCAGAGCGCGATGACCGGCACGTGCAACTCCTTCGCGAGCGCCTTCAAGCCGCGGCTGATCGAGGCGACTTCCTGCTCCCGCGTGTCGCCGGTGCCGCGCATGAGTTGGAGGTAGTCCACGATCACCAGCGCCAGGACGCCGTGGCGGCGCTTCCAACGCCGGCAGCACGCGCGGATGTACCCGACGCCGATGCCCGCGCGGTCGTCGATCAGCAATCGCCGCTGGCCGATTTGCACGGCGACCTCGGCGAGCAAGTTCACGCCGCACTCGTCCAGCGCTCCCGAGCGGATCGCGTCCAGGGGGATGCCGCCCGCATTGGCGAGCAGGCGGTGCCCGAGCTCCTCGCGGTCCATCTCGAGCGAGAAGAAGGCGACCGGCTGCCGCGCGGCGACCTGCTCCGCGATGTTCAGCGCGAGAGCTGTCTTGCCAACGGATGGCCGGGCGGCCAAAACGTACAGCCCGGGGGCCATGCCGCCGAGCTTGGAATCGAGATCCCGCAGCCCGGTGCGCAGGCCGCGCGGAGCGCCGTTGCGGCGCGCTTCGTCAACGCGATCCACCGCCTTCATCAGCAGCGCGGGCAAGTCAACCTCGTTCGGGTATTCGCTGTCCCTCACGGAGAGGATCATCGTCTCGGCTTGTTGGGCGATCTCGCGCGGCTCCTGACCGCCGGCCATGCAGGCGTTCATGATCTCCTGGGCGTTCGCAAACAGGTTGCGTAGGATCGCCTTGTCGCGAACCAGCTCGGCGTAGCGCCGGATGTTGAGCGCGCTCGGGGTGTTCTGCGCCAGCGCCGCGAGGTAGGCCGGGCCGCCCGCCCTGTCCTTGTCCTCGCTCGCCTCGATGGATTCGGCGACCGTGACCACATCGGCCGGCCGGCCGGCCTCGATGAGCTTGGCGATGTGGCGCCAGATGCGGCGGTGGTCGTCGCGGTAAAAGTCCTCGCCCGCCACCAGGTCGGCGACGCGGTCGAACGCCTGGTTGTCGAGCAGCAGCGCGCCGAGCAGCGACTGCTCGGCCTCCACCGACTGCGGCGGTGCAATGACCGGCGCCACCGGTAGTACCTTCCCAGGAGACTGCTTGCGCCCGCTCATAGCGTTGCCCGCGGTGTCGCAGTACCCAGCACCGCGCAAGCGAGCGGCTTCGAGTCTTTGGCGAGCCAGTAGCGGCAGCAGTGAACAGGCCCGAAGGCGCCGCCAACAACCTCAGCTTTGCGCTCGATGACAAGCCCGCGCTTTTCGAGGCCGGCGACCGTCGAATGTAAACACCAGTCGCGCAGCTCGTGTGCTGCCTCAAAGCGATTGAAGCTCCGACCACCGAGCAGCGCGTGCAAGACGCGCTGCCATTTGTAGAGGAAAGCGGGGCTGCTAGGATCGCGTGCCGATGATCTGCTCTTGCCCAGTGCGCTGGCCCCCGCCGGCCCCTGGCTTTCTTCTGCCCTTGCCGCCTCGGCCACCTACCGCCCCCCGACAATGCGGTCGACGGCCTGTGCTCCCCTCCCTGTCCCGCCACTGCGGCCGCCAGCACGAGGACCGGCGCCCTGTGTCTCGCGCTTGAGCTCGTCGCGGACCCCGGCGAGCGCCTGCTTCGCGAGCTCCACGCCGTTCAACTGGTCGAGGCGCAGGCCCCTCTGCCTCGCCTCGTTGAGGGCCGCGGTGACCCGCGGCATCACGCGCTCGAAGAGCGGCAGGTTCTCGGGCTTCAGGATGTTGCCCAGCGGGTCCTTCACCAGGCCGAGCGCGCTTTCCACGTACGCCTTCGCATCGTCGGTGTGACGGTTGATGGCCTGGCTCCATGCGGTGTCGGTATTGCGCCCCTCGGTCGGGTCGTCATCGCCAATGATCCGCGTCGCCGTCGTCCGTCCGTCCGCGCCGCGCTCGACGTTGTAGACGCTCTCGCCCTTCTTCACGGTCATCTGCGTGGTGGTGGCGAGCCGGTGCATCCTCTCGAGCATCGGCACCGGGTAGATGAGCTCCTTGCCGTTCTTGTCCTTCAGCACCTCGTTGGCCTTGTCGAGCAGCACCATCACGTCCACGAGTTGGCCGTCCGGCCCGCGCGCCTTCATCACCTGGATGCTTTCCGCGCTGACGCCCTCCTGGAGCATCCGCGAGCTGTTGAATTGCTGGAGCGCCTCGCGCGTCGCGCCCATCTTCACGAGACCCCAGAGCACGCCGGCGCCGACGAGCTGGTTCTGGACCGCCGTGCGCATCACCCCGACCGCCTTCTGGTCGGCTTGGATCTCTTCGGTCGTGAGGTTGAGGTCGCGGATCTTCTGCTGCTGCGGCTGGATCTCGAAGTTGTGCCGCGCCTCGGCTTCGGCGAACTGGTTCTTGTAGGCCTCGATCAACGCTTTCGACGCGCGCTCCGGCCGGCCCCTCTTCCTCCAGTAGTCGGCCTCGGCTTCTGCCGTACGGAGCCAGATCTGCTTCGGTAGCTCGGCTGGCGCCGCTGCTTGCCCGCCAGGTGCCTCGGCGCCCTCCTCCTCGGCGCCGCTCGGAGCCTGCTCGGGCTGCTGGCTCGTCTGTCCTGCGTCCATGCCCGGCCCGGCGACTGGGGCTGGCTCCACCCCGGGCTGCGCTGGCTGCCCCTGGACCGTAGAAAGGCGCCGAACGTCGCGCGCACCCTGCTCGTCGCGAAGCTCGTCAACGCGATCCCTGTGCTTCAGGGTGTCGAGCTCGCTCTCTCTGGAGTACTTCTCGTCCTGCCGGCGCTCGAGCTCCTTCTGCCGGTTGAAATCGTGCGCGCGCCGGATCATCCCCGGCAGGCTCATGTCGCGAAGCGTTCTTGGCATGGTTACGTCCCCTTCGTGTTTCCAACGCGCCGCGGCGACATCGTGGGCGCGCTGGGTGACATTCGTCTACTCCAGCGCTCGCGCTTCAGCTCGAGCCTTGCGCGGACTGGCTTGCTTTCGTGCCGCACGTTGCTTCGTCCGCCGCGCGGCGACCAGGCGGTGCGCGCGTTCGGTGCGGAACTTCACTTGAGCATCGCGCTCGCCGGAAGCGACGCGCTCCTTCAGCGCTTTCACATATAGCTCGAGCCAAGCATCGACCTCCGACTCATCGTAGAGATCGGCGCCGCCTTTGCCCGCGTCGATGGGCGCCGGGAAAGGGCCGGCCGTGGTCGATGGGTTGGTGCGCTCCTTACCGAACCAGGAACGGCAGCGCTCGATCTTCTCCTGCCTGATCTTTCGCAGCGTGATGAGCCGTTGGATCATGAAACCTCCGTTTAGGTATCAACGGAGGAATACGCTAAATGCGTCGCCGCGCTAAGTCACACAGCGCAATTCAGGCGAATAGCGCCGAACGAAGCGATTGAAGCGTACTAGCGGCGCCTCGGCTGCCGTCTTGCCCGTCGCCCGATGCCGATGATGGGACTAAAACGCACGTAGGCGTCTCTGGCGTAGGTCTCGCTCTTGCCGAATCGTTTACCGACGATGACGCTCGCGTTCTCCCGATTCTTCGATGCTATGAACGGGGTTCCTTGTTCTATCTGCTCGCGAACCGCCAGCGCAATGAGCCAGCGCTCCCCATCATCTTGCCCTGGATTACCCCGCGCCTTTATCAGCCGGAAGGCATGATCTAGCGTCTTAGCTTGACGGGACAGGTAGAGCCTGAATCCCGCGGCCGCGAATCGCATCAGCGCGTTGGTTCTCGGTGATGCGCCCGGGTCCACCTGGCGCACCGCTTCGACGAACTCCCTCAATACCCGGCGCGCTTCGTCGGGCGTGATGATCAGAAACGGGCGTCGTTTCTGACGCTCGGCGAGGAGCAGCTTGGTCCGCGAATCGATGTCCTCATCATCGAGCGGATACTCGATCTTGCGCGCCGGCGGCCGGCTCCCGGGAGGCGTCTCCGCATGCGTCGCTCGCCGTTGGCCTTTGCCTGCTCGCCTCATCCCCGCTTTGCCCCAACGGTCGCCACCGCGATGAACGCTTGCAGCGCACAGTCGGCTTTCGCGGTCTCTGCTCGCACGCACCGCGATGTCGCGCTCTTCTTCGGTGTTCGGTGCTTCTCCTTCATCCGGTGCCTTGAAGGCGCCGCGCTAGGGGTGAAGCACCCGAAGCGCGGCGTCCGTGCCCTGACATCAGACGCCCGCGATTTCGTTGCCCAGGTCGATCAGCGACCCGGCGCGCTTGCCGCATTCGCTCACGAGTTGGCGAAGCACGAGGGCCTCCGCCGGATAAGTGTGCGCGATGTTGGTCGCGTCGATGTACCGGAGCATCTCTCCGGCGAGATCTCCGATGGCGCAGGCGTGTTGCTCAAGGGTCTCTGCTTGCGGCGTCGTTATGAAAGACCGAGCGGTCGCGGTGCTACGATTTCCATTAGCCATGATGCGAACCTCCTTTCAGGTTGCGTTGTGGTCAGGCCGGCGCCGAGTTAGCTCTCGGCGTTCGGCCGCTTTCCCCGATGATGCAGCGAGGCAATTTCAGTCTACGCCGCGCCGGTCAGTTGTCAAAAACTCCAGACGTATTTTTGTAACGACCGCGAAATCCTCTATGCCGCAGCCTTCTTGATCGGCGACACGTTCGCGCCGGCGCAGAGCCCGTCGATGAGGTCGGCCCACGACTGCATCATGCGTCGCCGTTCCTCCAGGTAGTCGGCGTGGTTGTACGCCGCGCGCACGAGGTCCCTCTCGGTGTGCGCCAACTGCCGCTCGATCGCGTCCGCGGACCAGCCCTGCGCGTTAAGCGCCGTGCTCGCGGTTGAACGCGCGCCGTGCGGCGTGAACTTGCCGCCGTAACCGATCTCGTCGAAGGCCTTGTTCAACGTGCTCGCGCTCATCGGCCGGCGCGGATCGCCGAGGTTCGGGAACACGTAGGGCGAGCCCATTGCAAGGGGCTTCAGCTTCTCGAAGCAATCGAGCGCCTGCCGCGACAACGGCACGATGTGCGGCTTGTCCATCTTCATCCGCGCCGCACTGATGACCCACTCGCCGCGCTCCAGGTCCAGCTCCTCCCAAGGGGCTTCGACGAGCTCGCGCTTGCGAACGAAGGTCAGCATCAGCAGCTTGATGGCGAGCTTCGTGGACGTGCGCCCTGGGTAGCGGTCGGCGGCCTCCAGAAACCCCGGGATCTCCTTCGCTGACAGCGGGTGTCCGCGCGCCTTGCCCTTCGGCAGCTCGAGGATGCCGGCGACGTCCCGCGCGGGATTGCCGACGTTGAGATGCCGCGGCACGGATCGGAACACACCAGCGAGGAGGAGCCGCACGTAATGCGCTGACCGCACCCCGCGCTCCTCCGCGATCCGGCGCACCAGGCGCTCGATGTCGTCACCGTTGACCTCCCGAATCGGTTTCGAGCCGAGGGCGGGGTAGACGTCCTGCTCGAGCCATCGGCGGGCGTTGCCGCGCCAGCTCTCGGAGCGCGCGTCCTTCCTGCCGGCATACCACTTCTCGGCGAGCGCCTGGAGCGTGTTGGCGCGCGCCACGCGCGCGGTGGCTTTCTGGTGCTGCTTCGCCCTGGCGGGGCTCTCCCCGCGGGCCAGGAGCGCCCTGGCGCGGCTCAGCGCGTCGCGAGCGGCGCCGAGGCCTACGTCGGGGTAGCGGCCGACGGTGAGCGTCTCGCGCGCGCCGGCGAGGCGGTAGTCGAAGCGCCATGACTTCGCGCCCGTCGGCGTGACGTACAGGTACAGACCTTCGCGATCGCCGAGCTTGTAGGGCTTCTCCCTCGCCTTCGCGGCGCGGGCTTTCGTGTCGGTCAGCATAGCCGTCCTCCTGACGGTATTCCCTGGACCAATATGGCCAGATACCGTCAACGATACCGTCAGGCGTGACCGGCTGCAACTGGCGTCGTTCAACGTCCGCCAGTGTCACGTACAGAGGGAAAACAGCGAAGCCGGCAGCCCCGGCTAAACGTCCTTGGACGCCGAAAGTAGGCGCTCTACGTAACGCGCTATAAGGTCGACTTCCAGGTTGACCTTCACCCCGGGCGCAAGGCGCGCGAGCGTCGTCACCTCGCGCGTATGCGGAATGAGGTTCACCTCGAACGCTTCCCTATGCACGCCATTCACGGTCAGGCTCACGCCGTCGACGCAGATCGAGCCCTTGCGGGCGATGTACTTGAGAAGGTCCCGCGCGGGACGGATGCGAACGAGCGGTCCTTCGACATGCATCACCTCACCCAAGCCATCGACGTGCCCGGTCACGAGATGCCCCCCGAGGCGCTCGCCGAGCGCGAGCGCCTTCTCCAGGTTCACCGGTCCCGGGCACTCGAGGCCCGTAGTGAGGCGCAGCGTCTCGGCCGAGACGTCGGCGGTAAAGCGCTCGGCGGCGACCGAGGTCGCGGTCAGGCACACGCCCTGCACGCAAATCGAATCGCCGACCGAGATGTCGGAAAGGCCGAGCGCGGCGCATTCGACCTCCAGGGGATCGAGGCGCACGATCCTGCCCACCGCGTGCACGATGCCGGTAAACACGGCGGTGAGGTTAGCGCAAAAGCGCGGTCTAACGGCTAGTCGCCAGCGGAGGACGCCTTATGCCACAGCCTGCCGATCTGCTTGTCGAGCTGCAGCGCCGAAGCGGCGAGCCCGACCACCACCGCGCCCACGGCCACGGAATTGGCGGCGGCCTCGAGCGCGTGCGTCATGGGCAGAGCGAGGGGCGCGGCAAGCAACCACAGTCCGCACCCCAGGTTCAGCCAGTGCACCCCGACCTCGCCGAAGCTCGCCTCGAAATGCGAGACGAGCGCGAGCACGATGCCGACGAAGACGGCGTTCGCGGTGGCGGCGTCGTGCGCGGCATGGCCGGCGAGCCAGGGGGAGAGCGCGAGCCAGAGCCCGAGCGCGTATCCCGCCCAGCCCTGCCATCCGCCTGCAAAGCCCGTGCGCATACTCCATTGGAGCAGCCGTCCGCTACGCCTGTTCCGCGACTCGGGATAGTCCGTTGGTAGCATCGGGCCGCCCGATCGAGATCATCGGCGCCGCTTGGGGCCTAGGGGGGGCTGACCCCGGCTGCGCGGAGGCCCCTTCGGTGCTCGCGCCGCTACTTGCCGCCCGGCTGGCCCAGTGCGGAGCGCGGCTCGTGCCGGGACCGGTGCTGGCGCCTGCGCCTTCCGAACGCCGGCGCCACTTCGCCGTCAGCCACCTGTGCGCGCTGCTCGCCTCCGCCGTCGCCGACGGCCTGCGCCAGGACCGGCTGCCCTGCGTGATCGGCGGCGACCACAGTTGCGCGGGCGGGACGTGGACCGGGGTGGCGCGTGGCGTGCAGGGGAGCCTCGGGCTCGTCTGGGTGGACGCGCACATGGACGCGCACACACCGGCGACGAGTCATAGCGGCCGTCTGCACGGCATGCCGCTCGCCTGGCTGCTCGGCGAGGATGACGACCCTCTCTACGGCCTTGCGGCTGGTGTGCTCGAGCCGGAGCATGTCTGCCTCGTCGGCGTGCGCAGCTTCGAGCCCGAGGAGGACGCGCGCCTTCGCAAGCTCGGCGTGCGAGTGATCCACATGGAGGAGATCGAGCGCCGGGGGCTCGATGTCGCCTTCGACGAGGCGCTGTCGATCGCCACGCGCGGCACGGCCGCCTACGGCATCAGCATCGATCTCGATGTAGTGACGCCCGAAGAGGTCCGCGCCGTCGGCACCCCCGTGCGCGGCGGCATCGGCGCCGCCGCGCTCGCCCGATCGCTCGAGCGCATCGGCGCCCGCGCGGATCTCGCCGCGGTGGAGCTCGTTGAGTACTGCCCGCGTCTGGACCGCGCGCGCCGGAGCGCTCGGGTCGCGGTGGACATCATGGCTGCCGCGCTATGCGGGCCGCGCGAGGATGCGCAGGTCCTCGCCCAGGCGCTCGAGCGATAGGATCTCCAGCCGCGGCCTTGCATGCAGGGACACCAAGGCCGGCAGGTCAAGCATCCCTTGCGCGCCGTCACCCAGAAAGCTCGGGTTAAGGTAGATTAGAAACTCGTCGACGCAACCCTCGCGCACCAGCGAGCCGTTCAGCCGGAACCCGGCCTCGACGTGCAGCTCGTTGATCCCCCGGCGCGCGAGCGCCCCCAGCATCGGCCCTAGATCGACTTTTCCGTACGGGTTCGGGACCTGCGCCACCTCCGCGTTAGCCAGGGCGCCGTGCGAAGCCGAGAAGACGAGCACCTTCTCGCCCTGCAGGACCCTCGCCGTGGCAGGTGTCTCGAGACGACTATCGATGATGACTCGCAGCGGCTGACGGGGCGTTTCCACCTCCCGGACCGTCAGCTGCGGATCGTCGGCCTTCACGGTGCCGATGCCTGTCAGAATGGCGCACGCGCGCGCACGCCAGTGGTGCCCGTCGCGACGGGCCTGCGCGCCGGTGATCCATTGGGACTTTCCGTCCCGCAACGCGGTTCTGCCGTCGAGCGTCGCCGCCATCTTCAGGCGAACCCATGGGCGGCCACGCGTGACGCGCGACACGAACCCGATGTTGAGCTCGCGCGCCCCCTCTTCCATGAGGCCGTGCTCGAAACGGATACCGGCCGCGGCGAGCGCGTCCCCGCCCTGCGCCGCCTCGGGATTCGGATCGCGCATGGCAGCGACGACGCGCGAGACTTTGCTGCGAATGAGCAGCTCCGTGCAGGGCGGCGTCCTGCCCCGATGGTGGCAAGGTTCGAGGGTCACGTAGGCCGTCGCGCCCGCGGCGCGGGCGCCGGCCTTCTCGATCGCCACCACCTCGGCGTGCGGTCCGCCGGCTTTCTCGTGCCATCCCTCGCCGACGATCTCCTCGCCCGACGCGACGACGCAGCCAACCCGCGGGTTGGGCGTAGTGGTGTAGAGGCCGCGCTCAGCGAGTTCGAGCGCGCGGCGCATCATCGCGCGGTCGAAGGCGCCGAAGGAGCTCACTTGCGCCGTTTCTTGGCCGCCTTCACTTCCTGCACGGCTTCGCGGAAGTCGTCGGGTGACTCGAAGCTCCGGTAGACCGACGCGAAGCGGATATAGGCGATCTTGTCGAGCTTGGCGAGCTCGCGCATGACGAAATCCCCGACGCGGCTCGTCGGCACCTCGCGCTCGCCCAGCGAGCGCAGCCGCTCGATCACGCGGTCAACGGCGCCCTCGATCTCGTCGGTGGCCACCGGGCGCTTGCGCAGCGCGAGCATCATGCTGCCCATCAGCTTGTCGCGGTCGAAGTCCGTGCGGCTGCCGTCCTTCTTCACCAGGCGCGGCATCTTGAGGTCCACACGCTCGTAAGTAGTGAAACGCTTCACGCAGGAGACGCATTTGCGGCGCCGCCGCGTGGTGTTCGCCTCGAGGTTCGCCCGGGTATCGACGACCTGGGTATCCTCGGAGCCGCAGTACGGGCACCTCATGCGTACACCGGGAAGCGGGCGCAGAGCGCCTTCACCTCGGCCGCCACGCGCTCGATGCTCGCGTTCTCGCCGGGCCGGTCGAGCACGTCGGCGATGAGGTGCGCGAGCATCTCCGCCTCCGCGCGCCGGAAGCCGCGCGTGGTCATGGCCGGCGTGCCGATGCGAATGCCGCTGGTCACCGCCGGCTTCTGGGGGTCGTTGGGGATCGCGTTCTTGTTGACAGTGATGTGCGCGCGCCCGAGCGCCGCCTCGGCCTCTTTGCCGGTCAGGCCTTTCTTCGAGACGTCGAGGAGGAACATGTGGCTCTCGGTGCGTCCCGACACGATGCGCACGCCGCGCTGGGAAAACACCTCGACCATCGCGCGCGCGTTGTCCATCACCTGCTGCTGGTAGGCGCGGAACTCCGGCTTCAGCGCCTCGCCGAGCGCGACCGCCTTCGCGGCGATGACGTGCATGAGCGGCCCGCCCTGCAGCCCGGGAAACATTGCGCTGCCGACCGGCTTCTCGTATTCCTCAAGCCCCATCACCATGCCGCCGCGCGGCCCGCGCAGGGTCTTGTGCGTGGTGGTGGTGACGAAGTGCGCCACGCCGATGGGCGAGGGATACAGTCCCGTGACGATGAGGCCGGCGTAGTGCGCAATGTCGGCCATGAGAAGCGCACCGCACTGGTTGGCGATCGCGCGGAAGCGCTTCCAGTCGATGGCGAGCGAGTAGGCCGACGCACCGGTGACGATCAGCTTGGGCCTCTCGGCCATCGCGATACGCTCGGCGGCATCGTAGTCGATTTCTTCTTTTTCGTTCAGCCCGTAGGAGACGATGCGATAGAGCTTGCCGGAGAGATTGACCGGCGAGCCGTGCGTGAGGTGCCCGCCGTGCGCGAGCGACATGCCGAGGATGGTGTCGCCGGGCCTGAGCACTGCAGTGTAAACGGCCTGGTTCGCCTGCGAGCCCGAGTGCGGCTGGACGTTGGCCCATGGTGCGCCGAAAAGCTTCATCGCCCGCTCCACGGCGATCGATTCCGCCATGTCGACATACTCGCAGCCGCCGTAGTAGCGGCGCCCGGGATAGCCCTCGGCATACTTGTTGGTGAGCTGGCTGCCCTGCGCGATGAGGACCGGCCGGCTCACGTAGTTCTCGGAGGCGATCAGCTCGACGTGGTCTTCCTGGCGCTGGTTTTCCAGCCGCACGGCGTTCCACAAGTCGGGATCGGCCTGCGCGAGAAGGTTGGGGGCGAACATGGCGTCGGCGAAAGCGCCCGATTCTACCAGCCGCTGTCCCGGCGTCCCTGCGCCACCCTAGATCTTGTGGGCGTGGCCGTCCGCCAGCGCGCGGCGTAACTTCTCCGCCGATGCTCCAGCTGCGGCCGAACTGCGAGTGCCCGATCTTCAAGCCGGTGCGTTGCCGTTGAGCACGCAGCGGGAGAAGGCCGAGCGCTTCCGCGCCTTGCACGAGGGCCCGGGCGCATTCGTGATCGCCAACCCCTGGGATGCGGGCTCGGCGCGCATCCTCGCGGGACTGGGGTTCGCCGCGCTCGCGAGCTCGAGCGGCGCGCAGGCCGGCGTGCTGGGACGCCGCGATGGGCAGGTCGCGCGCGAAGAAGCCCTAGCGCACTGCCGCGCGATCGTCGAGGCCACGGGGCTGCCGGTCTCGGCCGATCTCGAGAAGGGCTTCGGCGACGCGCCGCGCGAAGCGGCCGAGACCATCCGCCTTGCCGCCGAAGCGGGGCTGGTCGGCGGCTCGATCGAGGACGCGACCGGCGACCCGCGGCAGCCGATCTACACGCTCTCCCATGCGCTCGAACGCGTTGCCGCCGCCGCCGAGGCGGCGCGCGCGCTTCCCTTCCCTTTCACGCTGACCGCGCGCGCGGAGAACTTCCTGCGCGGCAATCCGGACCTCGACGACACCATCCGACGTCTGCAGTCCTTCGAGCGCGCGGGCGCGGACGTGCTCTTCGCCCCCGGCCTGCCCGATCTGGCGACGGTGCGGACCGTATGCGCGTCGGTGACGAAGCCGGTGAATTTCATGGCAGGCATCAAGGGTCGATCCTTCAGCGTTCCCGAGCTCGAGGCGGCCGGCGTGCGCCGCGTGAGCCTCGCGACGTCGCTCTACCGCGCGGCCATGACTGGGCTCGTCAACGCCGCCCGGGAGATTCAGGACCACGGCAGCTTCGCCTACCTCGAGCGCTGCCTGTCCACCGCCGAGATCAACGCCTTCATGAAGGACGAGACCTCGACTTAAGCCAGTCAGATCCGCAGCGGCGGCAGGAGGTCCTCGGGCCGGTCGATGTCGCGGATCACGCCCGGGTCGCCGACGGGAATCTTCACGAGCTCCTTCTCGTTCGCTGCGAGCAGGTTCTTCGCCCCTTCATCGCCTTTCAGCTTGATGAGATCGTCGAGGAACTTCCCCGCGATTCCCACCGGATGGCCGCGTCGTGTGCGGAAGTACGGCGCGGCGAGCGGCGCGCCATTCGCGATGGCGTCGCGCACCGCTGCGATCGAGGTGCGGCGCAGGAAAGGCATGTCGCCGAGGGCAACGAGATAGCCGCCCGCCTCGCCCGCCGCGCGCGCCGCGCAGGCGAGGCTCGCGCCCATGCCCTCGGCGGCGTTCTCGCAGACCACGACCTCGCAGTCCTCTTTCTTCAAAGCCTGGAGAAGTTCATCGGACCCGGGACGAACGACCGCGATGACCCGGGTAACCTCTGCCTTCAGGGGCCGGGCTGCCTGCACGGCGATGGATACGCCGTGCGGCAGCGCATGACGCAGCTTGTCCGAGCCGAAACGCGACGCGGTTCCCGCGGCGAGCAGCAGCCCGACGATGTGCTTCAAGTCAGCTTTGCTTGACTTCGCACGCCGAAGGGTCGAAGCGGCTTTCCTTCTTCGCCGCCCACGAGGGCTCCGATACGCCGTGGCGCACCGCGGTCATCTCGGCGAGAATCGCCACCGCGATCTCGGGCGGCGTCTTGGAACCGATGTACAGGCCCACGGGGCCGCGCAGGCGCGCGATCTCGTCCTTCGAGACGTCGAACTCCTCGAGGCGCTTGCGCCGCGCGTCGTTGTTCTTCTTCGAGCCGATCGCGCCGACGTAGAACGCAGGCGACTTGAGCGCCTCCATGAGAGCGAGGTCGTCGAGCTTCGGGTCGTGCGTGAGCGCGATCACGGCGCAATGGCCGTCAAGGCTCGCCTCGCGCACCACGTCGTCGGGCATGCCGCGATCGAGCGGCACCTCGGCGAGGTCCCAGCCGGCGAAGTACTCCTCGCGCGGCTCGACCACCATGACCTGGTAGTCGAGCATGCGGGCCATCTCGGCGAGATAGCGCGTGAGCTGCCCGGCGCCGATGAGCAGCAGGCGCCAGCGCGGGCCGTGCACGGCCGAGAGCTCCTTGCCGTCGAACTCGAGCACGTCCTGCCAGCGGCCGGGCTCGAGCGTGGCGCGGCCGGTGGCCATGTCGAGGCGCCGGCGCACGAGCTGCTGCTGGGAGATGCGCTCCAGAAGCTCCGCGATGCCGCTCGCCTCCGAAATCGGCTCGACCACCACTTGCAGCGTGCCCCCGCAGGGCAGGCCCCAGCGCGTCGCTTCCTCGTTAGTGACACCATAGGTCACCAGCTGCGGAAGCTTCGCCGCGACGGCCTGCGCCTTGATTTTCTCGATCAGGTCGTCCTCGACGCAGCCGCCCGACACGGAGCCGGCGATCAGGCCGTCGTCGCGGATCGCGACCATCGCGCCCACCGGTCGCGGCGCCGAGCCCCAGGTCTTGACGATGGTGCCGAGCGCGAGCCGGCGGCCGCTCTTCCTCCAGGCCTCAGCGGTCTTCAGGACTTCGATGTCGACGCTATCCATGCGGAAATGTTATCCCAACTCTGCAGCCGCGGCCCTCCCCACCTTTGTCCAAGGTGAGCGAGGCGCCGTGCCCAGCGGCGATCTCGTTCACCACGGCGAGCCCCAGGCCGCTGCCCGTGCCCGGGGTTCCCGGCACCCGGTAGAAGCGCTCGAGCACGCGCCTGCGTTCCTCGGGCGCGACGCCCGGCCCGTCGTCCTCCACTTCGACAAACGGGTGAGCGCCGCGTTTCCCGGTGCGCAAGGTGATGCGCCCGCCGCGGGGCGTGTATTCCATTGCGTTGTGCACCAGATTCGCTAGCGCCTCGCGCAGCAGGAAGGCGTTCCCGCGGACCGGCGCCGGCTCGAGCTCGAAGCCAAGGTCGAGCTCGCGCGCGAGCGCCTGGTGCACCCATTCGTTTGCCTCGTTGCCGGCGAGCGTCTTCAGGTCGAGCTCCGCCGCCTCACCCCGCGCGCCCGGCTCGGCACGCGCCAGCGCGAGCAGTTGGTTGGCGAGACGCGCCGTGCGGACGGTCGACTGGTGCACCTGCTCGATCTGTGCGCGCGCGGCCTCGGGCAGGGGCTGCGCGAGGGCGAGCTCGGTATGCGCCTGCAGCCCCGCGAGCGGGGTGCGCAGCTGGTGCGCCGCGTTGGCGAGGAAGCGCTGCTGGTGCCGGTTCGCCTGCGCGACCTGTGCAAGCAGGCCGTTCAGCGCCTGCACGAGCGGTCGCGTCTCCTCCGGGCCGCCCGCCTCGATGGGCCGCAGGTCGTCGGGCGAGCGTGACTTGATCTCGTCGGAAAGCCGGGCGAGCGGCGCGAGCCCACGCTTGACGCCGAACCAGACGATGACCAGGGTGGCGAGCGCGATCAGCCCTTCGGGCAGCATGCTTGAGATGAGGATCTCCCGCACCACGCGCGCGCGCTTGACCGTGGTCTCCGCGACCAGGATCGTGCAGGTACTGCGGCCGCAGGGCGCCTGGACCGCCGCCACACGCACGCGTCGGCCCTTGAAGGTCGCGTCGTAGAGCACCAGGCTCTGCTGCTCATCCTCGGGGTCGGGCGCGGGAAGATCGGGCTCGCCGCCGAGCTCCTCGCCGCCGGGGCCGAGCACGCGGTAGAAGATCGCGTCGTAGCGATCCGCGCGCAGCACCTGGTCCACCCCTGGCGGGAGATCCAGGCTGAAGCCCTCGCGGCCTTGACGCACTTGGCCGCCGAGCGCCACGCCGATGTCGACCAGCGTCTGATCGTAGGCGCCGCGCGCGGGATGGAACACCGGGAGGAAGGCGACCAGGGCGCCCGCGGCGAGCAGCGCGGCGATCGGCGGCAGCAGGAGGCGCAGCAGGTGCGCGCGCAGGCTGCGGCTTCGCGTCTCAGGAATCTTTGTACTCTTCGAGCATGTAGCCGAAGCCCCGCACAGTGCGGATCCGCACGCCGGCGGGCTCGAGCTTCGCCCGCAGGCGCGAGACGTAGACCTCGATCGCGTTAGGCGAGAGGTCGTCGCCCCAGCCGGCGACTGACTGGATGATGGCCTCCTTGGAGACGATCTTCTCCACCTTGGCGAGCAGCACCTCGAGCACCGCCCACTCGCGCGCAGCAAGCTCGAGAGGCTCGCCTTGCAGGAAGGCGCGGCGCGCCACGGTATCGAGGACGAGCGGCCCGTGCACCATGCGCTGACCATGGTGTGCCTGGGAGCGCCGCAGCAAGGCCCGAACGCGGGCGGTCAGCTCCGGCATGGCGAAGGGCTTCACCATGTAGTCGTCCGCGCCCAGATCGAGACCCCGGACGCGGTCGTCGACCGCGTCGCGGGCGGTCAGCACGAGCACCGGGACGCGCGAGTCGGAGCGCGCCGCACGCAGGCGACGCAGCACCTCGAAGCCGTCCATCTGCGGCAGGCCGATGTCCAGGATCACCAGGTCGAAGCGCTCCCGTGACGCGGCGAGGACCGCCTGCTCGCCTCGGGAGGCGACGTCCACCGCATGGCCTTCCGCCTCCAAGATGCGGGACAGCCCGCTCGCGAGCGGCGCGTCGTCTTCCACGATGAGCAATCGCATGGCTAGCGCAAATGATACCGCCGCGATAGCATCCTTTTCCCCAAGTTTTCATTCATCCAGATCCCAGAGGAGGGTTCGGGCATGACCATCAAGGTATCCATGAAGGTGAACGGCAAGGCGGCGTCCGCCGATGTCGAGGCGCGAACACTGCTCGTCACCTTCATCCGCGAGAACCTGCGCCTGACCGGCACGCACGTCGGCTGCGACACCGCGCAGTGTGGCGCGTGCACCGTGCTGATGAACGGAAAGGCGATCAAGAGCTGCTCCATCGTCGCCATGCAGGCCGAGGGCGCCGACATCATGACGATCGAGGGCGTGGCGAAGCCCGACGGCACGCTGCACCCGATGCAGGCGGCGTTCAAGGAGCACCACGGCCTGCAGTGCGGCTTCTGCACCCCCGGGATGGTGATGAACGCGCTCGACTTCGCGAAGAGCCATCCCAACCCGACGGAGCAGCAGGTGCGCGAGGCGCTGGAAGGCAACCTCTGCCGCTGCACCGGGTACCACAACATCGTGAAGAGCATCATGGCCGGAGCCAAAGCGATGGGAGGCAAGATATGAGCACTTCCCTGATCGGCGCGCGCGTCCAGCGCAAAGAGGACTACCGTTTCCTGACCGGCGCGGGGCAGTACACCGACGACGTCGCCCTGCCGCAGCAGTCCTACGCCGCGTTCGTGAGGTCGCCGCACGCTCACGCGGTTCTCAAGAAAGTGGACATCGAGAAGGCGAAGAAGGCGCCGGGCGTGATCGCCGTCTACACCGGCGCGGACCTCGCCAACGCCAAGGTGGGCGGCCTGCCCTGCGGCTGGCTCATCACGGACGTCAAGGGCCAGCCGATGAAGGAGCCACCCTACCCGTCGCTCGCCCAAGGCAAGGTGCGTCATGTCGGCGAGCGCGTCGCGGTGGTGATCGCCGAGACGCTCGCGCAGGCGAAGGACGCGGCGGAGATGGTGGAGGTGGACTACGACGTGCTGCCGGCGATCATCGATCCCAAGAAGGCCTCTTCTGCAAAAGGCATTCATGAGATTGCGCCCGATAACGTCTGTTACGTCTGGGCGCTGGGCGACAAGGCCGCGATCGATGCGGCATTTGCGAAGGCCGCCCACGTCACGAAGCTCGACCTCGTGAACAATCGCCTGATCCCGAACGCCATAGAGCCGCGCTCGGCCAACGCCACCTACTCGCGCGCGAGCGACGACTACACCCTGTACGTGACCAGCCAGAACCCGCACGTCGAGCGGCTGCTCATGACCGCCTTTGTGCTCGGCCTGCCTGAGAGCAAGGTGCGCGTGGTCGCCCCCGACGTGGGCGGCGGCTTCGGCTCCAAGATCTACCTCTACCCGGAGGACGTGGTCGTCACCTGGGCCTCCAAGCAGCTCAACCGCGCCGTGAAGTGGACTGCCGACAGGAGCGAGTCGTTCGTCTCGGATGCGCACGGCCGCGACCACGTGACCGTCGCCGAGCTCGCGCTCGACAAGGATGGCAAGTTCCTGGCGATGCGCGTGAAGACCACGGCGAACCTCGGCGCGTACCTCTCGACCTTCGCCTCCTGCATCCCGACCATCCTGTACGCGACGCTGCTCGCCGGCCAGTACACCACGCCGCTCATCTACTGCGAAGTGACGGCGGTGTTCACCAACACCGCGCCGGTGGACGCCTACCGCGGCGCCGGGCGGCCGGAAGCGACCTACGTCGTCGAGCGTCTGGTCGAGACTGCGGCGCGCGACCTGAAGATGGACCCGGTGGAGATCCGCCGCAAGAACTTCATCCGGCAGTTCCCCTACCAGACCCCGGTCGCGCTCCTCTACGACACCGGCAACTACGAGCAGACGCTCGATGCCGCGTTGCAGATAGCCGACGTCAAGAATTTTCCCAAGAGGAGAGAAGAGTCGCTCCGGAAAGGCAAGCTGCGCGGCATCGGTTACGCCTGTTACATCGAGGCCTGCGGCATTGCGCCCTCGAACGTCGCCGGCAGCCTCGGGGCGCGCGCGGGACTGTTCGAGGCAGGCGAGATCCGCGTGCACCCGACCGGCACGGTGACGGTTTTCACCGGCTCGCACGCGCACGGCCAGGGGCACGAGACGACCTTCGCCCAGGTGGTCGCCGACCGCCTCGGCCTGCCGATCGAGAACGTCGAGATCGTGCACGGCGACACCTCGAAGGTCCTCTTCGGCATGGGCACCTACGGCTCGCGCTCGATCGCCGTGGGCGGCACCGCCATCGTCAAAGCGCTCGACAAGATCGTCGCCAAGGGCAAGAAGATCGCCGCGCACCTGCTGGAGGCCTCGGAAGCCGACATCGAGTACGACAGGGGCGTGTTCAAGGTCGCCGGCACCGACAAGAAGAAGATGTTCGGCGAGGTGGCGTTCGCGGCCTACGTGCCGCACAACTACCCGCTCGACAAGCTCGAGCCCGGCCTGAACGAGAACGCCTTCTACGATCCGACGAACTTCACCTTTCCGGCAGGCAGCTACGTCTGCGAGGTGGAGGTGGACAAGGAGACTGGCACGACCACGATCGCCTCCTTTACCGCGGTGGACGACTTCGGCAAGGTGATCAACCCGATGATCGTCGAGGGACAGGTGCATGGCGGGCTCGCCCAGGGCATCGGCCAGGCACTCACCGAGGGCTGCCGCTACGACGAGTCGGGCCAGCTCGTCACCGGCTCCTTCCTCGACTACACGATCCCGCGGGCGGGCGACGTGCCGATGTTCCAGCTCGACACGCGCGAGACACCCTGCACCCACAACCCGCTCGGCGTGAAGGGCTGCGGCGAGGCGGGCGCGATCGGCGCGCCGGCGGCGGTGATGAACGCGATCACCGACGCGCTCGGCGTGAAGGATGTGCCGATGCCCGCGACCGCGCAGACGGTTTGGAAGTCTCTCCAGGAGAAAGCTCATGCACGCGTTTGACTATCACCGGCCGGCGAGCGCGAAGGACGCCGTTTCCCTGAAAGCGGGCAAGTCCGAGGGGAAATACCTGGCGGGCGGCCAGAGCCTGGTGCAGGCCATGAAGCTGCGCCTCTCGTCGCCTTCCGACCTGATCGACCTGTCTTCCCTGAAGGAGTTGACGGGGATCAAGGTCTCCGGCAGCGCGGTCGAGATCGGCGCCATGACGCGGCATGCCGACGTCGCCGCCGCGGCGGACGTCGGCAAGGCGATTCCCGCCCTCGCCGCGCTTGCCGGCGACATCGGCGACCGGCAGGTGCGCCACATGGGGACGATCGGCGGATCGCTCGCGAACAACGACCCGGCCGCCGACTATCCCGCGGCGGTGCTGGGCCTGGGCGCGACCATCACGACGAACAAGCGCAAGATCGAGGCAGACGGCTTCTTCAAAGGCCTGTACGAGACCGCGCTCGAGGAGGGAGAGCTGATCACCTCGGTGTCCTTCCCGGTGCCCAAGCGCGCGGCGTACATGAAGTTCAAGAACCCGGCCTCGCGTTTCGCGCTCGTGGGCGTGTTCGTCGCCGACTTCGGCGGCAAGGCGCGCGTTGGCGTGACGGGCGCGGGGCCGAGCGCGTTCCGCCAAGCCGAGATGGAGAAGGCGCTTGCTGCGAAGTTCGCGCCCGAGTCGGTGGCGAGCGTCAAGGTGAGCGCGAGCGGCCTGAACGGCGACCTGCATGCGAGCCCCGAGTACCGCGCGCACCTCATCACCGTGATGGCACGGCGCGCGGTGGAGGCAGCGCTCAAGTAGTGCTCGAGCGAATCCGCCGGTGGCGGCTGCCCTCCCGCGAGGAGGTGCAGTCGCACCGGTCGCTGCGCTGGCTCGGGCCGCTGCTGCACCGGCCATGGCTGTGGCACCTCGACCGACGCAGCGTCGCGCTCGGCGCGGCGATCGGCGTGTTCTTCGGCTTCATGGTTCCGGTGCTGCAGATCCTCTTTTCGGCGTTCTTCGCGCTGCTGCTGCGAGCGAACCTCCCCGTGGCGGCAGTCTCGACGCTCGTCTCGAACCCCTTCACATACGCGCCGATCGGCGTGCTCGCGTACCGCATGGGCTCGGCGCTTCTCGGCGAGCCGCTGCGCCCCGCCGAGGCGGCGGCGATCGAGCGCAGCGGCGAGGACGTGCCGCTCGCCCCGCAGAGCTGGAGCGACCGCGTGGCGGCGCTCGGCAAGCCGCTCATCGTCGGCCTGAGCGTTTTCGCTGTGGTCGGCGCGCTTTCGACCTGGGTGCTGGTCAACGTCGCGTGGGTGGTCGTGACGCGCCTGCGCCGCGGCCGGGCCCCGCCGGTCCCGCCCGACCCCTAGCGCATCTTGCTGCGCGCCTGCTCGGCACGCGCCGCACCGATCGCCGTCTTCACGTGTTTGCGCTCCTCGGGCGGCGGCAAAACCGCCTTCAGCCCGAGGGACTGCAGGGAAAGCTCGCGCAGCCAGCCTTTCGAGTGGTAGTAGTGCTCGTCCTCCTGGTCCTCGACCTCGCCGTAGGCTTCGTTCAGCGCCTTGCCTTCCGGACCGTCGAGCTTCTTGGCGCATTCGCCGATCAGCTCCCAGTTCGAGTGGTCGGTCTGCTCCGCGAGGGACACGCACTCGCAGGCCACGATCTCGGCGGCGGCGGGGTCGCCGGCCGCTTTCGCCGCCTCGATCGCGCAGACGTAGCCCATGCCCATGTCGTGCACGATCTTGCGTCCCGGCGACTGCTCCTCCGGGTCGATCTGCAGCTGCGCACACACGTCGTGGAGGATCTGGACGTGCCGCTCCGTCTCCTCGCGGTACCTCTCCATCTCCTCCTTCAGGTCCTCGTTCTGCACGCACTTCAGCGCCGCCTCGTAGATCTTGACGCCGCCGCGCTCGTGCTCGAGCGATTGCAGGATCAGTTCCTTTAGCTTCTCGTTCTCCATGGGTCCTCCGGGTTAGGTCAGCCAGGGGGAGAGCAATCGGCGTACCGGGGTAGCGCCCGGCCGTCGTTTGCCCGAAAATGCAGGCCTTTCCAGGCTGCTCATGCCCCGCCCACTCCCGAGATCGATCGACGAAACGCAGAAGCTGCTCGCGGCGGGGGAGTACGTGGCCGACCGCTCCCTCGCCACCTCGCTCTTCCTATCGCTCGCCATGAAGCGCCCGCTCTTTCTCGAGGGCGAGGCTGGCGTGGGCAAGACCGAGATTGCCAAGGTGATCGCGCAGGCGCTCGAGCGCGAGCTGGTTCGGCTCCAGTGCTACGAGGGGCTCGACATCGCCCAGGCCGCCTACGAGTGGAACTACTCGCGCCAGATGGTCGAGATCCGCCTTGCGGAAGCGGCCGGCCAGAAGGACAAGGAAAGGCTCTCGCAGGACATCTACTCCGAGCGGTTCCTGGTCAAGCGACCGCTCGCCCGGGCGCTCGAAGGCGACTCGCCGGTGCTGCTCATCGACGAACTCGACCGGACCGACGAGCCCTTCGAGGCTTACCTGCTCGAGGTGCTCTCCGACTGGCAGATCACCATTCCCGAGATCGGCACGCTGAAGGCGAGCGAGCCACCGATCGTGGTGATCACGTCCAACCGCACACGGGAGATTCACGACGCGGTGAAGCGCCGCTGCTTCTACCACTGGGTGGACTACCCGGATGCCGCGCGCGAGCTCGAGATCCTGCGCCGCAAGGCACCCAAGGCGGCCGCCGCGCTCTCGCGCGAGGTCGTGGCCTTTGTGCAGAACCTGCGTAAGGCGGATCTCTTCAAGCTGCCCGGCGTGGCCGAGACCATCGACTGGGCGAACTGCCTGGTGGCGCTCGACCGCGTGGCGCTCGACCCCGAAACCGTGAACAACACCCTCGGCGTGCTGCTCAAGTACCGCGACGACCTCGAGCGTGTCGCGGGCGAGGAGGCCGAGCGGCTGGTCGGCGAGGCGAAGACCGCCGCGGCGGCGTGAGCGTCCCGGCGTTCTTCCGGCGCTTCTTCGGCGGCGGCGGCGCCGGCGGCGGGATGCGCGAGCTGGTGCAGCTCTGCGACGCCCTGCTCGCGGAGAGCGGCGAGTACGCAAGCACCGCGCTCGCGCGCGAGGCGCTGGCAAAGTGGCACGCGCTCGACGAGACCGGCCGCGAGGAGTTCTTCGAGGTGCTGGCGCGCAGCTACTCCCCGGCCGTCGACCCGCTCAAGGCCGCCGCCGCCGCCTACCAGGCCGAGCCCTCCAACGAGACGCTGGTGCGCCTCCAGCAGGCGATCGAGACGCCACGCCGCGAGCTTTTCTACCGGCTGAACATGGCACCCGGCGGTACCGCCGCGCTGGTCGAGATGCGCCGCGTGCTGCTCGCGAAGCTGAAATCGAAGCCGGAATGGCGCGCCATCGACTACGACCTGCGCCGGCCGCTGCGCGCGTGGTTCAACCGCGGCTTCCTGCGCCTGGAGCGCATCGACTGGCGCACCTCGGCGCTGGTGCTGGAGAAGCTGATCGAGTACGAGGCAGTGCACGCCGTGCAGGGCTGGCGCGACCTGCGCCGGCGCCTCGAAGCTGACCGGCGCTGCTACGCATTCTTCCACCCGCAGCTCCCGGACGAGCCGATCATCTTCATCGAGGTGGCGCTGACCCGTGGCATAAGCACGCACGTGCAGCCGCTCCTCGACGTGCATGCGCCGGTCGCCGATCCGGCCGGCGCCGATTGCGCGATGTTCTACTCGATCACCAACTGCCAGGACGGCCTGCGCGGCATCTCCTTCGGCAACCAGCTCATCAAGCAGGTCGCCGAGGACCTGAAGCGCGAGTTTCCGCACCTGCGGCGCTTCGCCACTCTCTCGCCGATCCCCGGGTTCCGCGCCTGGCTCACGCAGAGCGCCGGCCACGAGGTGCTCGCCTGCATCGAGGATCCCGCCTGGCACGCGGGCGAGGTGCCGGAGTCGCTCTCGCACCAGCTCATGGCGTACTGCGCTTACTACCTGCTGCAAGCCCGGCGGGGCGGGGAGCCGCTCGACCCGGTGGCGCGCTTCCACCTCGGCAACGGCGCGGCGCTCGAGCAGCTGAACTGGCTGGGGGATACCTCCGAGTCCGGCATGGCGCGCTCCGCCGGCATCATGGCGAACTACGTGTACCGGCTCGGCGAGCTCGAGCGCAACCACGAGCGCTACTTCAGCGAGCACGCGATCGCCGCCTCGTCGGCACTCGAGCGGCTCGCGCGCGAGTGCCCGCTGCAGGGGCAGGCGGCCGCTTGAGCGAAGCGCAGGGGCGACTCGCCGAGAACGTCATGCACTTCGCGCGCCTGCTGCGCGCCGCCGGGTTGCGCATCGGCCCCGACCGGGTCCTCGACACGGTGCGCGCGCTCGAGATCGCCGGGGCGCACCAGTTCCCGCTGCGGCGCGAGGACTGGTACTGGACGATGTCGGCGGTGCTCCTGTCGCGCGAGGAGCAGCGCCCGATCTTCAACCAGGCCTTCGAGATCTTCTGGCGCGACCCCAAGCTCGCCGAGAAGATGATGCAGCTCCTGCTGCCCAAGGCGCACGGGCGAGCGGCCAAGCCCGAGGAGCAGCAGAGCCAGCGGCTCACCGACGCGCTGTACCAAAAGCCGCAGGACCCGAAAGGCGACTCCGAGAAGCTGGAGCTCGAGGCGCGGCTCACCTTCTCCTCGCGCGAGGTGCTACAGCAGATGGACTTCGACTCCATGTCCGCGGCCGAGCTCGCCGAGGCGCGGCGCATGATCGCGCAGCTGCGGCTGCCGTTGCCTCTGGTAAGGACAAGAAGGATGAAGCTGCAACGAAATGGCAGGAACATCGACATCCGGACAACGCTCCGCGAGAGCTTGCGCGAGGGCGGCGACATCATCCCGCTGGTGCGCACCGCGCCGCGCGAGCTGCACCCGCCGCTCGTCGTGCTGTGCGACATCTCGGGCTCGATGAACCCCTATTCGCGAATGTTCCTGCACTTCCTGCACGCCATCACCAATGACCGGGACCGCGTCTCGGTGTTCGTGTTCGGCACCCGCCTTACCAACATCACGCGTCAGCTGCGCCACCGCGACGTCGATGTGGCGATGGCCAAGGTGGCCGAGGCAATCAAGGACTGGTCGGGAGGTACGCGCATCGGGCACTCGCTGCGCGAGTTCAACTGGAAGTGGGCGCGCCGCACGCTCGGCCAGAATGCCTGCGTGCTGCTCGTTTCCGACGGCCTGGACCGCGAGGCCGGCGAGGGCCTGGGCGAGGAAATGGAGCGCCTGCACAAGTCCTGCCGCATGCTCGTGTGGCTCAACCCGCTGCTGCGCTACGAGAAGTTCGAGGCGCGGCCCGCGGGCGTGCGCGCCATGCTGCCGCACGTGGATCTCTTCCTGCCGGTGCATAATCTCAGGAGCCTGGTCGAGCTGGCGAAGACGCTGAGCAGGCCGGCGGGACGAACAGATAAGGAGAAGCGCGCATGGAGATGAGCGGCGAGCAGCTCATCCCCGCCACGCAACAGGACACCTGGGACGCGTTGAACGACCCTGAGGTGCTGAAGGCCTGCATCCCCGGCTGCGAGGCGATCACCCTCATTGCGGACAACGAGTACCAGGTGCAGATGGTGGCGCGCGTCGGGCCGGTAAGCGCGAAGTTCCGAGGCCGGCTCACGCTCTCCGACGTGCGCCCGCCGGAGTCCTATTCCATCGCCTTCGAGGGCCAGGGCGGCCCTGCCGGCTTCGCGAAGGGCGGCGCGCGCGTGAAGCTCTCGGGGCTGGAGGGACAGACGAAGCTCGCCTACGACGTGAAGGCGAGCGTGGGCGGCAAGCTCGCGCAAATCGGCTCGCGGCTCGTCGACGCCGCGGCGAAGAAGGTCGCGGATGATTTCTTCCGCAACTTCACCCAGAAGCTCTCGATCCAGGCCCACGAGGGCAACGCGGTCGTCAGCGGGCACGCGAAGGCCGGGACGCACGATGAGCATCCACCGGCCAGCGCCGACGCCGACCAGCCGAAGATCTCGGACATGACGGTCGCCTTCTTCGCCGCGGGAGCGCTGGTCGTCTTCATCGTCGCGCTGCTGGTGTTCCTGCGGTGACGGAGCTGCTGTTCCGGGATGATCCGTATCTGCGCGCCTGCCAGGCAACCGTCGTCGCGGTGCGCGACGGCGGCGTCGAGCTCGACCGCACGGTGTTCTACCCGCTCGGCGGCGGGCAGGCCGGCGATACCGGGCGAATCGGCGACTGGCGCGTGACCGATACGCGAAAGAGCGGAGACGGAGTTCTGCACCTCCTGGACCGGATCGACGGCATCGAGGTCGGCATGAGCGTGCGCCTCGAGATCGACTGGGAGCGCCGCTACCGCCTCATGCGCTACCACACGGCGCTCCACCTCCTCGGCGCGGTGGTGAAGGCGCCCGTTACGGGCGGCCGCATCGCGGAGGACAAGGCGCACCTCGACTTTGACATCGAGATGGACAGGCTCGCCAAGGAGGAAATCGAGGCGCGAGTGAACGAGCTTGCCGCCTCGCGCCTGGAGACCAAAGCGTCCTGGATCACCGACAGCGAGCTCGACGCGCGTCCCGACCTCGTAAGGACGATGTCGGTCGCGCCGCCGCGCGGCGAAGGACGCGTGCGTCTGCTCGAGATCCGGGGCGTCGACCTGCAGGCGTGCGGCGGCACGCACGTGCGCAACACGGCCGAGATCGGGGGGCTTGCCGTGGCACGCATCCGCTCCGAAGGCAGGCGCAACAAGCGCGTGACGCTCTGCTTCGCATGAAAGCCGAGCGCGTCCAGGCCGCCATCATCTACGCCGAGCTGCGCAACTTCACGCGGCTCTCCGAGATGCTCGACCCCGAGAAAGTCCTCGCGCTCGCCGGCGAGTTCTTCACCCTTGCCGCCAAGGCGGTCACCTCGAACGGCGGCAAGACGCTTCCCGTGCAGAACGACATGCTCGCCGCGGCGTTCACCGCCAGGGACAAGGCGGCCTTCGCCGGGCAGGCGCTCGCCGCGGCGCAGGCCTTGCAGGTGGAGTTCGGGGAACTCGGCGAGCGCTGGAAGACAGCCTACGGGTTCCCTGCCGCGGTATCGCTCGGCCTGCACCTCGGCGAGACGGTGTTCGGCATGTCCGGGCCGCAGGGCGCGCAGCAGTTCGTCGCCTTCGGCGACTGCGTGAGCATCGCCGAGCGCCTGGTACACCGCGCGCGCGCCGGCGAGATCGTTCTCTCGCTCGACTTCATGCGCGCGCTCGGCGCGACGGTGAAGACGCTCGGCGCGGAGGAGCTGCCGCCGCTCGATCTGGGCAACAAGCGCCCGCCGGTGGCGATCTACGGGCTGCTGCTGGAGTCGCGGCTGGACTTTACCTAGGGTTCAGCGCTTCGGAACGGTCCAGAGGTAGACGCTGCGGCCGTTCACCTCGAGTTGCTTCTGCGGCTTCCAGTCTCCCATGTCGAACTGGTGCGACACGATGCGGGTGCCGGGCCTTAGCTCGGCGAGGAGTCGCGGCCTCAGCCTCACGTTCAACTCCGGCAGCAGGTAGAGCGTCACGACCGTCGCCTCCCTGAAGTCGGTCTTGAAGAGGTCCTCCTGCCGGAAGCTGACGAGCTGCGACACGCCGTGCTTGCGGGCGTTCTCGCTCGCCTCCTTGATGCGTTGCGGGTCGATGTCGATACCCACCGCGCGAATGCCGAAGCGCTTGGCTGCCGTGACCGGGATGCGGCCGTCGCCCGAGCCGAGGTCGTAGAGCACGTCGCCCTTTTTCACGTTGGCGAGCTTCAGCATCTCGTCGACCACCTCGTGGGGCGTGGGGACGAAGATGACGTCGGGCCGCTGCTCTTGAGCAACGCCTGGGACAGCCACCGCGATCGCGGCGGCAAGTGCAAGGAGTAATCGCATCGGGGAATTATCTAACGAGCAGAAACCGTCGGGCTAATGCGACAGGCCGGTTGCGAAGCGGCTTGTCGTGACCGCTTCGTCGACGGCGCGCTCCTCCTCGCTTTTGCCCGGGGCAGAGCGGTGATCGGTCTCGCTCAGCGCTGCCTCGAGGTCCTGGGTACCGTGCACCTCGATCCTCGCCCACGTGATCACCAGGATGGCAAGCACAATCGCCACCACGGCGAGCAGGGCCACGACGGGGTGCTCGCCGTTCGGCTCGGGGTCCCGGGTCCAGATATGGTCCATTCGGCGTAGACCTCGTTTGTCCCAAGCAGTTTCCGGGCCAACCGGGCTAGTCGCCGGCGATCATCATCCGGTCGATCAGGATCGAGCCGCAGGAGCGGCCGCTGCGCACCAGCGCGTCGCAACCCACCGCCGCGATGCCCCGAAACATCTCCTTCAGGTTGCCCGCGATGGTGATCTCTTCTACCGGGTACGCGATCTCACCGCCCTCCACCCAAAAGCCCGCGGCGCCGCGGGAATAGTCCCCGGTCACGGGGTTGACGCCGTGGCCGAGGAGTTCCGTCACGAGCAGCCCGCGCCGCATCTCACGCAACAAGGCAAGAAAGTCGAGCCTGCCCGGCTCCACGATGAGGTTGTGGTGCCCGCCGGCGTTGCCGGTCGTCGTCATCCCCAGCTTGCGCGCCGAATAGCTGCCGAGGAAATAGCCTTCCACGGTCCCGCGGCGCACGATCCGCCGCTCCCGCGGGGCCACGCCCTCTTCGTCGAACGCCGCGCTCGCCATGCCTCGGGGCGCGAAGGGCCGCTCGTCGATGCTCACCTCCGGGGAGAACACCGGCTTACCCAGGCTGTCGACGAGGAAGGAGGTCTTGCGGTACAGGTTGCCGCCGTTGACCGCAGACACGAAATGCCCGATGAGCTGGATTGCGGCAGGCGCCTCGAAGAGCACCGGCGCCTGGCAGGTCGCGATCTTGCGCGCGCCCAGGCGCGCGGCGGCGCGCTGCCCGGCATAGCGGCCCAGCGCGCGCGCGTCGGCGAGCTCGCCGGGCACGCGCGAGGCGCTGAACCAGTCGTCACGCTGCATCAGGCCGCCCTGCTCGGCGATCACCGCGCAGGACAGGTAGTGCCGCGAGCCTCTCGAAGCCTGCATGAACCCCTGGCTCGTCGCGAGCACGAACTGCGTCTGCTGCGCCGATACTGTCGCGCCCTCGGAATTGCGGATGACGGGCCCCACGGCGAAGGCTGCCTCCTCGCAGCGCCGCGCTAGCGCGACCGCCTCCTCGGTAGAGAGGCCCCACGGGTGGAAAAGGTCGAGCTCCGGGACCTGTCGTGCCAGCAGGTGGGCGTCCGCGAGCCCGGCGCAGTCGTCCTCGGCCGTGTGGTGCGCGATGGCGACGGCCGCGTCCACCGTCTGCTCGATCGCCGCGCGCGAGAAGTCCGACGTGCTGGCATGGCCGCGCCGCGCGCGGGGCCGTTCGCCGAGATACACCGTGACGCCGATGCCGCGATCGCGGTTGTGCTCGATGGTTTCGGGTCGGCGCTTGCGCACCGTGACGGTGAGGCCGAAGCCCTCGGACACGTCGCAGCTCGTACCGCTGGCGCCTGCGGCGCGCGCGCGATCGAGCACAGCTTGCGCGAGCTCGCGCAGCTGCGCTTCGTCGCAGGAGAATCGCGGCTCGCCCGGCATGGCGCGCTATGATAACCGCGTGCCCGATGAAATCGTCAGCAAGACGCAGCGCAAGAAGCAGATGCTCGAGCTGCAGGCCCTCGGCGAGCGCCTCGTCGGGCTTCCCGAGGCGCAGCTCGCGGAGATGGCGCTCGAACCGCAGCTCGAGCAGGCGGTGCTCGAAGCGAGGGGCGTGAAAACGCACGAGGCCCGACGCCGGCAACTGCAGTACATCGGCCGGCTGATGCGCGAGGTCGATGCCACGCCCATCCGCGAGCGCCTCGCGGCGATCAGCGGCACCTCGGCGCGGGCAGGCGCCGCGCACCGGCGCCTCGAGGCACTGCGCGATCGCCTTCTCGCCGACGACGAGGCGCTCACGGACTTTGCCGCCCGGCATCCGGGCGCGGATGTGCAGAAGATCCGTTCCCTCATCCGCCAGGTGCGCCACGACCGGGATGCCGGAAAGCCCCCGCGCAGCTACCGGGAACTCTTCAGGCTGCTCAAAGACCTTGAATCTCCGGGCACTCTTCAGGGCTGAGATCACGCTCGCCGCGCCGCAGGAGCTCGGCGACGGGCCGTTCGGGCGTCGGCGCGTGATCCCGATCACCGGCGGGCGCTTCGCCGGCGAGCGGCTTTCCGGTCGGGTGCTACCCGGCGGCGCGGACTGGCAGGTCATCCGCGCCGACGGCGTGGCCGACCTCGACGCACGCTATACCCTCGAGACCGGCGACGGCGCCCTTATCTACATCCGGAACAAGGGGTATCGTCATGGTCCGGCAGACGTGATCAAGCGCCTTGCCGCGGGGGAATCGGTGGATCCTTCCCTTTACTACATGCGCAGCACGCCGTGGTTCGAGACCGGCGACGCGCGCTATGCGTGGATGAACCGCATCGTCTGCGTCGGCACCGGGGTTCGCCGGCCTGCCGCGGTGGAGTTCGAATTCTTCGAGATCCTGTGATCATCGGCCTCGTCTCCATCAGCGATCGCGCCTCTAAAGGCGTCTACAAGGACGAGGGCATTCCCGCGCTCAAGGAGTGGCTGAAGGCGGCGATCGCCGCGCCCGCGTGGGAGGACGAGACGCGCCTCATCGCCGACGAACAGGCGCTCATCGAGTCGACGCTCTGCGACCTCGTGGACGTAAGGGGCTGCAGCCTGGTGCTGACGACCGGCGGCACCGGGCCTGCGCTGCGCGACGTCACGCCGGAAGCCACGCTCGCCGTGGCCGACAAGGTGATGCCGGGCTTCGGGGAGCAGATGCGCGCGGTCAGCCTCAAGTACGTGCCGACTGCGATACTCTCGCGCCAGGTGGCCGTGATAAGGAAGAACGCCCTGATCATCAACCTGGCCGGGCAGCCCAAGGCCATCCGCGAGACCCTCGACGGTGTGTTCGCCGCGGTGCCCTACTGCGTCGACCTCATCGGGGGACCCTATATCGAGACGCACGAGGCGGTGGTGAAGGCATTCCGGCCGAAGTCCGCCATGAGGCCGAGGTAGATGGGCTTCCAGTGGCCCGAGCTGCTGTGGCTACTCCTCGCCGCGCCGGCGCTCGCGGGGCTGTACCTTCTCATCCTGAGGAGGAAGAAGCGCACAGCGCTGAAGTTTTCGAGCCTCGGCATGGTACGCGAGGCGATGCAGGGACGGGCCTGGCGCCAGCACGTGCCGCCGGCGCTGCTGCTCATAGGCTTGCTCGCCGCGCTGATTGGCATCGCGCGGCCCAACGCGGTGCTGACGCTTCCTTCCCAGCAGCGCGTCATCATCCTCGCGATCGACGTATCGCTCAGCATGCGCGCCGCCGACGTGCCGCCCAGCCGGATCCGCGCCGCGCAGGAGGCCGCGCGCAAGTTCGTGCAGGAGCAACCTCCGGACGTGCGCATCGGCATCGTCTCGTTCGCGGGCACGGCCTCGCTCGCGCAGCAGCCCACCACGAACAAGGAGGACCTCGTGGCGGCGATCGACCGGCTGCAGCTCGACCGCCAGACCGCGATCGGCAGCGGCATCGTGGTTTCGCTCGCCACCCTTTTCCCCGAGGAAGGGATCGACCTCTCCTCGATGGTGCTCGACCGCCGAGCGATCAAGCGCCTGGCGAACCCGGTGCCCGCGGGTTCCAATGCGCACTCGGCCATCATC
>DASRKB010000055.1:0-3151 GCA_035649175.1 Burkholderiales bacterium | reverse complement strand
GATCTCCGGCGCCGACGCGCCGGCGCTCACGCCGACGCGTCGCTTGCCGGCGACCCACTCGGGACGCAGGTCGGCGGCGCTGTTCACCATGTGGGCTTCCACGCCGACGTGCTCGGCCACCTCGCGCAGCCGGTTGGAGTTGGAGCTGTTGGGCGAGCCCACGACGATCACCACGTCGCACTGCGGCGCCATGAACTTCACCGCGTCCTGCCGGTTCTGCGTGGCGTAGCAGATGTCGTCCTTCTTGGGGCCGCGGATCGCGGGGAAGCGCGCCTTGAGCGCCGCGACGATCGCGCGGGCATCATCGACCGAGAGCGTGGTCTGGGTGACATAGGCGAGCCGCTCGCCGCTCACCTCGAGCTGCGCCACGTCCTCGACGGTCTCGACGAGGTGCATGCCGCGCGCCGCCTGCCCCATGGTGCCCTCGGATTCGGGGTGCCCGCGGTGGCCGATCATCACGATCTCGTAGCCGGCGCGCAGCATCTTGGCGACCTCCACGTGCACCTTCGTGACCAGCGGGCAGGTGGCATCGAACACCCGCAGCCCGCGCTGCTCGGCGTCCGCCTGCACCGACTTCGCCACGCCGTGCGCGCTGAAGATGACGATGCCGCCGGTCGGCACCTCGTCGAGCTCCTCGACGAAAACCGCCCCCTTGGCGCGCAGGCTCTCGACCACGGTCTTGTTGTGCACGATCTCGTGGCGCACGTAGATCGGCGCGCCGTGCAGCTCGAGAGCGCGCTCGACGATCTCGATCGCGCGCTCCACGCCGGCGCAGAAACCCCTCGGGTTGGCGAGCAGCACTTCCATGCCGCGATTATCCACGATCGCTCGTGCGCCTAGCCGCTTCGCCGCTCCTCCAGGGCCAGACGAACCGCCAGGGCCGCGAGCACGCCGCCCATGACATAGCGCTGCGCCGCGAGCCATGCCGGATGCCGCGAGAACCACGACGCGATGCCGGCGGCGGAGAGCGCGATCAGGAGGTTGACGGCGAAGCTCACCGACATCTGCACCGCGCCGAGCACGAGGCTCTGCGCCAGCACCGCGCCGCGCTCCGGATCGATGAACTGCGGGAAGAGCGCGAGGTAGAACATCGCCACCTTCGGGTTAAGCAGATTGGTGACGAATCCCATGAGGAACAGCCTGCGCGGCGGGTCGGCCGGAAGCGCCTGCGGCTCGAGCGGGGAGCGCGCGCCGGGCTTGAGCGCCTGCCAGGCGAGCCACAGCAGGTACATCGCGCCCGCCCACTTGAGCGCCTCGAAGGCGAAAGGCACCGCCATGAAAATCGCCGAGAGCCCCACCGCGGCGGCGAGCATGTGCACCACGAAGCCCGCGATCACGCCGAAGAGCGAGACGATGCCGGCGGCGCGTCCCTGGCAGATCGAGCGCGACAGCAGGTAGATCATGTTCGGGCCGGGCGTGAGTACCATCACGAGCGCCGCGGCGGCGAAGAGCGCCAGGTCGTGCAAGGGAATCATGCGGCTAGTTTAAGAGGCGATCCCCGAGTCCGGGCAAAACCCGGCCGCAATAGAGAGCGGAGCCGACGACCCGCGCATCATCGAGCGGGCGCTTGCCGCGGTCGACGAGCAGCGCGATCGGGCGCCAGGACGGGATGAACAGCGTCGTATCGGCGCTCACGGAAGCGCGCACGCGCGCGCAGCCGAACGCGTCCGGTGCGATCACGTAGGCCGCGGCGAGAACGTCGAAGGGAAGGAAGCCCTCGCGCCCCATGTCCCGGCGCCAGTACTGCAGCCAGCCGCGGGCGCGCGCGGCAGCCCAGGCAAGCGCGCCGCCGGAAGCGGACAGCCGGTCGAGGTGTTCCGCGGTCAACTCGAGACCCCGCGCCGCATCGTAGGGCACGAGAGTGATCGGCAGGCCCATGGCGAGCACCCGGGCCGCGGCCGCCTCGTCCATGACGAAGTTGAAGTCGCGGAATACCGGGCCGTGGCCGAGGAATGCGCCGCCGCGCGCGTTCTCCCCCGGATGGAAGATATGCCCCGGCCGGCGACCCATCACGGCAACGAGCCGCGCGATTCGTGGGCGCAGGTCGGGGCGCTCGGCGAGCACCGCAGCGACGTTGGTGAGCGGGCCGAGCGCAACGACGGTGAGCGGGCCGGCCTCGAGCGCTGCGATGAGCGGCCCTCGGGCGTCGGTGAATACCGGCAGGCTTCGCCCGGCGCGGCTCGCGAGCTCGGCGACGGTGCGGTCCACCACCTCGCGCGGCGCGTTGCCCGCGACGGTGGAGATCCCGGCGATTCGCAGGCTCGGCTGACGCGCGAGCATCGCGATGGCCAGGCAGTCGTCGGGATCGGTGCGCGGCCCGTGGCCGCACGCCGCGTCGGTGTCGATCCAGAGGCGTCCGGTCGCGCGCGCCTCGCGCGGCGGCGGCGCATAGTCGAGCGGTATGAGTCCCGCGTCGCCGGTGCGCCACTCCTGGATCGGAACGGCAAGCGTGGCCAGAAGAGCCGCGACGGCGAGCGCAACCGCGATGCCGAGCTTGCGCACACGGATCGGGGTCTGACCCTGAACTAGCCCCCGAGGGCCCGGAAGAGGTCCGCCACCGCGGCGCGGTGCGCGCGCAGCGACTCGATGCGCGCGACCTGCGCCGCGAGCAGCCCGCGCTCGGCGTCGAGCACGTCGAGCTGGCTCGCCACGCCGTTCTGGTAGCGCAGGCGGGCGAGGCGCAGGGTCTCGGCGAGCGCGGCTTCGCGCGCCGATTCCGCCTCGTAGCTCTCGCGGGCGCGGGACTGCGCGATGAGCGCGGTCCGCACCTCGCCGAAGGCCGCCCGGATCGACTGCTCGTAGAGCGCGACCGCGGCGCGCTCCCGCGCCTCGGCGGCCTCGGTGCGTGCCTGGAGGCGGCCGCCGGCGAAGATCGGCTGGCTCACCGCGGCGGCGAGCTGCCAGGTGGCAGCCGCGCCGCCGGCGAACAGGTTGGAAAGCGCCGCACTCTCGCTGCCGAGGAATGCCGTGAGCGCGATCGAGGGGAACATCTCGGCGCGCGCGACGCCGATGCGCGCGTTGGCCGCGGCGAGCTGGCGCTCCGCCTCGACGAGGTCCGGCCGGTGCAGCAGGAGCTCCGAGGGCAGGCCGGCGGGCACCGCGGGCGCGCCCGGGGCCTCGTTCGCCGCCAGCTTCACCTTGACGGTGCCCT
>DASRKB010000054.1:0-3921 GCA_035649175.1 Burkholderiales bacterium | reverse complement strand
GTTCACCGCAACACGCGAGCTGCGCAATGCCTTCCTGCGTCTGAAGCTCTGGCCGCTGCTGCTCGCGCCGGCGAACCCGCTGCGGCTTAGCGCCGCGGCCGCCGCCTGGGGCAGCTACTACGCGCACAAGCCGATCGTGATGGGCGGGCGCATCGCCGACTGCCTGTTGAGGCTGAGGTGACTCCCCTTCGCGAGCGCGTCGACCGGCTTGCCGAGGTGCTGCATGCCCAGCGCGTGCGGGTGCTCGGGCTCCTCGCCGATAACGGCGAGGACTGGGCGCTCGCCGATCTCGCCGCGCTGGCGGCCGGGATTCCGATCGTGCCGCTGCCGCTGTTTTTCAGCGCGTCGCAGCTCGCGCATGCCGTGGCGGCGACCGGCATGGATGCGCTCTACTGCCCGTCCGAAGCACAGGCGCGCCGCCTGGGCTTCCGCCCCGCCGGGTTCGCGGTTCCGCTCCACCGCCGTGACGCGGCTGGCGTCGCGCTGCCGGCAGGCACGGCGAAGATAAGCTTCACTTCAGGCACCACCGGTGCTCCGAAGGGCGCGTGCCTCAGCGCCCCCGGCCAGAGCGCGGTCGCCCACGCGCTTGCGACGGCGACGCGCGGACTTGGCATCGAGCGCCATCTGTGCCTGCTCCCGCTCGCGCTGCTGCTCGAGAACATCGCCGGCATCCATGCGGCGCTCGCGGCCGGCGTCGAATGGCTTGCGCCGCCGCTCGCCGAGACCGGCATGAGCGGCGCAGCGGGCTTTGACGCGCGCGCCTGCCTCGCCGCGATCGAGCGTCACCGCGCGGGCAGCGTGATCCTGCTGCCGCAGATGCTCCTCGCCATCGTGGCCCAGCGCCAACCCGCGCCGCGCAGCTTGCGCTTCGTCGCGGTCGGCGGAGCGCGCGTCGCGCCCGCACTCCTCGCCCAGGCGCGCGGGCTCGGATTCCCCGTGCACGAAGGCTACGGGCTCACCGAGTGCGCCTCGGTAGTTTCGCTCAACGCGCCCGGCGCCGACAGGCCGGGCAGCGTCGGCCGGGTGCTGCCGCATGCGCAGGCAAGGATCGGGGCCGACGGCGAGATCCTGGTCAAGAGGGCCGCCTTCCTCGGCTACGTCGGCGAGCGCGCCTGCGCCGACGAGTGGCTCCCCACGGGCGACCTCGGCCGCCTGGACTCCGACGGATTCCTGCACGTCGAAGGGCGCCGCCGCAACGTCCTCATTACGTCCTTCGGCCGCAACGTCGCGCCCGAATGGCCGGAAGCCGAGCTGCTGGCGGGCGGCGCGCTCGCCCAGGCCGCAGTGTTCGGCGAGGGCCGGCCGCGGCTGTGCGCGGTCCTCTTCGCGCCTGCCGAGGTAAGCGACAAGGCCATCGATGCGCAGGTCTGGGCGGCGAACGCGCGGCTGCCCGATTACGCCCGGATCGGCGCCTGGGTGCGCGCCGAATCCGCCTTCGCGCCGCAGAACGGCCTCGCGACCGCCAACGGGCGCGTGAGGCGCGACGCGGTCTGGCAACGTTACCGGGAGCGCTTCGATGCACTATGAGGAGCTTTGCCGGCGCACCGAGGACGCGCGCGCCGCGCTCGTCGCCATCCCGGTAATCCGCGCCTGCCTCGCCGGGCGCGTGACCCGCACGCAGTACCTCGCCTTCCTCGGAGAGGCTTACCACCACGTGCGCCACACGGTGCCACTCCTCATGGCCTGCGGCAGCCGGCTCAAGGGCGAGACCGCGTCGTGGCTGCGCCCCGCGCTCGCCGAGTACATCGCCGAGGAGTCCGGGCACGAGGAATGGATCCTGGAGGACATCGCGGCGAGCGGCGGAGATGCGGACGAGGCGCGCCGCCGGCCGCCGGGCTCGGCGACCGAGGTGATGGTCGCCTACGCGTACGACACCATCGCGCGCCGCAACCCCGTGGGCTTCCTCGGCATGGTGCACGTGCTCGAGGGCACGAGCGTGGCGCTCGCCTCGCGAGCCGCCGCGGCCATGCGCGGAGCGCTCGGCCTGCCGGCATCGGCCTTCACCTATCTCAGCTCGCACGGCAGCCTCGACCAGCAGCACGTTCGTACCTTCGCCCGGCTCGTCGAGCGCCTCGACGAGGAGGACCGCGCCGACGTGGCGCACGTCGCGCGCATGATGTACCGGCTCTACGGCGATATTTTCCGCTCGTTGCCCGCATGAGGTTCCGCGCGGTCCTCACCGGCGCGAGCGGCGGCATCGGCCGCGCCATGGCCGCGGCCCTGGCACCGCACTGCGACTCGCTCGTGCTCGTCGGCCGCGACAGGGCGCGCCTTTCCCCCGTGGACGCAAAGTCATCTCTTCTCCACGCCGACATCACCAACGCCGAGGGGCGCAACGCAATTGCCTGCGCCTCGCCCGACGTCAACCTGCTCGTCAACAACGCGGGCGTGAGCGAGTTCATCGCTTTCGCCGACCAGAGCGACGCCGCGATGGAGCGCATCTTCGCGGTCAACGTGCTCGCCGCCATGCAGCTTACGCGGCGACTGCTCCCCGCGCTGCTCGCCCAGCCCGCCGCGATGATCGTGAACGTCGGCTCGGTGATGGGCTACCTCGGCTACCCGGGCTGCGCCGCGTATAGCGCGAGCAAGTTCGCGCTGCGCGGGTTCAGCGAGGCGCTGCGGCGCGAGCTCGCGGACACGCGTGTTCGCGTCATGCACCTCGCGCCGCGCACCACGCGAACGGCCATGAACGGCGCGGCGCTCGACGCGCTCAACGCCGAGCTTGGCAACGCGGCCGATGCGCCCGAGACCGTCGCCCTGCGGCTGATCTCGCTCCTCCAGAGGCCCGCCGGCGAGCGCCTGATCGGCATGCCCGAGGCGCTCTTCGCACGCCTGAACCAGCTTGCCCCGGCACTCGTCGATGCCGCGCTGCGCCGCCAGCTCCCCACCATCCGCCGCCACCTGGCAAAGGAGACCCCGCCATGAGAACGCTTTGCATCGCACTCGCCTTCTTCATTGCCGCCCCCGCGGCGCTCGCCGCGGGCCTGGAGGAGGATGTCTACGCGCTACAGCTCGCCTGGGAACAGGTGAAGTACCGCCATCCCGCTGCCGAGCAGGAAGCCGCCTTCGAGCAGCTCGCCGGCATGGCCTCCCAGGTTCGCGCGCGCCACCCCGAGCGCGCGGAGCCGGAGATCTGGTACGGCATCATCGTCGCGAGCCAGGCGGGCGCGAAAGGCGGCCTGGGCGCACTCTCCCTCGCCAAGGAAGCGAAGCGCGCCCTCGAGCACGCGATCGCCATCGACCCCGAGGCGCTCGAGGGCTCGGCGTACACGAGCCTCGGCTCGCTTTACTACCAGGTGCCCGGCTGGCCGATCGGCTTCGGCGACAAGGAGAAGGCGCGCGAGCTGCTTCAGCACGCGCTCATCGTCAATCCCGACGGCATCGACCCGAACTACTTCCTTGGCGACTTCCTCTACCGGAAAGGCGACTACGCGGGCGCGCGCGAGGCGCTCCAGCACGCGCTCAAGGCGCCGCCGCGCGCGAGGCGGCCGCTCGCCGACGAAGGGCGCCGGCGCGAGATCGAGTCGCTCCTCAAGGAGATCCGAGCAAAGGGCGGTTGAGTTATCCTCGCCCGCGGTGCGAATCCTATTGGTCGAGGACGACGAGCTCCTCGGCGCCGGTATCCAAGACGCGCTGAGCCGGGCCCGCCACGTGGTGGAATGGGTGCGCACGGGCACGCACGCGCTCGCCGCGCTGCGCGGCGCAATGTTCGACCTGGTGGTACTCGACCTCGGCCTGCCCGTGGTCGACGGCATCGAGGTGCTGCGGCGCACGCGCGCCGGCGGCGATCTCGTCCCGGTTCTCGTGCTGAGCGCGCGCGACGCGCCCGCGCAGCGGGTGGCCGGGCTCGACGCCGGAGCGGACGACTACCTCGTCAAGCCTTTCGAGCTCGACGAGCTGCTCGCGCGCGTGCGCGCGCTC
>DASRKB010000053.1:0-12516 GCA_035649175.1 Burkholderiales bacterium | reverse complement strand
GGCGCGCGGCGCGCCCCAGGGAGAGCGAAACGGGCGGTAGTCGCAGGCCCGCACGAAGTCGCGGATGCGCCGTGCGGGCGCGTCCCAGCCGATGCGTCCCCCCTGGGGCACGCCGCGGCCGAAGTAGGAGCGCTGCGCGGGATCCTGCGGCGTGCGCGGCACGGCGTCCGGATCGCGGGAGGCCACTTCGAGCAAGCGCGCGACGAGCGCGAGACCCTTCTGCATGCAGCGCAGCGCCACGGTCAGCCCCGTGTCACAGGGCTCGATGCGGAAGATCTCCTGGTAGGCGATCGGGCCGGTGTCGATTCCCGGCTCCATGCGATGCAGCGTCACCCCGTGGCGCTCTTCGCCGTGGTAGATGGCCCAGCTCGGCGCGTTGAGGCCGGCATAGCGCGGCAACGGCCCCGGGTGCAGGTTGTAGGCCCCCAGGCGCGGCACCCGCAGCACGGTCTCGGGCAGGAGGTGCAGCGAATGCACGTTGAGCAGGAGCTCGACGCCGGCGCGCTCGAGCTCGGCGGCGAAGCACGGCTCGCGTACGCGCTGCGCCGGCACCGGGGTGCAGCCCAGGCGCATGGCGAGCGCCCACGCCGGGGAGCCGGGCGAGGTGGCGAGGGCAGCGATGGCATGGCCCGCGGCGGCGGCGGCCTGGAGCGCGCGCGCGCCGGCCGCTTCCTCGCAGACGAGCCCCAGGCGCAGCATGCGCGGATTTTCTTCCCGCGGTCCTGCATGCGATGTCTCCCGCCATAGTCTGGAAGGGCCCCGGCATGCGATGCATGCGAAACCTGCCCTGCGGTTGAATCGACTTCGGGAAATCACGGCCGAAGGGACCGACATGGAACGCCTTGCCGTTGGCGGCGTGCGCGTATTCTCGACCTCGCCGCAGTCGAAGGACGTGCCGCGGGAGCGCTACCTGCGCGAGGTCGAGCAGGTGGCGCGCTGGAGCGAGCAGGCGGGCTGCGAGGGCATCCTCGTCTACACCGACAACTCGATCGTCGACCCCTGGCTCGTGTCGCAGGCGGTCGTCGGCGCCACGGAGCGCCTGTGCCCGCTCGTGGCCACGCAGCCGGTGTACATGCATCCGTACTCGGTGGCGAAGATGGCAGCGAGCTTCGGTTTCCTCTACGGCCGGCGCCTGTGGCTCAACATGGTCGCCGGCGGCTTCAAGAACGACCTCGTCGCGCTCAACGACGAGACGCCCCACGACAAGCGCTACCAGCGTCTGGTCGAGTACACGCTCGTCATCCGGAAGCTCCTCGAAAGCCCCGAGCCGGTCAGCTTCGAGGGCGAGTTCTACAAGGTGAAGAACCTGCGCATGACGCCGCCGCTCGACCAGGCGCTCATGCCCGGCATCCTCGTCTCGGGCTCCTCGCCCGCCGGCCTCGAGGCCGCGCGCGCCATCGGCGCCACCGCAGTTAAGTATCCGCGGCCGCCCAAGGACTACGCCGGCGAGCCGGCGCCCGAGGGCATAGGCTGCGGCGTGCGCGTCGGCATCATCGCGCGCGAGCGCGAGGAAGAGGCGTGGCGCGTCGCCGAGGCGCGCTTCCCCGGCGACCGGCGCGGCCAGATCGCGCACCAGCTCGCCATGAAGGTCTCCGACTCGCACTGGCACAAGCAGCTCTCCGAGTCCGCGCGCGAGAACGGCATGCGCGAAGGCTGCTACTGGATGTGGCCCTTCCAGAACTACAAGACCTTCTGCCCCTACCTCGTCGGCGACCATGAGCAGGTGGCCGAGCAGGTGGGCCTTTACCTCAACCTCGGCTACCGCACCTTCATCCTCGACATTCCGCCCAGCCGAGAGGAGCTCGAGCATGTCGGGAAGGTTTTCGAACTGCTGCCGATCGAAACAGCAAGAGCATGAGTGTTCTGCTTCAAGACCTCGTCAGCCGCCAGGCCGAGAAGCGACCCGAGGCGAGCGCGATCGTGTACGGCCCCAAGCGCCTGTCGTACGCGCAGCTCGACGCCGCGTCCACGCGGCTCGCGCGCACGCTGCGCGAGGCGGGCTGCCGCAAGGGCGACCGGGTGGGGTTTCTCTACCCGAAGAAGCCGGCGGCGATGGTATGGATGCTCGGCATCCTCAAGGCGGGCGCGATGCACGTGCCGCTCGACGCGGCGAGCCCGGCGGCGCGCCTGCGGCGCATCGTCGTGGCTTGCGAGCCGCGCTTCCTCCTGAGCGCGGCGAACTGCGCGCCGCTCCTCGGCGAGATCCTCGCGGGGCTCGAGGATGCGCCGCGCGTCGGCTGGATGGAAGAGCGCCCCGAGGCGGGCATGCGCCCGGCGTTCACGCTCGCCGACGTGGCCGGCGCGCCCTGCTCGCCGTTCGATCCCGGCACGAAGCCCGATGACCCGGCGCACATCCTCTTCACCTCGGGCTCGACCGGGGTCCCCAAGGGCGTGGTGATCACGCACGCCAACGTGCAGGCCTTCATCGACTGGGCGCTCGCGCACTTCGGCCTGGACCACAGCGACCGGGTCTCGGGCCACACGCCGCTGCACTTCGACCTCTCCACCTACGACATCTTCGGCGCCTACGCCGCGGGCGCGGAGCTGCACGTCGTGCCGCTCGAGACGGCGCTGCTGCCGCACCGGCTCGCGGAGTTCATCCGCCTCTCGCGGCTCACGCAGTGGTTCTCGGTGCCCTCGGTGCTCGGCTACATGGCCAAGGTCGACGCGGTGCGCCAGGGCGACTTCCCCGAGCTGCGCCGCGTCCTGTGGTGCGGCGAGGTGCTGCCCACGCCGACGCTTATCCACTGGATGAAGCGCGTGCCGCACGCGCGCTACACCAACCTCTACGGCCCGACCGAGGCGACGATCGCCTCGAGCTACTACGACGTGCCGGAGTGCCCTGGCGATCCGACCGAGCACATTCCGATCGGCCGCGCGTGCGGCGGCGAGGAAATCCTCCTGATAGATAATGAAATTCACATCGCGGGCGCCGGCCTCTCCCCGGGTTACTGGGCTGACCCCGAGAAGACCGCCGCGGCCTTCGTGCCGCATGCCACGCGCACGGGCGAGCGCATGTACCGCACCGGCGACCTCGGACGCCGGCGTCCCGACGGGCTCTTCGAGCTCATCGGGCGCACCGACACCCAGATCAAGAGCCGCGGCTACCGCATCGAGCTCGGCGAGATCGAGGCGGCCCTCGCCTCGCTCGCCAGCCTGCGCGAGAGCGCGGTGGTGGCGATCCCGAGCGGCGGCTTCGAGCAATGGCTGATCTGCTGCGCGTATGCGCCCATGTCGGGCGCGCAAGCCACGCCCGCCACGCTGCGCGCCGCGCTCGCCCGCCTCGTGCCCTCCTACATGCTGCCGGCGCGCTGGGCGCGCTACGACGCGCTACCGCGCAACGCCAACGGCAAGGTCGACCGCCCGGCGCTCAAGCAGTCCTTCTCCGCCGTTCCCATGGCCGCCCTGGAGACATGAACCAGAAGATCATCGACGACCTGAACCGGCTGCTCGCCGAGAAGCTGCACATCGAGGCCCCCGCGCCCGACACCGACTTGATCGAGACCGGGCTGCTCGACTCGCTGCGCCTGGTGGAGCTGCTGCTGCACATCGAGCTCGAGCTGGGCTCGCGCATCGCCATCGAGGAGATCGACCTCGACGACCTGCGCAGCGTGGCGCGCATCGCGCGCCTGATCGCCGCGCGCTCGGCCCGCCCGGCGCCGGTGCCGGCATGAGCCGCATCGCGGTCCGCATCGAACCCTTCAGCGCGCGCGACGCGCACGCCGTGGCCGAGCTGCAGGCGCGCGTGTTCCCCTCGCCGGGCTGGCGCTCGACTGCCGAGCGCGCCGCCTACTTCTGCGAGGTGCTGCTCGAAGCGCCCTGGGCCGATGCCGAGTTGCCCTCCTGGGTGGCGAAGGACGGCGAGCGGGTGGTGGGCTTTTTCGGCGTCGCGCCGCGGCACATGCGCTTCGGCGATCGCACGCTGCGCGTGGCCGTGGGCTGCCAGTTCATGATCGACCCCCAGGCACGCCCGGGCCTCGTGGCCCTGCAGCTCATGCGGCGCTACTTTTCCGGCCCGCAGGATCTTTCCGTGGCCGATGGCGCGAACGAGGCGTCGCGCAGCCTGTGGCAGGCCGCGGGCGGCATTTCCTCGTCGCTGCACGCGCTTCACTGGGTGCTGCTGCTGCGCCCGGTGCAGAGCCTCTGGCAGCGCGCCGCACGCGGACGTCGGGCGCTGGGCATGCTGGGCGCGCCCTTCGCGGCGCTCGCCGACGCCTGCGTGGCCCGCCTCCAGCCGCTCGGCCCCCAGGAGGGCCTGCGCGAAGCGCCGCTCGACGCGGTCTCGCTGCTCGCCGCGCAGCGCGAGCTCATCCCCCATGTCTGCGCCATGCGGCCCGAGTACGACGAGCACGGGCTCGCCTGGCTGCTCGAGCAGGCCGCGGCGAAGAAGCGCCACGGCGAGCTGGAGGGCCGCCTGGTACTCGATGCGAAGGGCGTGGTGGGCTGGTACCTCTACTACCGCAACCGCGGCACGAGCCAGGTGGTGCAGCTCGGCGCGCGGCGCGCGCGCATGCGCGACGTGCTGGGCTGCCTGGCGCGCCGCGCGCGCGAGGGCGGCGCGCTCGCCCTCGAGGGCCGCATGGAGCCGCAGCTCGCCGCCGAGCTTGCCGGTAGTCGCTACCTCCTGGAGAACCGGGGGATCGCGTTCTTGCTGCAGGCGCGAGATACGCGCCTGCTGCTTCCCTTCCTGCGCGGCGACGCGTTCTTCAGCCGCCTGGAAGGCGAGTGGTGGATGCGCTTCTCCGGCGCGGAGCGGCCCGAGCCGGCACGCGAAGCGCCCATCCCGCTGAAAAAACGGCGCATCGTCCTCCCTGCGAAAGCGGGAACCTAGGTTCGTCAGATCCGCGCTTTGGGCCGTCCGGACCAGGGCGGATGGTCGAAACTGCGCCGCCGGCGCTCTAACCTCGGGAGGGACCATGATCGTCGCCATCCATCAGCCCCATTTCCTGCCCTGGCTGGGCTTGCTCGACCGCATGGCGCGCGTCGACCTGTTCGTGCTCCTCGACCATGTCCAGTTCGAGCGGCGCAACTACCAGAACCGCACCCGCATCCGCCTCGGCGGCGGGTCGCGGTGGCTCACCGTGCCGGTGGAGCAGCGCTCGCAGAAGGAGCGCATCGTCGACAAGCTCGTCGACAACCGGCCCGAGAGCCGCCGGGGCTGGGGCGAGGCGCACTACAAGACGCTGCGCCACGCCTACCGCGAGGCGCCTTTCATCAGGCACTACGCCCCGGCGCTGCGCCGCCTGCTCATCGCGCGCTGGGAGCGGCTGGTGGACCTCAACCAGGCGGCGCTCGAGTTCCTGCGCGAGGAGTTCGCCATCCGCACGCCGCTCCTGACGAGCTCCGCGCTCGGGGTGGCCGGCGCGCGCGGCGAGCTGATCCTCAACGTGTGCCGCGCGGTCGGTGCAGACCGGCTGCTCGCCGGGATGGGAGGCTCGCGCGGCTATCTCGACGTGCAGGGCTTCGCCCGGGCCGGCGTGCGGGTGCAGTTCCACGACTACCGTCACCCCGCATACACACAGTGCGGCGCGGGGCCGTTCATCCCCGGGCTCTCGGCGATTGACCTACTGCTCAACTGCGGACCGCAGAGCCGCGGCCTGCTGTGCGGCGCCGGCGCGGCGCGGGAGCTGCTCGCTGCCGCCTGACGCCCAGACCGCGCGCTTCTACGAAAGCCATGTGCGCCGCTACGGCTACGGCTACCGCGGCCTGGGCTACGGACGGCGTGCCTCGCAGGAGCGGCGCTTCGCCGCGCTCGCCGCGGTCGGCGCGCTCGACGGCGCGCGGCTGCTCGACGCGGGCTGCGGCTTCGGCGACTTGCTCGCCTGGCTGCACGCGCGCGGCGTGCGCCCGCGCTACACCGGGCTGGACCTGTGCGCGCCGATGATCGAGCGCTGCCGCGAGCGCTTCGCCGGCATCGAGGCGGTGTTCGTGACCGGCGACGTGCTCGACTACGAGCCGGACGAACCCTACGACTACGTGGTGGCGAGCGGCATCTTCGGCTACGCGGCGAAGGGCATGCGCGCTCGCGTGCAACCGACGCTCAAGCGGCTCTACGCCATGAGCGCCACGGCGCTCGCGGTCAACTTCCTCTCCGCCCGTGCGGCCTCGCGCGCGCCCGGACGGCTCTATCTGCATGCGCCGGACCTGCTCGAGTTCGCGCTCACCCTCACGCCGGCGGTGCGCATGGACCATACCTATATGCCCAATGACTTCACCTTGTTTATGTACCGTGTTCCCTTCTGGCAAGGCGGGGAATGAAAGCGGACGGCGAAGCGGCGCCTTTCTCGGGTCGGTACGCAGGGCGCGCGGTGCTCGCGATCGGCGCGCACCCGGACGACCTCGAGCTCGCCATCGGCGGGACCCTGGCGCGCCTTGCGCACGATGGGGCGCGCGTGGTGATGGTGGTGGTGTCGATCCCCAGCGACTACGACACGCGGCTCGCCGAGGCCGCCCGCGCGGCCGGCATCCTGGGCTGCGAGCTGCGCGTGCTCATGGAGGGCGGCCCGCACCGCATCGACGACGTGAAGACCTATCAGCTCGTTGGCCTGCTCGACGAGGTGGTGTGCGATGTGCGCCCGGCCGCGGTGCTCACGCACAGCGCCTCGGAGTTCCATCGCGACCACGTAAGCGTGCATGAGGCCACCGTGTCGACGCAGCGGCTGGGGCAGTTCGACTTCTTCTCCTACAGCCCGACCATGTGCCGACCGGTGCCGGTGCAGTTCCATCCGCGCTTGTACGTCGACGTCACGCCGACCATCGAGCGCAAGATGGAGGCGATCCGCGCGCACGCGAGCCAGTTCGACGACCGTGGCCTCGGTACGGAGCTCTACAGGGATCTTGCCCGCCTCAACGGGCGCATGGTCGGCGTCGACTACGCCGAAGGGCTGGATGTCGGCCGGATGCTGGTGTAGCGATGCGCTTCGCGGCGCAGCATGTTACCGGTCGGTCGCATTCCCGGGCTGCCAGATCCTGCCGCTCCAGCGGCCCGTCTGGCGCGGCGCGCCGCGCTCGAGCTCCGGCGCGATCTCGCGCCATAGGGCCTCGAGCTTGGGCAGCAGGGCGTCGGCGGAGAACTTGTCGCGCGCGCGTTGCCGGCCGGCGCCGCCCATCGCGAAGCGCCGCGGCGCGTCGGTGAGCAGAGCCGCGAGCGCGCGCGCGAGCCCCTGCCGGTCGCCGGGCTCGATCAGCTCGCCGGTGTGGCCATGATGCACCGCCAGCGGCAGCGCGGCGATGCGCGTGGCGACCACCGGCACCCCGGCGGCCATGCATTCGAGCACCGCCATCGGCAGCGCCTCGGAGTACGAGGGCAGGGCGAGCGCCCCGGCGCGGCGCACGAGATCCTCTTTCTGCGGGCCGTCGATCCAGCCCGGAAGCTCGACGCAATGCTCGATGCCGAGCTCGCGCGCCAGCGCGCGCGCGGCATCGACGTCGCCCGAGCCGCCGAGCACGAGCTGCGCCTGCGGCGCTGCCTCGAGCACCGCGGGCCAGGCGCGCAGCAGATCGGACACGCCCTTGTGCGGCTTGAGCACGCCGAGGAAGAGCACGGTGGGCGGAGCGGCGTCGAGCGATGCCTGCCACGCGGGGATGGGGATGGGGTTGTAGATGCTGATCACGCGGCTCTCGGGGGCGATGGACGCGAGCGCCTCGCGCAGCTCCTCGGACAGGGCAATCACGGCACGCGCGTGGCGCAGCTGATAGCGGATGAGCCGTTGGGCCCAGGGGCGCTGGCGCTCGTAATAGCCGGCGTACCTGCCGCAGTGGACGTGCAGCACGTAGGGCACGCCGAAAAGCCGCGCGCAGAGCACGAAGAGCGACTTTCGCCACACGCTCGCCTCCGAAGCGGCCAGCACGTGGAGCAGCGCGACGCGTCCGGCGCCGAGGCGCGCGAGCAAGGAAGCCAGGCTGCGGGCCGCGAGCCATGCCTTCAAAAGCCGGCTCCCATCGGCGTGCGTGGCGAGATAGCGCGCGCGCCAGCGCCGGAACAGTCCGTGGGCGAAATACACGTTGACCACCGAGGCGATGCCGCTATGCGCCCCGCGCGCGCTGCCGATCATCAAGATTTCCTTTTCCATCGGCCGATTATCCCGCCGCGCGCGCGTCGCAGCGCTCGCTCCCGCCGCGCGCGCCTGGGGCATGCGGACTACGGTGATTGGTCTGCGCGGACCACGCAATATCGGCGAGCGCCGTCCCACCCCCCTCCTATGATGTCGTGCATGAGCGAAAGCAAGCCGTGCGCACGCTTCTGACGTTCGACTACGAGCTGTTTTTCGGCCCCCGCACGGGCAGCGTGGCGCGCACGCTGATCGAGCCCACGCAGGCGCTCGCCGCGCTCGCCGCGCGATACGGCGCGCGCCTGGTGTTCTTCGTGGATGCGGGCCACCTGCTGCGCCTACGCGCCGAGATGGACGCTGTGCCGCAGTTGCGCGCGGACCATGATCTCATCTGCCGGCAGCTCGAGAGGCTCGTGCGCGCCGGCCACGAGCTCGAGCTGCATGTGCACCCTCACTGGGAGGACGCGCGCTGGCGCGACGGGCGCTGGCGCCTGGAGGGCACGCGCTACGCGCTGCACGCGTTCGCGCCGGAGGAGATCGCCGACATCGTGCGCCGGTATGCCGCGCTCGTGCGCGAGTTCGGCGGCCCGCGCGCCGCGCGCGCCTACCGCGCCGGAGGCTGGGTCATTCAGCCCTTCGCGGCGCTGCGCGCACCGCTGCTGCAGGCGGGCGTGTGCATCGACAGCACCGTCTACGCCGGGGGGCGCTCGCAGAGCGCGATCCAGCCCTACGACTTCCGAGGCGCGCCTCGCAAGAGCCGCTGGCGCTTCGACGCCGACCCTCTCGTCGAGGATCCCGCGGGGCCGTTCCTCGAGGTGCCGATCGCGAGCCGGCGGCTCGCCCCGTGGTTTTTCTGGCGCTTCGCGGCGATGAAAAAGCTCGGCGGCGCGCACCACCGCGCCTTCGGCGACGGCTGCGCGATTCCCATGAGCCGCGCCGACCTGCTGCGCCGGCTCGTGGCGCCGAGCGCGAGCGTGGTCTCGATGGACGGTTACAAGGCGAGCTTTCTCGCGCAGGCCGCGCGCGAGTACCGCGCGCGCGGCATGGAGGAGTTCGTCGCCATCGGCCATCCCAAGGCCCTGACCCCCTATGCCCTGACACAGCTTGAGCGCCATCTCGCGGCGCACGCGCCCGAGGTGGTCACCTTCTCCTGCTACGAGCCCTGCGATGCGCAAACCCTGCCTTCACCTGGTCGCCGGCGCGCGGCCTAACTTCATGAAGATCGCGCCGGTGGTGCGCGCGCTGCGCGCCGACGCCCGGCTCGACTTCCGGATCGTGCATACCGGCCAGCACCACGACCGCGAGATGAACGACGTGTTCTTCGAGGAGCTGGGCATTCCGCCGCCCGACGTGCGCCTGGGCGCGGGCGGGGGCACGCACGCCCAGCAGACCGGGGCGATCATGCTTGCCTACGAGTCGCTGTGCGCGCGCGAGCGTCCCGCGGCGACCGTCGTGGTGGGCGACGTCGACTCCACGCTCGCCTGCTCGATCGCGGCGAAGAAGCTGCACGTGCCGGTGGCGCACGTGGAGGCCGGCCTGCGCAGCGGCGACATGGCCATGCCCGAGGAGATCAACCGTCGGGTCACCGACGCCATCTCGGACTGGTTCCTGGTCACGGAGCCGAGCGGCCGCGAGAACCTCCTGCGAGAGGGCAAACCCCCGGCGCGCGTGTTCCACGTGGGCAACGTAATGGTCGACAACCTGCTCTACCAGGCGCAGCGCCTGGAGGCCATGGACACGCGCGCTCTGGGCACCGATGCCATCAAGCGCCGGCTGGGGCGCTACGGCGTGCTCACCCTGCACCGGCCCTCGAACGTCGACGGCGCCGAGGGTCTTGCGCGCCTTGCCTCGGCGCTGCGCGCGCTCGCCGAGTCGCTGCCGCTCGTGTTCCCGGTGCACCCGCGCACGCGCGCGCGCATCGCGCAGTTCGGCGTCGATTTCGGCCCGCGGGTGAGCCTCATCGGGCCGCAGCCCTACATGGCGTTCCTGCACCTGTGGAAGGACGCGCAAGTCGTGCTCACCGACAGCGGCGGCCTGCAGGAGGAGACTACGGCGCTCGGGGTGCCCTGCGTGACCCTGCGCGAGAACACCGAGCGGCCGATCACGGTCGAGCAGGGAACCAACGTGCTGGCCGGCACCGACCCGGCGAGGATCCTCGCCGCGGCGCGCTCGGCGCTCGAGCGCACCGGCCGCTCGCCGCGCCGCCCCGCCTTGTGGGACGGCCGCGCCGCCGAGCGCATCGTCGCGGTGCTCGCCGCGGCGCTGCGCCCGCAGCGCATCGAGATCCTCGGCTGCCAGGTGGACAACCTCACCATGGAGGAGACCCTCGAGCGCATCGGCGAGCTGATCGCGAGCGGCGGCGCGCATCAGCACGTGGTGCTCAACGTCGACAAGCTGGTCAAGGCGCGCCGCTCGCCCGAGCTGCGGCGCGTCATCAACGGCTGCACTCTGGTCAACGCCGACGGCATGCCGGTGGTGTGGGCCTCGCGCCTGCTCGGGCGGCCGCTCAAGGAGCGGGTCACCGGCGTGGATCTCTTCGAGGCGCTGATGCGCCGCGCGGCGGAGAAGGGCTGGCGCGTGTTCCTGCTCGGCGCGCGCGAGGAGGTGGTGCGCCGCGTCGCGGCGCTCTATCCGCGCCGCTATCCCGGACTGGCGATCGCCGGCTGGCGCAACGGCTATTGGGACAAGGACGAGGAGGCCGCGGTGGCCGAGGAGATCCGCGCCGCGCGGCCCGACATCCTGTTCGTCGCGGTCAGCTCGCCGGCGAAGGAGCAGTTCCTGAGCCGCTGGCAGACGCACATGCGCGTGCCATTCGCCATGGGCGTGGGCGGGACCTTCGACGTGGCCGCGGGCCTGCTCAAGCGCGCTCCGCGCTGGATGCAGCGCAGCGGCTTCGAATGGTTCTATCGCTTCCTGCAGGAGCCGCGGCGGATGTTCCGCCGCTACTTCGTCGACAGCATGGGCTTCTTCGCCATGCTGGGGCGCGAGCTCTGGGCGCAGAACGAAAGAGGGCACGGCCGCTAGCCGTGCCCTCCGTGCTGCCTTGCTCGCGTCAAGCGGCGTTCGAGCAGTGACTACACGATGTTTGGCCCGAGCCGCAGGCTGATAACAGGGTGTTGGCCAAGCCGTGTAGGGCGCCCCCTACACAGGTCGTCATTTTCCTACCGCGGGGTTGCCGGCGGGGGAGCGGGGCGTAGTCCGATCGGACTATTCCCGAGGTAGGCGAAGCGCCATTGCGAGTACTTCGCCGCGTCGGCGAGCAGGTGGTCGCGGTAGGCGAAGCCTCCTGATTTGATTGGGGTTCGCTCCGACAGGCTGTGGACCCCCATGATGCCGCCGTCGGGCGCCTTGACCAGGCCCCACTCCTCGGCGCCGGTCATCGGGTCGCGGTAGAGCCGGCGCAGGTGGCGCACCGCGACGGGGAAACGCCGGTCCTCGAGGAGGTCTTCCAGCGCGTGCGGGTAGCGCTTGAAGGCGCCCGGCGTCTTCTCGTAGTAGCTCGCGATGGCGTCCCGGTACTCGCCGCCGACGAAGAGCAGGAGCTTCTCTTTCTCGCGCTGGCTTGCGTGCGAGGCGAGCTCGCCGTAGGCCACGCCGATCGCGCCCAGCGTCGCGACGAAGATCAGCACCGCGACATAGGTGAAGCCGTGCTGTCTCGCCTTGCGCTTACCAGCGCTCATAACCCTTCGCTGCGCTCTTGACGTCCCACACGCCGCCGCGCTTCGCGTCCGCGGGCGGCACCGCCACCCACGTGAGGTTGCTGCCGGTGATCGGGTCGGGCGGAATCGCCCGCAGGTAGCGCTTGGCCACGAGCTCCTCGAGCGTTGCCGGGTAGCGCCCGGCGTCGGCGTAATGCTTGTCGAGCGCGTCGCGCATGAGAAACAGGTTCTCCTTCAACACCGCCTCCTCTGCGCGCTGCACGCGGCCGGTGTAGCTCGGCGCGACGAGCGAGAGGAGGAGCGCGATGACGGCGAGTACGACCATCAGCTCCACCAGGGTGAAGCCCGCGATTCTCTTCATCACCACTCCCGGTAAGGGGTACCGTCGAGCGCCTTGCCCTCGGCGCGCGAGTAGACGTCGTACACGTCATCGCCCTCGCGCGGGTCGTCGGCGGAGCTCTTGTAGCTGCGCAGGCCCCAGCCCTCGCCGCTCACCGGATCGCGCGGCACCCGGCGCAGAAAATAGATCCTCGTCTCGTCGGGAATCCTGGCATCGCGGACGCCTTGCACGAGCGTCGCGAGCGTCGGCGGATAGCCTGAGGCGCCGAGCTTGCGCTCGATCGCGCCCTCGTCCCAGGCGCGCTTGTACGCGTCGATCGCCTCCCGGATCTGCAGCAGCGACTGGCGCAGCTCGCGCTCCTTCTCGCGCTGCACCGTCACCTCGGCGAGCGGCAGGGCCACCGACGCGAGCAGCGCGACGATCGCCACCGTGATCAGGAGCTCGATGAGCGTGAAGCCCTTGTTGT
>DASRKB010000052.1:0-17650 GCA_035649175.1 Burkholderiales bacterium | reverse complement strand
CACGCCCTCGATCAACTACGGGTACGGCTACGACGCGGTGGGCAACCGCACGAGCCGCCTCGCGGGCTCGAGCGCCGATACCTACGCCTATAGCCCTACGTCCAACCGCATCGCCTCCATCACGCCGCAGAGCGGCCCGGTGAGGAGCTTCGTCTTCGACGCGAACGGCTCCACCACGGCCGACGGCTTGAACACGTATGCCTACGACGTGCGCGGGCGCATGGTGCAGGCGGTATCGGCCCTGGGTACCACGAGCTATCAGGTCAACGCCCTGGGGCAGCGCATCCGCAAGAGCAATGCCCAGGACGACCGGGTCTTTCATTACGACGCACAAGGAAGGCTCATCGCCGAGACCGACCCGGGAGGGGCGCTCAGGCGCGAGATCTTCTATCTCGGGGACATCCCGGTGGGGGTGTTCCAATGAGCCGCGTTCTGAGAGCTTTTACGGGCGTGGGGGCGGCGCTTCTCCTCGCCGCCCCGGCATGGGCACAGGTCAGCGTATCGCTCAGCGCCCCCACGGAGGGCAGCGTCCATTTGCCGGGAGCCAACCTCACCCTCAGCGCGACCGCGAGCGCCTCCTCGGGCTACACGCTGAGCCAGGTGGAGTTCTTCCACGGCACCACCTTGATCGGCACCGACACGAGCGCGCCGTACTCGATCACCTGGAGCTCTGTCCCGCAAGGCAACTACACCCTGACGGCCAAGGCCACCGCGATCAAGAAGAACCAGCCGCCGTTGACGGCGACCTCCACGCCGGTGAGCATCAGCGTCACGCCACCCCCGGCGGCGATGTATTTTATTCACGTCGACCATCTCAACACGCCGCGCCTGGTCGCGAACCAGAGCGGCCAGACGGTGTGGCGCTGGGATCAGCAGGAGCCGTTCGGAAACAACCCCGCCGACGAGAACCCGAGCGGCCTCGGGGCCTTCGACCTACCGCTACGACTACCGGGCCAATACTTCGACAAGGAAACAAATCTTCACTACAACTACTTTCGGGATTACGACCCAAGTATCGGAAGATACGTAGAAAGTGATCCGATTGGGTTGGAAGGTGGACTAAACACGTACGCATATGGCTTGGCGAGTCCGATAGCGAATATCGACCCCATAGGTCTGGAAGTCCGATTGCTGTGTCGGCCCGTTAGAGTTCCCTTCAAGGAGTACATGCATTGCTTCGTCTACGTCACTTGCCCGGAGGAAGGCTGGCGATTCACCCTGTCCCTATTTGGTAATGAACAGCGCGGGCCGACGACTGGAGACAAGGCTTGGTCCTTGCCCGGGGTTCCAGGAGCAAGGGACGATCCGACGGCTGGATCCCAGGTGAACCGATACAACCAGCGAATCAATCCGAGCGGTAACTGCAATTGCGGATACGAGAGGAGCGTAATCGGCCGGTTTAGCGCAGCACCACAGACTCTGTATTACGGATACACCTACAGCAACTCGAACACGTTCGCGCAGTACTTGATTACGTCACCGCAGTACGGCACATCGCTGCCGCCGGATGTCCCTGCTAACGCTCCAGGATTCAACCGCTAATGGCTCTTTCAGGAAACTTCGTTAAGTTCGGAACATTGGTGGTGGCATTTACGGCATTGCAATGGTTTGCCGCACTTAATGCGCAGCTATTTGAAGCCGTGCCCTCGTCGATTCTTTGGATCGCCGTGGGCCTCTTGTACGCGTTCGTCGGCGCCATCGCATACGCGTGGTTCCACGGTCGCCGGTTCGTTCGGTTTTTGCTCGTGATCGCGATTCCAGCCTTATCGAACCTGGTGCTTCTGCTTCTCTTGGACAATCCAGGCTACTCGGGCCTGATGATAATGTTGATTGTTCCATATGCAGCCGCATTCTGTGCCGGCGCTGGGCTTACATCATGGCTTCTGGTGAAGGACGGCCGATATCCTCCGTAATGAATTACTTTTGCTCACGTCGATCATTTGAACACTCCTCGGCTTGTTGCAAATTCGGCGGGGCAAACGGTTTGGAGGTGGGATCAACTTGAGCCGTTTGGGAACAACCCTGCGGATGAAAACCCGAGCGGCCTCGGCGCCTTTGACCTACCGCTACGACTACCAGGGCAGTACTACGACAAGGAAACCAACCTCCACTACAACTACTCCAGGGACTACGACCCAAATATCGGAAGATATGTGGAAAGTGACCCCATCGGGCTTGCCGGAGGGCTCAATACCTACCTCTACGTCGCCGCAGATCCATTATTTTGGATAGACCCGCGCGGCCTGAATGTCTACCGATCAGGCGGCGTGATTTGCCCCAACCCGCGCCAATGTATTGACTCGCCCTTTGAGCCCACGCCAGAAGGGCCGAAGATCTCGCCCCAGCCTCCCAAGGGTCCAAAGGCACCTAAGCAACCGGGCGGCGTGAGCGATTGTGCTGAAAGATCGACCCTCGCCGTTGAGTGTGACGGTTGCTGCGAGGCACAGGCGAAGAGATCGTTGTACGCAGGGGTCTTGGTGAATCTGTGCAAAGAGCAATGTGGGAAAAAGGACTTTCCGGATCGACCATCCATAACGCAGCGACAACCAATTTTGAGCTGCCGCCCATCATGAAAACCTTCCTACGCTACGGACTGGTTTGTGTACTTGGAATCCTCGTAGGTGCCGCCGTCTCATACATGTTCTCTCGGTGGGAGAGAGGGACGTACGCCATGTCGGAGTACATGACCCTTGTGAAGGTCCTGGCTCACCTGAAGAACAACGATGTCTCAAATGCAGAGTCGATGCTGCGCGTATCTGTCGAAGGAAATCTGGTCGATGTCGATCGCTTTGGGACCCCGTTCCTTGATAGAGCAAGTCCTGGAAGCCGAGAGGCATGGCTCGCTTGCTACGCCCGCCTTCGCAGAGGTTACAAGCCACTTGAGTACCACGACGGCGGCGCAATGAATCAGCGGCTAGATGAACTGCTGTCTTCTGTCGATGCGGATAGCTGTCCTTTGCTGAAACGGTGAGGACTCAGTAGCCATCACGTCGATCACTTGAACACGCCGCGCCTTGTTGCCAACCAGAGTGGACAGACGGTGTGGCGCTGGGATCAGCAGGAGCCGTTCGGAAACAACGTGCCGGACGAGAATCCGAGTGGCCTTGGAGTATTCGATCTACCGCTACGACTGCCGGGCCAGTACTTCGACAAGGAAACCAACCTTCACTACAACTACTATCGCGACTACGACCCAAGTATCGGAAGATACGAGCAAAGTGACCTTATTGGCCTTGCAGGCGGCTTGAACACCTACAACTACGTCTCGGCCGACCCACTACGCCTAGCCGATGTACGGGGATTGTTTCCTGAACACGGTCGTGACCGTCCAGAGCAACGAGCGCAAAGAGAGAGGCCCGAGAACCCGCGGCCAAATGCTCCAACAGGCCCGAGTAAAGCGCAGGAGGAAAAGTGGCTTTGCTACCAAATCTGCGTTCCTCGAGAGAATGACAGGCTGACGAAGCGCGTTGCGCTAATGTGCGCCGTGATCACTGTCGCAACGACGTACGGAGGATTCCAGGCCGGCGGACCTGCAGGAGCCTGGGCTGGCTTCGGCGCTGGCATGGGGCTCACCGCCGGTATGGCCACTGCAAACATGTATGAAGTCGACCGGCGTTGCCGAGTCGAATGCGAGCTACCTTGAGGATCTGACCATGTTCTCACCTATTGCAGTGGTCGCCGGTATCGCAGGTGCGATCGGGCTAACAAAGCTTCTCTTCGGGCTACACGGTCTCGCCGCGTCTACGATTCTCGCGCCGTCGCTTGGTCCTGTGCCTATCGTTTTGCTTACAACCCTAGACAGCCTTGTCGGCGCCGTGCTGTGCTCCGGTGGAGTAGGCGTCTTGGCGCGTAAGGAATGGGCGCGGAAACTCTTGGTCCACGGCTCGTTACTAATAGTCGGTTATGAAGTTGGTCGCGCCGTTGGCTTGGCCGCTGCTTGGCGAGAGTACCAAGATCTCTACAGCGTCTTATTGAGCATCGCGTTTATCGTCGTCCTTATCATTGTGGTGATATCCGCCCGCAGTCCTCAAAGCGAGGCGTACGTAAGGCCCCACTAGGCTAGTCACGTCGATCATCTCAACACACCACGGCTCGTTGCCGACGCTACCGGTACGACGGTGTGGCGGTGGGACCAGCAGGAGCCGTTTGGCGTCAATGTCCCGGATGAGAATCCGAGTGGACTCGGGATCTTCGATCTACCGTTACGACTCCCCGGGCAGTACTTCGACAAGGAAACCAACCTCCACTACAACTATTTCCGTGACTACGACCCAAGTATTGGAAGATACGGCGAAAGTGACCCACTCGGGCTGATCGCGGGACTCAACACCTACGTCTATGGTGACACCAAGCCGTTGCGCCTAATTGATCGCTTCGGCTTAGAGCCAGGCGATCTTCGTCAACGCGGCTACCCGCTTCCAGAAAGGAAAAGCATTTGCGGCGCCGATGATGGACGGAAGTATCCGATGGACTTCGGCGGATGGAGTTTTGAGACGCCATGCCGAAACCATGACAATTGCTACTCGATTTGCCGCAAACCAAGGTACGCATGCGACGACGAGTTTCTGGCAGATGCGATGAGAGAGTGTTCGCGTATTCCTGTGTGGATCGCGATCATCATGAGACAAGGCGCTTCCTGCCAGGCGACTGCTACTGAGTACTACTGGGCGCTAAAAATCGGTGGAGAGGACGCACATAGGATCGCGCAAGCTAAGTGCAAGGGGTGCCAATGAAACCTTGGAAGACGATATTGGTACTGCTCTCCGCGGTCATCATCGGTCTAGGTGCGTGGCTAATAATCGACCAGCGACGACAGGTTGGCGAATACGAATTGATGGCGGCCGCCGCACAGGGCGACACAAGCCGCATCAGACAGTTGGCAGCACGGGTCGATGTCAATGCCCGATTTGGCGGAGACGGAGAGACTGCGCTACATAGAGCTGCCGCGCGTGGGCATCTCTCCGCGGTTAGGCTGTTGGTTGATCTAGGTGCGAACGTCAATGCTGTGGATGAAGAGGGCGCAACACCGCTTCTTGCCGCAACATATCGCGGCCAGAAGGAGGTGGTGGCGCTTTTGTTGAGCAAGGGAGCTTCCGTGAATGCTCAAGAGAGGCGGCATGGTTTTACGCCGCTCATCCAAGCGGTCGCGCGGAGTAATGAGGATCTAGTGAAGATCCTTCTTGATCACCACGCAGATGCGTCTCTAAAGACAGTCGATGGGCGCACAGCCCTGGATTGGGCGCAAGCAGGCGGCGCGCCAAAAATAGTTGCACTGCTCAAGGCGGCGGCCGATAAGAAGTAGCCGCAGATAGTTACGTCGATTACTTGAACACACCACGACTCGTCGCCGACGCTACAGGGACGACCGTCTGGAAGTGGGACCAGCAGGAGCCCTTCGGCGTCAACGTCGCCGACGAGGACCCGGACGGCAAGTCCGTAACGTTCGAGTTTCCACTGCGCTTCCCGGGGCAGTACGCGGATAAGGAAACGAACCTCCACTACAACTATCCTGCCATAGCCCACGTTTACGATAAGATGGAGTTCGCGGTTCACTCCGCGCACCAGCACGAACCCCACGGATAAATCCAGGCGCAGCTCGAAGAGTCGCTCGCACCATGTTGAAGGGAAAAGTGGCCATCGTCACCGGCTCCACGAGCGGGATCGGCCTTGGCATTGCGCGCGCGCTCGCCGGCGAGGGCGCGGATGTTCTGCTCAACGGCTTCGGGGACAAGGTCGTCATCGACAGGCTCGTCTCCGAGCTCCGCGCCGCGAAAGCCAGGGTTGCCTACAGCGGTGCCGACATGTCCAAGCCTGACGAGGTCGCCGCCATGGTCGCGCAGGCGCAGCGCGAGCTCGGCGGCGTCGATATCCTGGTGAACAACGCCGGCATCCAGCACGTCGCGCCGGTCGAGGAGTTTCCGCCCGAGAGGTGGGACGCGGTCATCGCCGTCAACCTTTCGGCCGCGTTTCATGCCATTCGCACCGCCCTGCCGCTCATGAAAGCGCGCAACTGGGGCCGCATCGTCAACATCGCCTCGGTGCACGGCCTGGTCGCTTCCACGCACAAGGCCGCCTACATCGCGGCCAAGCACGGGCTCGTCGGCCTGACGAAGGTCGTGGCGCTGGAGACTGCGAGAACCGGCATCACCTGCAACGCCATTTGCCCGGGCTGGGTGCTCACGCCCCTGGTGCAGAAGCAGATCGACGAGCTCGCGGCTCGCGAGCGGCTCACGCCCGAGGCGGCGCGCACGAGGCTGCTGGGCGAGAAGCAGCCCTCGCTCGAGTTCACCACGCCCGAGCAGATCGGCGCCGGGGTGCTGTTCCTATGCTCCGAAGCCGCCGCGCAGGTGCGCGGCGTGGCGCTGCCGATCGACGGGGGCTGGACTGCGCAATAGGAAAGGAAATCAGAATGACAGACAAGCCGAATGACATTGGTGTGCTCACCGCGCTTGCCCAGAGAATGGTCGATCAGCGCCTGCCCCGGGCGCTCGCGATGAAGGAAAGGGTGGATCGGGGCGAGGTGCTGAGCGACCGGGATGTCGCCTTCCTCGATGAGGTGCTCGAGGACGCGAGGAAGATCGCCCCGATCCTGAATCGCAACCCGAAGTTCGAGGAGGCCGCGCGCACCATGGCCCGCCTCTACCAGGAGATCATGGCCAAGGCCCTCGAGAACGAGAAGAAGGCTTGATGTAAGTCAACTGCTGCAGCGCAAGAAGTGGCAGGCTGTTTCTTTGACTCCCGCCCGTCCCATCCCATTTCCCTAAGGAATTGATTCCATGAAGGATCATACGGACAAGCTCTACCGGTCCACGGCGCTCGCCGCCAAGGTCAACCAAGTGCTACAGAAGCGGCTGCGGCTCGCCCAGGAGCGCTACGCCGAGCGTACGAGCAAGCTCTGGAAGGAGCACCGGGAACAGCTGGCCACCCGGCCGATGACGCCCTGGACGCTGTGGCAGGCGGGCGCCGAGTACGCGGTCGATTTCGCGCAGCGCTCCATCCTTTTCTGGGACACGCTGCGCCAGCGCGGCAACAACTTCGTCGAGCACGAGCGCGCCGGCAAGCCGCCGCTGATGCACTTCGAGTACGAGACGGTGCTCGATGGCCGCTCGCTCGCGCGCCCGGTCAACTACGCGCTGGTTCGCATCGTGCCGCCCGCCGGCATCACGGTGGACGCGAAGCGCCGGCCCTATGTGGTCATCGATCCGCGCGCCGGCCATGGGCCGGGCATCGGCGGCTTCAAGGACGACTCGCAGGTGGGCGTGGCGCTTCGCGAACACCACCCGGTCTACTTCGTCATCTTCTACCCCGAGCCCGAGCCGGGCCAGACGCTTCACGACGTGTGCGCCGCGGAGCAGGAATTCGTGCGCCAGGTGCGCGCGCTGCATCCCGAGAGCCCCAAGCCGGTCATCATCGGCAATTGCCAGGGCGGCTGGGCGGCCATGATGCTCGCCGCCTCCGACCCTGAGAATACCGGCGCCATCGTCATCAACGGCGCGCCGATGTCGTACTGGGGGGGGGCCTGGCAGGAAGGCGAGGGCGACAACCCCATGCGCTATGCCGGCGGCATGCTCGGCGGCTCGTGGCTCGCCTCGGCGACCTCGGACCTCGGCAACGGCGTGTTCGACGGCGCCTGGCTGGTGCAGAACTTCGAAAACCTCAATCCCGCGAACACCTTCTGGAGCAAGTACTACAACCTCTTCGCCAACGTGGACAGCGAGCCGCCCCGGTTCCTCGAGTTCGAGCGCTGGTGGGGCGGCTTCTATCTCATGAACCGCGAGGAGATCGAGTGGATCACGCAGAATCTCTTCGTCGGCAACAAGGCCTGGTCGGGCGGCGGCTCGGGGGCGGGCGAGATCCTCGACCTGCGCAACATCCGCTCGCCGATTATTCTCTTCGCGTCGCTCGGCGACAACATCACGCCGCCGCAGCAGGCGTTCAACTGGGTGGGCGACATCTACGGCTCGACCGAGGAGATCAAAGCGCGCGGGCAGGTGATCGTCGGCCTGCTGCACGAGGACGTCGGCCACCTGGGCATCTTCGTCTCCGGCAAGGTGGCGAAGAAGGAGCACGCGCAGATCGTGTCCGTGCTGCAGTCTATCGAGGCGCTGCCGCCCGGGCTGTACGGCATGAAGATCAAGGAGGAGAAGAGCGCCCAGGGCAAGGTCGAGTACCGCGTCGAGTTCATCGAGCACCGGCTGGAAGACGTCCTCAAGCGGCTGAACCGCTTCGAGCGCGCCGACGAGAAGCCCTTCGAAGCGGTGGCGGCGGTCTCCGAGTTCAACCAGCGCGCCTACGAGCTCTTCGGGCGGCCGCTTGCGCAGGCCATGGCGAGCGAGGGCGCGGCGAAGTTCCAGCAGGCATTCCATCCGCTGCGCTTCCAGCGCTGGGCGATGTCGGACCTGAATCCGTTCCTCGCCTGGCTCGCTCCCGCGGCGGCGGCGGTGAAGGCGCAGCGCCAAGCGCTGGCCGCCGATTCGCCGCTGCGCCAGGCCGAGCGGCTGATGTCAGAGATGACCGTCGCCGCGCTCGACTGGTACCGCGACGTGCGCGATGCGCTGAGCGAAGCGGCGTTCTTCCAGCTCTACGGCAATCTCTTCAACGTCTATCTTGGCGACAAGCCCGCGCGGCCGGCGGCGGCGCTCGACGCGGGCGAGCTGCCGGTGGTCAAGGAGGCGCTCGCCGCGATCGAGCGGGGCGGCTACCCGGAGGCCGTGGGCCGCGTGGCGGCGCTGCTGGCGCGCCAGGGGGAGCCCCTGCCGCTCGAGCGGCTGCACCTGCGGCGCGAGCTGATCGACGAATACCGGCCGCTCCTGCCCGAGACGACGCCCGATGCGCAGCGCCGTATTCGCGGCGAGCAGGACATCATCGTGCGCTACGAGCACGATCGCGCCGTGGAGACGCTGCCAGGGCTGGTCGCGAAGGCCGATGACCGCAAGCGCCTGCTCGCGCTGCTCGACCGGGTGGTGCACGACGAGCGCATCCAGGGCATGAAGCCGACGCCCCAGCAGGTCGAGATGGCGGGCCGGATCACCGGGCTCCTGCAGGCAGCGCCGGCATCGACGCCAGCCAAGGCCATCACCCACGGAAAGGAAAGCCGGCGTGGAACGCAAACACGAGAAGTATGAGCGGTTGATCGCGCGCAGCAAGAGCGCCGGGCCGGTGCCCTGCGCTGTGGCGCACCCCTGCGATGAGAGCTCGCTGCGCGGCGCGGTCGAAGCGGCGCAGCAGGGACTGCTGGCGCCGGTGCTGGTCGGCCCGCAGGCGCGAATCAAGGAGGTGGCAGCAAAGCACAATCTCGACATTTCGCGTTTCGCCCTGATAGACGCGCCTCACAGCGAGGCCTCGGCCGAGGCGGCGGTGCGCCTCGCGCGCGAAGGCAAGGTCGAGGCGCTGATGAAGGGCAGCCTGCACACCGACGAGCTGATGGCCGCGGTGGTCAGGCGCGAGACCGGGCTTCGCACCAGCCGGCGCATCAGCCACTGCTTCGTCATGGACGTACCCTCGCTCGACCGGCCGCTCGTCATCACCGACGCGGCGATCAACATCGCTCCCACGCTCGAGGACAAGGTGCACATCGTCCAGAACGCGATCGACTTCATGCGTGCGCTCGGGCGCGAGCGGCCGAAGGTGGCCATCCTCTCCGCCATGGAGACGGTCAATCCCAAGGTGCCCTCGACGATCGAGGCGGCGGCGCTCTGCAAGATGGCCGACCGCGGCCAGATCACCGGCGGCGTGCTCGACGGGCCGCTCGCCCTGGACAACGCGGTAGACCTCGCGGCCGCGAAGATCAAGAAGATCGATTCACCGGTAGCCGGGCAGGCCGACGTCCTGGTGGTGCCCGACCTCGAGGCGGGCAACATGCTTGCCAAGAGCCTGTCCTTCCTCGCGGGGGCGGACGCGGCGGGCATCGTGCTCGGGACGCGCGTGCCGATCATCCTCACCAGTCGCGCCGACTCGCTCGTCACGAGGCTCGCCTCCTGCGCGGTGGCGGTCCTTTTGGCCCAATCGAGGCGCGAGCACGCGGAAATGGCGGTGGCGTAGTGACGGCCGCGATCCTCGTCCTCAACGCCGGCTCCTCCAGCATCAAGTTCCTGCTCTTCGCCGAGCGCAAGGGCGCGCTCGATCCCGTCATCCGCGGCCAGATCGAGGCGCTCGGCACCGCGCCGCGCTTCACCGCCCGGGATGCCGGCGGCGCTGTCGTGGCGGAGAAGTCCTGGGGCGAAGGCGAGAAGCTCGGCCACGACGGCGCCATCGCGCACCTCGCGGACTTCCTGCGCGCCGCGCCGGGCGGATACGAACTCGCGGCGGTGGGACACCGCGTGGTGCATGGCGGGCTCGAGTATTCGGCGCCCGTGCGCGTCGATGCGCGCGTGCTCGCCGCGCTGGAAAAGCTCGTGCCGCTCGCGCCCCTGCACCAGCCGCACAATCTGGCGCCGATCCGCATGCTGCTCGCGCGCCGGCCCGAGATCCCGCAGGTCGCCTGCTTCGACACGGCGTTCCACCGCTCGCAGAGCGCGCTCACGCAGGCCTTCGCGCTGCCGGCGGAGATCACCGAGCGGGGCGTGCGCCGCTACGGCTTTCACGGGCTTTCCTACGCGTATATCGCCTCGGTTCTGCCTCGGCACGATGCGCGCGCCGCCGCCGGCCGCACCGTGGTGCTGCACCTGGGCAACGGCGCGAGCATGTGCGCGCTCAAGGCGGGCGCGAGCGTGGCGAGCACCATGGGGTTCACCGCGGTGGACGGCCTGCCGATGGGCACGCGCTGCGGCTCCATCGACCCGGGGGTGATCCTCTACCTCATGGACGAGCACGGCATGGATACCCGCGCGGTGGAGAAGCTCATCTACCAGCAATCCGGGCTGCTCGGCGTTTCGGGTGTCTCGAGCGACATGCGCACCCTGCTCGCGAGCGAGGAGCCGCGCGCCAGGCTCGCCGTGGATCTCTTCGTCTACCGCATCGGGCGCGAGCTCGGGTCGCTTGCCGCGGCCCTCGGCGGCATCGACGCCATGGTCTTCACCGGCGGCATCGGGGAGAAGGCAGCCGCCATCCGCGCGCGCGTGTGCCGCGACGCCGCCTGGCTCGGCCTGGAGCTCGACGCCGCGGCGAACGAGAAGGGCGGCCCCCACATCAGCACGGCATCGAGCCGGCTGGCGGCCTGGGTCATCCCGACCAACGAAGAGCTGATGATCGCCTCGCAGACGCGAGAGCTCGTCGCGCCCGCGATGACGACTTGAGGAGAATACTCATGGCAGTGGAAGTCCCCCGTCCGGTCCTGAAAGGCAAGAAAGCGCTCGTCGTGGGCATCGCGAACGACTCCTCGATCGCCTACGGCTGTGCGAAGGCCTTTGCCGAGCTCGGCGCCGAGGTCGCCGTCACCTACCTCAACGACAAGGCAAAGAAGTTCGTCGAGCCGCTCGCGAAGGAGGTCGGGGCGAAGATCTTCCTCCCGCTCGACGTGTCGCAGCCCGGGGAGCTCGAGGCGCTTTTCGAGCAGATCCGCGGGCAGTGGGGCCGGCTCGACCTCCTCGTGCACTCGATCGCCTTCGCGCCGAAGGAGGATCTGCAGGGGGGGCTCCTCGACTGCTCGGCGGAAGGCTTTTCAAAGGCGATGGACGTGTCCTGCCACTCGTTCGTGCGCATGGCGCGCCTCGCGGCGCCGCTGATGACCGAGGGTGGGGCGATGTTCGCCATGAGCTACCACGGCGCGCAGAAGGTGGTGCCGACCTACAACGTCATGGGGCCGGTCAAGGCGGCGCTCGAGGCCTCGTGCCGCTACCTCGCCTACGAGCTGGGCAAGAAAGGCATCCGCGTGCATGCCGTCTCGCCGGGGCCGGTCAAGACCCGCGCCGCCTCCGGCCTGAAGGACTTCGACCTGCTCCTGAACGAGGCGGTGCAGCGCGCTCCGGTCGGCGAGCTGGTCGACATCATGGATGTGGGCTTCGCCGTCGCCTACCTCGCCACCCCGTACGCCCGGCGCATCACCGGCAGCACGCTGTATGTCGACGGCGGCGTGAACATCATGGCGTAGCCCGAATGGCCAAGGAAAAGCTCAAGCGCAAGGACTACGACAAGGAGCTGCGCAAGCTCCAGGCGGATCTGTGCGAGCTCCAGGACTGGGTGAAGTACAAGGGCCTGCGAGTGATCGTGGTGTTCGAGGGTCGCGACGCGGCCGGCAAGGGCGGCACCATCCGCGCGATCACCGAGCGCGTGAGCCCGAGGGTCTTCCGCGTGGTGGCCCTGCCCGCGCCCTCCGATCGCGAGAAGACGCAGATGCACCTGCAGCGCTACATCCCGCATTTCCCGGCGGCCGGGGAGATCACCATCTTCGACCGCAGCTGGTACAACCGCGCCGGCGTGGAATACGTGATGGGCTTCTGCAACGAGAAGGAGCGCGATCGCTTCCTCGAGCTCTGCCCGATCGTCGAACGGTTCATCGTCGACGGCGGCATCCAGCTGATCAAGATCTGGCTGGAGGTGAGCGACGAGGAGCAGAAGCGCCGCTTCGAGGCGCGCATCGACGATCCGGTGCGGCAGTGGAAGCTCTCGCCCATGGACCTGCCCTCGCGCGAGCGCTGGTTCGACTACTCGCGCGCGCGCGACGCGATGCTGAAGGCCACCGACACCAGGCACGCGCCCTGGCACATCCTGCGTTCCGACGACAAGCGCCGTGCCCGCCTGAACTGCATCGCGCATCTGCTGAAGCTGATTCCCCGCAAGAAAGCGCCGCGCGAGAAGGTCAAGCTTCCCAAGCGCGCCACGAAGGGCGCCTACGACGACCAGGCTTCGCTGAAGGGCCGCAACTTCATTCCCGAGCGCTACTGATGTTCGGCAAGTGGCTGAGGCGCGGCGACACGGCGCGCGTCGATGAGGCGATCGAGCGCGTGGTGCAGGTGGCGAACCCGAAGCTTCGCTTCGCCCGGCGTTACCGGGGGCGGCTTGCACCGGCGGTCGCCGCCGCGCTCGACTACGTGGGCAAGCTCGTCGCCGCGCTGCCGGGCGCGCGCGAGGCGAGCGCCGCGGCATGGGCCGCGGATCCCTACATCCACGCTTTCTTCGCCCGGCCGGAGGATGTCTCGCAGGCCTTCAGTCGCGCCGACGACCTGCGCGCGCATTTCGAGCGTCATCTAGGCGCAGCCGAGGCCTTTGGCGTGCTCGGGATGGAGATGACCGAGCGCCGGATCCTGGGCGCGGCGCTCGAGGGCGAAGCGGTACGCAGCGAGGTGGCGCAGACGACGGTAAGCTTCGGCGACTATCGCGTGCGCATCTGCGGCGAGAGCGAGCCCGCGCTGCGGCAGGAGCTCGAGCGGCGGCTGCTCGACCAGCTCGGCCTCGAAGCGCTCGGCCGCGCCGCGAGCGACGATGCCCGGCGCAGCGAGCTCGAGCAGGAGCGCGCCCTGCTCAGGACGCGCGTCAAGCTGCTCGAGCGCCAGGGCGCGGGGATGCGCGCGGCGCTCGCGGGCGATGCGCCGGCGCGATCGGAGCTGGCGCGCCTGCAGGCCGGGCTCGAGGAGAACTCGAAGGCGCTCGAGGGCCTGGGCGTGGGGCCGCAGGCTCTCGACGCCGGGCTCGAGCGGCTGCGGGCGATCCTCGCGGAGCCGTCGCGCTACCTCTTCGTCTCCCGCAAGAGCCTGCGGCTGGACCGGCTGAACGTCGTCACGGAGCGCGGCCCGGCGCTCGACTTCGAGGTGGCGCGCGTCCCGGGCGATCCCCCACTCACCCGCGCCTTCGCGCTGGTGCGCATTCCACGCTCGGCGCTGTTGCCGCCCGGGAAGCTCCTGGATGACGCTGCCCGGCTCCTCGCGTAAGCGGTAGGATTCGCCGGGTATGGCGGGGACGGTTCTCATCGTCGACGACGACGCGAGCGTCCGGGAGCTGCTGGCGTTGCATCTCAGGTCTGCGGGCTACGAGGTGCACGTCGCGCCCGACGCGATCCAGGCGGGCTACATGATCCTGCGCAGCCCGCCGGACCTCATCATCTCCGACGTGAACATGCCGCACATGGACGGCTTCGAGTTCGTCGCGGCGCTCAAGGCGGACAAGTCGATCCCGGACATCCCGGTGATCTTTCTCACGTCCCTCGAGGAGGGCGACCACCGCGGCAGGACGCTCGGCGCGGTCGGCTATGTCACCAAGCCCGTGAGGGCCGATCATCTGCTCATGCTGGTGGCGAAGCACGTCCCCGGCGGGGCGCACCCGATCGGCTAGGGGCAGGTCCGCAGCTCGCTGCCGTCCACCCGCGTGGCGATCTCGGTGAGGCGCCGCTCCAGCGCCGCATCCACGTCGCTCACCTGCAGCCACACCTTGGGCACAACGGTCTCGCGCTCGCCGACGAGGGCGCTGCGCACGCCGCGCGCGCGCAGGCTGGCGAGGTGCGCGTGCGCGGCCTCCTCGCTCTTGAAGAGCCCCAGCGAAAGCGCCCAGCGCTGGGGACCCTCCTCCTGCACGATGAAGTAGTCGTCGATGCCGAGCGCCTTGAGCTCGGCGGCCTTCTTCAGCGCGCCGGGCCGGGTCTGTTGCGAGGGGATGAAGACCCACCAGCTCGCGAGCTCCTCGGTGCGCCGCTGCGCCAGCCGCGCGCCGAGCGCGAGCGGCTCGAGCGCCCTTTCGGCGTTCCTCGCATCGGCGAGGGTGAAGCTGCCCCATTCAAGGCACTTCAGGTCAGCGGAAGCCGCCTGTGCCTCTGGCTGGGGCGGCGGAGGCGGTGGGGCGGGGGGCTCGGGCTTCGACTGGGGCTGCGGGGGCGGCAGCTGCGACTCGCTGATGACACGGAGCTTCTCCGGCTCGAGCTCACGACCCATCGGCGCCGCGTCGAATTCCACCTCGGGCGGCGAGAGGTAGCGCTGCCAGGCGAAGAAGGCGGCGTTCGCGAGGACGAGCAGAAGGAACAGCACTCTCATCGCGCGAGCGCGCGCTCGCTCGCGACGATATGCGCGAGCCCCTCGAGCACGAGATTCTCGACATAGCGGCGCGGCATGGTGAGCTGGTCGACGAGCGCGCGGCCCGCGCCACCGCCCACGATGCACAGCGGCATTCCGCCCATCTCGCGGAACACCCGGTACATGCGCTCCACGGCGCCGGCCTGCGCGTGACGGCAGCCGGTCTCGATCGCGTCCAGGGTGTTCGTCGGCGCGTCGCGGTAGCGGCCTTCCTGGATCGGCAGCCGGCCGGTGTGCTCGTGCAGCACGAATCGCATCAGCTCGACGCCCGGAAGGATCGCGCCACCGAGGAAGACGCCATCGCCGTCGAGCAGGTCGACCGTCGTGGCGGTGCCCGCGTTGACCACGAGGGTGGGGCCGCTGTGCAGCGCGCGCGCGGCGATCATCGCGGCCCAGCGGTCGGGCCCGAGCACCTCGGGCTTCTCGTAGCCGTTCACCACGCCGCAGCGCTCCTTCTCGCCGCGCAGCCAGAGGGGCTCGGCCTCGAAGATGCTCGTCCAGTTGACGAGGAGCTGGTGCGCGCCCTCGCCGGCGACGTTGGAGATGATGATGCGCTCGGGATCCTCGTGCGTGACCGAGAAGGGGTTCACGTGGTCGTTGGAGGCGGCGAACTCGATGAGCGACACGGTGGCGATGCTGTGCCAGCGCGCAGGCGAGGCGGGCGGGCCGTCGCCGGCCTCGAGCCAGCCCCATTTGACGCGCGAGTTGCCGGCGTCGATGACGAGGATCACGCCGGCCTCGCGGAAAGCACCGTCCCGCTGCGTACCGCCCGCATGCCGCGGCGGGTCGCGAGGCGCAGCGCGCCGTCCTCGGCGAGGCCCTCGGCGATCCCGGTGAGCTGGCGCCCGTCGGCGAGGCGCACGCGCACGCGACGTCCGGCGTGCGCATCGAGCGCCGTCCAATCCGCGCGCACCGCCTCCAGGCCGAGCTGTTCGAAGGCGTGCAGCGCCTCGAGCAGGCGCTCGGCGATGCGCCGGATGACGAGGTTGCGATCCGGCGCCTCGAGGAAGGCGACGGGCCGGCCGAGCTTCTCCTCGAGGCTCTCGACGCGGTGGTTGTTCAGGCCGATGCCGATCACCGCGAACGAATCGCGCGTCTCGACGAGAATGCCGCCGAGCTTCGCCTCTGCGATCAGCAAATCGTTCGGCCACTTGAGCGAAACCGGCGCGCCGAGCGAGCGCAGCGCGCGCGCCACCGCGACGCCCGCGGCGAGCGACAGTCCGGCCAGCTCGCGCGCCGGCCGCGCGACGCGCACGCCGAGCGAGAAAGTGATGCCGGCACCGGCCGGGCTGTGCCAGCGCCGGCCGCGCCGGCCGCGGCCCGCGGTCTGCGCCTCGGCGGCGAGCAGCACCGGGCGAGCGAGGCGCTCCTCGATCAGCATGTTGGTCGAGCCGCAGCGCTCGAGCACGCGCACCTCCACTCCCGGCAGCGCGATGGCGCCGGCATCCAGCCTGTCCATGGGGCGCTAGTTTAGACGCTGTCCGGCCAGGCTCGCTGCGGCGGCCGGAGGCGCTCGAGCAGCGCGCAGAGCCGCAGCACGCCGGCGTCGTCGAAGCGCCGGCCGATCACCTGCACGCCGACCGGCAGGCCCTCCTCGGCGCTCGCCCAGTTCACCGAGGCCGCCGGCTGCTCGGACATGTTGAAGGGCACGGTGAAGGCGATGTGGGGCAGGGCGTCGTGCGGGTCGTCGTTCGGCGCGGGCAGCTCCGCCTCGTACGCGAGGATCGGCGAGACGGGCGAGAGGACGAAATCGTACGGCGCGCAGGCGCGCACCGCCGCCTCGCGCATCGCCATCACCTCGCCGTAGGCCTGCATCAGCTCGCGGCCAGAGAACCCAGCCGCGCGCCAGGCGCACCATTCGGCGACAAAGGGCAGCACCTTGGCGCGACGCTCCTGCGGAAGCTGCATCAACTCGTTGTACGAGCGCGCCTCGAAGAACCGGCAGATGCCGTCGAGCATCGCGGGCGTAAGAAAGCTCCGCATCCCGGTCACTCGCGCGCCTTCGCCTTGCAATGCCTTCGCGGCCGCCTCGCAGGCCGCGCGCACCTCGGAGCGCACCGGCAGCCCGACGCCCATGTCGAGCAGCAGGCCGATCTTCAAGCCCTTCGCGTCGATGGGCGCGGCGGACCAGTCGATCGGTTGGAAGGGCAGCGACATGAAGTCGCGCGCGTCAGGCTTGGCGAGCACACCCATCAGGGCCGCGGCGTCTGCCACCGTGCGCGTCATGGGGCCGGCGACCCGGCCCATGTACGGCGGAAATATCGGCACGCGCCCTAGCGAGGGCTTGAGCGCGAAGATGCCGCAGTGCGTGGCGGGCAGGCGCACCGAGCCGCCGATGTCGGTCCCGATGTGCAGCGGCGCATACCCCGCGACCGCCGCCGCGGCCGCGCCGGAGCTCGATCCCGAGGTATTGCGCTCCAGGCGCCACGGATTGCGCGTGACGCCGTGCAGGCTGGAGAGGCCCGATGAGAGCATGCCGTAGTCGGGCATCGTGGTCTTGCCGAGGACCACGCACCCCGCCTCGCGCACGCGCGCCGCCGGCGGCGAATCCTCGGCTTGCGGCGGCGCGTCCTCGTTCGCGCGCGTGCCGATCGGCGCGGGATCGCCGCGCGTCGCGAGGTTCTCCTTGATGGTGACCGGCACCCCGTCGAGCGGCGAGCGGGGCCTCCCCTCGCGCCAGCGCACCTCGGCGGCGCGCGCCTCGCCGAGCGCCG
>DASRKB010000051.1:0-14796 GCA_035649175.1 Burkholderiales bacterium | reverse complement strand
ACTGTGGTTTATGGTCGAGTTCCTCATGGGGAGGCGGTCGACGTGGCGGTAAGGTCATCTAACAGCCGGCTGTTGAGCGACGCTTACGCATCGGCGCTCCTGCGTCGCGCCTCCTTCAGCGCGCCAAAGCCGGGACGTTAGACGTCACCACCATGGGCAACAAGGTGCTAGCGTCACTGCAGAACTCGTACGGCGACTATTGCGTAGATATTTTCGCGCGTGCGGATGGCTCGTTCGGGTTTGAGGAGTATCGACGGGATCCGGAGGACGGATACTGGCGCTGTCTACACCGATATTCGAGCGGGGTCTTTAATTCCGAACAGGAAGCGGTTGCCCAGGCGAAAGCGCAGGTCCCGTGGCTAAAGAGCGAGGGTGCGTAGAGTGACGTCTAACAGCGCGTTGGTGACCGACGCTTGCGCGGCGGCGCTATGCGCCTTCTACAGCGCGGCACAACGCGGACGTTAGGCATCACAATGGACGCCTTCTCGAAGTCCGCCGCCGAACAGATCTTCGAGTCGTACCCCGAATGGAAAGCGTACGCACGTGAAGAGACATACGACGGGGCTACTTACCTGGTTGTTGACGTACCGCCGCCGGCCTCGGCTAATGCCGAACACGGACTTCGGATTGACACGCACAACGACGAAATCACCGTGTCGTTCGACTTCTATCACTCGCACTTCGATACTTGGAACGTCCGGGAAGTCGGTTCCGAGCATGAGGCCGCCCTTCCGTTCGTCCAGGCTATTCTGTCTGAGAAAGTCGGGGTTGCTTCATGGTGGCGCGGCACAGAATGGCGTGGATCAACGCACTTCAGCCGAGGCGAGCGGCCGCACTTTGAGTTCGCAAAGGACTACAACCGTTTGCGCGTCCGTTCCTGGCAAGGCAACCTAAACGAGGACCGTGATGCCTAACAGCGCGTTGGTGTCCGACGCTTGCGAGCGGCGCTCACGCGCCTTCTTCAGCGCGGCACAACGCGGACGTTAGGTGGCGATGGAAACCGTCGATCAGCTGGCACTTATTCTTAGCCTTGGCGCGACTTGCCTGGTGGCCGTCGTTAATCTTGGCTGGTCGTTGTGGCGACTGCTCGGACGGAATGAGGACGCAACAAAGTGCATCGGCCGCTTCTTCCGGACTACCTTAACTGCCGCGCTGTTGTGCGGCTCCGTAGCGCTGGGCTTCTTGGTTTGGCTGGTGGGGACCCTCGAGTTAAGGGCCTACCACCATCACTTTGCGCCATTTGTCTGGTTCATCGCGTTTCTGGCAAATGCAGCAGTCGGCGCAGTGCTCGCATTCCTCGGCGCGCTTCTATTGGAGCGCACATCGCCACCTAACAGCACGGTCGAGCTCGACGCGCGCAAGAGCAGCGCGCGCGGCTCACCGTGAACGTTAGATTGCGCATGGGACGCCTGCGAACGGTCGTCGCAGTGGTGCTCGGAGTACTGGCCATCCCGAGCCTACCTTGGCTGGTATTGGCTTTCCCGCCCGTCGCAGAGCAGTTAAGCGGCGTGCCGTACGGCTGGGGTGTTTGGCTTGACCATGTGGTAACCGTCGCCGGCTTTAGCATTGCCGCGTGCTTGGCTTACGCCGGTGCACGTCATTGGCCAATAGCATCCATCCTTATGTGCGGTTATGTGGCATTGGTGGCGACCCCGCCATTCATCCGGATGTCACTGGATGGAGGCTTTCTCACGCTCACCGATCTGATCTGGAGGCAAGCAGTCAGCTCGGGCGGCGCGCGCGGCTTTTACCTAGTCTGGAATCTAATTGTTCTGCCGATTCTTCCCGCGCTAGTTCTTCCTGTGGCGGCATGGACGTGGTGGCAGACGCGTGAGGTTGCCAAATCAGGCGCAATCTAACAGCACGCCGCACCCGGACGCGCGCACGAGCGCTCTGCTTTTGCTTGGCTCACCGGGCGCGCGCCGGTGGGCGTGGACGTTAGGGCTCAAGATGATCGCCGTCTACCGACCGCAGACGCTGATCGAGCTGGCCGTCGCAGAGAGTCTCCTCGAGGCAAACGGCATACCGTACTTTGTGCACAACGGTGGTTTTGGAAGTCTGTATCCCGGCATACAGGTAGAGCTGTACAACGCCCGAACCATTATGGTTCCTCCGTCCGCCGCGGCAGACGCCAAGGATCTCTTGGCTCACTACCTCTCCGATACGCCGGCCCTAGTTCATAACAGGGAGCGTTCTATATGGCACATTCTCCGTATGGTGCTAGAGGCAGGGGCTGGATGGGGGGTGCCACGTGTCGGCGCCATTAGGAGAGCCGCTTGAGCCCTAACAGCGCGCTGGTGAGCGACGCTTGCGCGGCGGCGCTGCGCGCCTCCTACAGCGCGCCACAGCGCGAACGTTAGAGCGCATGAATATTGAGCGCCGCACCGTGTTACCGACCTTGGTAGGCGCGGTGGTTTGGGCGTTCTTCTTTGTCCCGAACGGGTTCATCAGCTTCTTAGACGTTCAGGGCAATGAGCGTTTGCCAACCATTGTCTTGTTTGGCGTTATCCCCGTTAGTCTAGGCCTCCTACTTTCACTGGTGCTCAAGTCCGGACGTGGGGCCGCCGTGCTAATCGCGGGTGCTGTACCGATGTTTGGCATAGCGGCAATCCTCGCGCTCTGGGCATCTGGCTATTACTCAAGCGAAGGTCTGCTTGGTGCCTGGGGTTACTGTCTAGTGCCGATTCCCGCCTATGCGCTCGGCGTGGTGATTGGCCTATTGGTGCGTATACGCATGCAGTACACCGCGTCCTCGTGAGGCGCGACATGCGCTCTAACAGCACGCCGCACCCGGACGCGCGCACGAGTTCAGTGCTTCATCAACCGCCATCGGCGCGCGCCGGTGGGCGTGGACGTTAGACCTCATGATTGCCGTCGCAACTCGCGCTGACCGATGGACTGCAGTCACGCTTCTTAGCATGGCGGCAGTCTTTCCAGCGGCAATCGTGGGCCTCTACCTCTTCCATGGCATCAATGACTGGCAGCGCGCATTCTCCGTCGCGATGGAGCCAGACAGCCCTATTCGATACTTCTTCCCCGTATTGATCGCCGGTGCCGTGCTATCGCTGCTAGGAGCGCTAACCGTTGCGATCAGTCGCCACCGAACGGTGTTGCGCTTGGTGCTAGGTCTTGCAGGTTCCTTGACGATTGCATACGCCGTACTGGGCGCCTGGTCACTAGCTCTTGTTTCTGCGCTACCGTTGTGGTGGCTCTATCGAGTTGCGGCATGAGGTCTAACACCGCGTTGTTGACCGACGCCTTTCACTCCGCGCTACGCGCTGCGCGCGGCGCGGCAAAACGCGAACGTTAGGCAGCTCTATGAAGAAGGGGCGCGGCGGAGTCGAGTATGAGGACTTGGAGGTCGGAGACGGCGCGACTGCTGATCGCGGGTGTGCCGTGGAAGTCGAGTACAGCCTGTTCTTGAACCGCGGGGATTGTGTCCAGAAGGACCAGCGGTACGCGTTTCGAATCGGAGAAAGACGGGTGATTGCCGGGCTCGAGTACGGTGTCGAGGGCATGCGTGCAGGCGGAAGGCGTCGTATCCGCGTGGGGCCACATCTTGCCTATCGCGATGCGGGTGTCTCAGATTCAATTGCCGAGAATGCGGTGCTCGAGTTTCTTGTTTCACTTCTCAGCGTGCAGCCCTCCAATGCCTGAGCTGCCTAACCCCCCGGTCAACGCGGACGCGTGCGGACGCGCCGCCATGCACTCAGGCTGTCGGGCACGCGCCGGTTACCGGGCACGTTAGTGCTCAACCAAAAGCCGGGCGCTAGCGTTGACGTATATGCATAACGTGCATATACTGCGCATGTGTCCGCCGAGTTCGACCCGAAGAAGGATGCGGCAAACATCAGGAAGCACGGTGTGTCGCTTTCCGAGGGCGATGGAGTGCTTAGTGATCCTCTCGCGCTCACTGTCGAGGATGACAGTTCCGAGGGCGAGCAGCGCTTCGTCACGATTGGAATGAACCTCTTTGGGAACCTGATGGTCGTCGTCCATACGCCCCGGCGTGACGGACCGCGAGTCATCTCAGTGCGGAAGCCCGACCCGAGAGAACGGCGCAACTATGAAAAAGGTGTATGACTTCTCCAAAGGTAAGCGCGGCGCGGTAGTCCCTACGACCGGCAAAACCCGCATCACCATCTACGTGGATGATGCGGTGATCAAGCGCTTCAAGGCCCAGTCTGAAAAGACGGGGAAGGGATATCAAACCTTGATAAACGAGGCCCTGAAGTCTTACCTCGGCCTCGCCGAGCAGCCAATTACCCAGGAACTCGTGCGCAAGATCGTGCGCGAAGAGCTCGCGGCAAACGGTTGAGCACTAACAGCACGCAGCACCGGACGCGCGCGCGAGCGTCAAGACTATTCAATCGCCGTGCCGCGCGCGCCGGTGAGCGTGGACGTTAGATCTCGCAGTCACCGTCCGGATGAGGCGATTGACAGTATACGGCATTGCCGTATACTGCCTCGGTGTACAGCTTCATCGAGACGAAGCTTTTTACTCGCCTATCGAGTGAGCTTTTGTCTGACGATGAAATGCGGGAGCTTCAGATGGCGCTGATTGCAGATCCTCACGCCGGCGACGTGATCCCTGGCACTGGTGGAGTGCGAAAGCTTCGTTGGAGGGCTCCCGGGCGCGGTAAACGCGGCGGCTATCGGGTCATTTACTTCGCTAGGCTCGCCCAAGGGCACATCTGGATGCTGACTATTTATCCGAAGAACGCAGCGGAGAACATACCGGCGCACGTGCTGCGCCAAATCCGCAAGGAGATTGACGATGCCTAAGGCCAAACGAAACATCGGCCTGGAGATTCTTCAGGGTCTTCGGGAAATTAAGCGTGGGGATTACGGTCGAGTCACTACGGTTCCAAGTGTCACAAGTATTCGTGAGAAGACCGGCTTATCCCAAGCGAGGTTCGCGCAACTTCTTGGCGTGTCAGTTCGGACGTTGCAGGATTGGGAGCAGGGCCGTCGTGCACCATCCGGTGCGGCCAAGACGCTCCTTATGATTGCAGAGAAGAATCCGCGAGCGCTTCTTGAGGTCGCATGAGCGGTGCGAAATCTAACATGGCGTTGGTGCGGACGCGCCGCGAGCCGGTGTGCTTCTTCAAGCGGCGTGCTGCGGCGCGCCGCACAACTCCACGTTAGGCATCGAGAGCAACCGATGGCGCTGGATCCGAGCCCGAGACGTGAGCTTCATTGGTCTCATAAAGAGAAGGGCGTGGCGCGTGCTGCCTTTGACGGCGCTCTGGCGCGTGAAAATGCGAGCATCAGGCGTGAGGTTGAGAACATGCTCCAAAGCTCCAGTGAGCCGAGCGCGGTGTGGGACATCCTCGAGTTTCTCGGAACCAAGCAGCGCGAGATCCAACGGAAGTACGATTACCGTTACTCGGTGCTTACGGGCGTATTCGCTCGTCTACTTGCCGAAGGTTGGATCACTGAGAAAGACCTTGTCGGCCTCGGCCCTGAGAAGCTCGAGCTCATTCGACATGGAGCTGGAACCGTGAGGGAGCTCGATGCCTAACATGGCGTTGGTGCGGACGCGCCGCGAGCCGGCGTGCTTTTTCAAGCGGTGTGCTGCGGCGCGCCGCACAACTCTACGTTAGCCGGCGCCAAGAGCGTGGGCGACATCGCCATCCGACGGGGAACAATTGAGGACGCCGAGCGAGTGAGCTCCCTAGTTACCGCGCTATCCGAAGAGTTCATTGTCAACGAGTTCACTGCGGACGGGCGCGCGCACTTCCTCAAGGAACACTCACCGGCGGAAGTCCATCAGCGACTGGCCGGCGATTTCCGGTTCTATCTTGCTGAGGACGGTAACGACCTCGCCGCGGTTGCGGCCATTCGAGGTAACACGCACCTGTACTACCTCTTTGTTTCCAAGCCTTATCAGCGCATGGGCTTGGCGCGCCGGCTGTGGTCGCGGGTGAAAGAAGAAGCGATGGCCCAAGGTAACGCCGGGGTATTCACCATCAACGCGTCCAACTATGCTGTAGCTGCATACGAAAGGCTTGGATTCCGCCGCACCGAACCTACACAGGAGAAAAACGGTGTGCTGCACAACCCGATGCGCCTTGTCAGCGCCGGCTAACAGCGCGTTGGTGAGCGACGCTTGCGCGGCGGCGCTGCGCGCCTTCTACAGCGCGCCACAACGCGGACGTTAGACCGCATATGCCGGCCGAGGTGACGATTCGACCGCTGGCCCAGGAAGACATCGAATCCGTCGCTTCTCTGCTGGAAGCTTTGGCGACGCAGTACATACTTCACGAGTTTGAGTCCAGCGCAAAAGATCAGTTTCTGAGCAGAAACAACGCTCAAAGCATTGCGAAATTGGTCGCCCAAGGGTTTCGCTATCACGTTGCCGAGTTAAACGGCCACATAGTCGGATTTGTGGGCGTTCGCGACAATAGGCACCTCTATCACCTGTTCGTTGCCAATGGGTACCAACGCCAAGGTCTTGGTCGTCGGCTCTGGAACATCGCCCGCGCTGCGTGTCTCGAGGCTGGGAGCCAAGGAGGCTTCACCGTCAACTCCTCGAACAACGCGGTACCAATCTATCAACGCCTTGGGTTCGTACGGGCCGGACCTGCTCGGAATATGGAAGGAGTTTTGTACAACCCGATGTCTACGGACGATGCGGTCTAACAGCACGCCGCACACGGACGCGCGCGCAAGCGCCGTGCTTATTCAGAGCCCGCCGGCCGCGCGCGCCGGTGGGCGTGGACGTTAAACGGCAACACGTAAGCGCACATGCCAACCGCATCTCTTAGCGACCGCAAGCTCCCTAGCAGAGGTGGCTCGCTCCTAGGCATACGCTATTCAGACCGCAGCGCCCCTTCGCAGTGCGTTCCCGCCCGGCGGAGGCCACAAAGGGCTGTAGTTGGCGGGTGTTCAAAGGCAGCCGTTGGCCGCGGTGGCACGTTTGAGCAAGTGTTGCCGCTTAACAGCGCGGCGCACACGGACGCGCGCACGAGCGCCGTGCTTCACAGAGGTCACCGGGCGCGCGCCGGTGGCCGCGAACGTTAGAGCGCACAACGAATGACTCGCCTTGCCCGATTAAGCGCCCTATATGCCGGCCTTCTGCTCCTGGGCGCTCTTCTTATTAGCGGCGGTTACTACCTTTACTACCGGCCTATGTTTCCATCGTCGGAGAAGCAAGCGGCGGTAGCCCGCCTTATCAGGGATCCCGGCTCCTCCATCGAGCAGGTCCGAAACGTAGCGTTGGAAGGGCATGAAGTCGTTGTTTCGGGGTTTGCAGCAATGGACGCGGCGATTTTTCTCATCGTCATTGTTTGTGTCGTAGCGGCAGCGGGCTTTGTGTCCATCGCAGTCGCCGCGCGTAAGGCCAAGCCAGATGCACCAAGTGCGCTCTAACAGCCGGTTGGTGTCCGACGCTTGCGCCGCGGCGCTTCGCGCCTTCTTCAGCGCGGCACAACCGGGACGTTAGACGTCACTATATGAAGCCTCAGGTGGTCTACGTGGACGTCGATGACACCCTGGTGCGGTCAGTGGGAAGGAAGCGCATACCGATTCCTTCGGCGATCGAGAGGGTTCGCACTCTCCATCGAGAAGGCGCGCAACTGTACTTGTGGAGCACGGGTGGCGCAGATTACGCCAAGGCAACCGCTGCCGAGCTTGGCTTGGCCGATATCTTTGTCGGATTCCTGCCAAAACCAACGATCATCATCGACGACCAGGAGGTACACGAATGGCGAGGCATTGTGCATGAGCGCCCGTTCTAGTACCACGGTGACGTCTAACCCGCCGGTCAACACGGACGCGTGCGGACGCGCCGCCATGCACGTAGGCTGCCGGGCACGCGCCGGTTACCGGGCACGTTAGAGGGCGCGATGGCGGGTCGCTCGGCATACAACTCGAAGTTCAGCCGTGGCTATTACTCACGGTTGAAGTCGCACCGAGCGGTTGACCACTCCGGCTACATCCTTTCCGCTCTAAGCTCCGCTAGGACGCCAGAGGACAGGTGGTACGTCAGGCATACGCTAGTAAGCGAGTTCGTTCGAGTCGGACGACTCCAGGACGCCGAGAAGTTACTTCTCGAAGACGCGGAAGCCGAGCCCAATGATCCACTACCACTGATGTCACTCGCGACGCACTATCACTATAGCGATCAATTGGAAAAGGCGAAGGCCTACATTCAACGTGCCGTGGCGCTCGCGAAGCGAACGCGAACATTGGTCTACGGCACGCTTGGACAGCAGGCGCGAACGGCTATCTCGACAAAGGACTGGCGGCTTCTGGCTAGAACACTTAGAGATATGACCGCATATCGCCACAAGACAGGCAATGTTGACTGCTTTCCCGAGGCGGATTTTCTAGCTCGCGTTCCTTCGGGCGCAATCTCCGAGCGCACCATCAGCGCATACAAGAAGCGGCGTGCTTACTTGTCGTCGATCCGGTACAGCACCCTCTACGGACGCGGAGGGGCGCCCTCTAACAGCTCGTTGCAGCCGACGCGCAAGAAGCCGCGCGCGGCTGAACGAGGACGTTAGACGGCGCACATGGCGTTCTGCCCCAACTGCCACGCTGAGCTTCAGCTAAACGCGCTGGAGTGTGGGCACTGCCGAGCTACATTCCAAGCCAATGCAGCTTGGAAGCCATTGCTCGACCCACCGCCGCTTAGTCCGATCCGGCTCGTGTGGAAAAGCCGGCTCGGGATATTCCTAAGCTCAATGCTGGTCTTCACGCTGCTCGGTACTAACGCGGCCGTACTGGTTGCGGCGCTTATCAAATCACCGCCCGAGATTGTTCTCCCCACGGCGTTGCCCTGGCCCCTCTACCTCGTCGGAATTCCACCCGCATTCGTGGCCGGTGTAGTGTTCGGGCTTGCCTCTTCGAGCGTATCTAATCACTCGGCGATTTGGTTCAGTGCGCAAACGTCCGGAATGCGATGCTCACTCCTCGCTATCACCGGTGCGATTGCTGGCGCAGTTGCAATTTGCCTCGTATTGTTGGCAATTGGCCGAGTCCATTACCTCTTAACGTCCTTGTTGGTCGCCGCTCCTGCGGGCGCCATTTGCGGCTTAGTAATGGTTCCGCTCATACGCGCAATCACTGGTCTAGGTATGTCGCGTGGCACGACGCCGTCTAACATGGCGGTGTTGCCGGACGCGGCGCGAACCGTCTATACGGGTGCAAGCGCCGAGGCTGCGGCGCGCCGCACACCTCCACGTTAGGCGGCATGCGAACGTAGATGCTGAGGCGACTTCCCAGAGATCTGCCACTCTTCGGTGCCTTGCTCTTAGGCCTCTCGCTCCTAGCTTTTGGGTACACGGCAATGCGCGTCGAACTTGTAATCGGCCGCCCCAGTTCCACGGCAGGCTTGGCCCATATATTTATCCCGATATGGGGCGTCCTGGCTGCCACAGTCGGGCTGGTCTTGGGTCTCATAGCTCGCGCAATCTGGCGGCGAGCCAAGGGACCTGCAGAACCGGATAAGCGAACGTGGGCCCTACTGATAACGTTGGCGGGCGCAATCGTCGTGTCGGCCGGCGCGGGTGCTTTTGATGTAGTTCGCTATGAACAACAAGCAAAACCCCAGATTCGGTTCGATTCTGGTCTGCTAGTTCGCGAGGTTCGGCCTGATTTCGAACGGACACTCCGCACATCGACCGTTCTCTACGACTCAGACCACGAACCGACGGCACTGTCCTGGGGTAGTAACAGATCGGAATTGCTATTCGACGGCGACAGTGTTGTATTGCGTGACGCCGTCAGCGGGAAGAATGTGGCATTTGACATCCCAGCTCTGGACTACATTACGCGTGTGGATGCCGTGCCGATCTCGATAGCGCATGGTCGCCCGATGCTTGCTCTCACCATCTCCGGTCGCGCAACCGGTCGTCGCGCGGTCATTGCTGTCATCGATGGCGACTACAAGGTCATATTTGAAGAGCAAGTCGAGCGGTTTTGGGAGTTAAGAGACACTCCGATCGAGGTCCGGATCCGACCTGCAGCGACGGAAGAGTACGTCGTCATTGGTCCGCGTTGCGACAAGTCGCTCATACTCAGGCGGAAAGATGCCGCCTAACAGCGCGTTGTTGCCCGACACCTACTTGTCGCCGCTTCGCGCTCCGTGCGGTGCGGCAAAACGCGAACGTTATGCCGCATGAATAAGCGCCTCTTCTCTGCATGGCTCGGGGTTGGCCTTGCCGTCATCGTCGCGTTTACTAGCGGCGTTTACGTTGGAGTCTTCGTGGGGGTCGATCAGTTTCAAAAGCTCGATAGTTCCGCGAAGGCATCTGTCCTGACGAGGGACCTACGGGCACTACGGGCGGGACACATCGAAACGGTTATCCAGACGATGGAGATCGAAGTCGACGGCAGCGTAGTCAGCGCTCTAGCGTTTCAAGAGTCAGGCATGCCGTGGCTCTTTTGGCCGTATATGCATTCTTGGGATCACGCTCCGTCTCTGAAGCGCGTTGCTCAGTATCGGAAACAGTACCCGCCGGTAGCACCAACGCTTGCACCTGCACCTGGCACTGACGACCCAGTGGATCTCAGAGGATTCGCGAAAGAGGTCACCCGCTCTACGGAGGTCCTGATTGAGCGGTATGGCAACTAGTAACTACTGCGGGGCATGCCGCATAACATGGCGCTGGTGCGGACGCGCCGCGAGCCGGCGTGCCATTTCAAGCGGGTGGGTTGCGGCGCGCCGCACAGCTCCACGTTAGATTGCAGCATGCTAAGCGCCGTCGCTGAATTCACGGACAGGCGGGTAACCCGCGTGTGCCTGGCCACGTTGGGAGTAGTCGGAACAATTGTCCTTGCTCCTATTGCCACCGTTGGCGCCATTGGAGGGTTGGTTGGTCCCTTCGTGGATCCTGACCCCGAGCTTAGGTTCTCGATTGCGATAGCGCTCATCGGATTCGGAGGCATCATCGGAATATCGGCCGCGTGGTGCAGGGTCATCATGCGAAATGTCCAGTTTCAACGCTCTCGAGGTCTTTACCTCTTCACGACCATTGGTCTGATAGTGGGCCTCGCTACAGTGATCGTTCAACTTGCTGGCACCGGCGGTAAGAGCAGTCATCCGCTTTTCTGGGCCTATCTTGCGGTCCTACTCATAGGCATTCTGCTGTTGATGAGCACTTTGGGCGCGAAGCGGCTGCAATCTAACAGCACAGTGGAGGGGACGGGCCAAGAGCGGCCCGCCCCTCACTGTGAACGTTAGAGAGCGCCGACCGTGAGCGACCTGGCCGCGTTCCTGGAAACCCACTTCGCGCTGCTGTTCGCCATCTGCCTTGGCTGGATCGTGTTGGTAGTTGTCGCCTCCGTGATCTACCGTACTTCCAGAGGGAAGCCCGTCCTAACCAGAGCGCCAAATGAACCGCTGTTCCTCGAGAGGTGGACCTCGGGTCGTTCTCTACGCAGCGCCCTCACAAGGCTTGGCGGAGCGCGCAACTGCCTTCTTGTGGCGATCACTCGGAACGCCTTGGTCATTCGGCCACATTTCCCATTCACATTGCTGTTCTTGCCAGAGGTTTATGGTCTCGACTGGACAATTCCAAGAAGCTCGATTCAGAGAGTCGACCAAGTCGAGGGTCTTATGGGAAGACGGCTACTCGTTGAGTTCCTGACTGGAGAAGGTAACACTGAGCGTGTTGAGCTCATTCTTCGTGAATCTGAACAGTTCCGCCAGGCGCTCGCCAGATGACCGAGGCGCTCTCTAACAGCGCGATGTACAGCGACACCGCCGCATCGCCGCTACGCGCTCGTTGTGGTGCGCGTAATCGCGAACGTTAGGGGGCAGCACGATGGCCGCCGCGTTGTCGGTACCGATCATCGGCAAAGTAGGCCGCGGCATTGTCCACGTCGCTCTAGCGATCAACCTTGTGCTCCTATTGGTCGTCATCGATACGGCTCTAGATGCGAAGTCAGCGACATTGGGAGCCCAGCAGGACCTAGGAGTTGCCTTCATCATCGTGCTCTACGGAGGCACCGCCGCAGCCGCGTGCCTTCTCACCCTGATAGTCGGCGCTTTTATCGGCATCCGAGCGAAATTGCCACTGTCGACTTTGTGCTCCGGCAGAATATTTTGGCTAGGGGTCATCAACCTTCTGAGCCCGGTGATATTACTTTTAGGGCTGAGTTGGTTCGTACGAGAGTACTGGTGAACTGCTGCCCCCTAACAGCACGCCGCACGCGGACGCGCGCATGAGCGCGGTGCTTTCGCTTGGCTCACCGGGCGCGCGCCGGTGAGCGTGAACGTTAGACGGCATCGAATGCGACCGATACGCGAGCTCCTGGTGTGGATTTTGGTTGGCGTAGGTGGGCTCGTGTTTTGTTTAGGCACGCTCGCGTACCTTACGTATCGCGTGTGTCGCGCTTCCGGCGGGATGATCGCTGACTCGATCTATTCGTGTGCTATGCCCGGCGGCCAGGTTTTACCGTGGTTCGCTGTGGTTCATCCGGTGACCACTCTCCTATCGGTGGCGGCCTCAGCCATCGTCGTAATCTTCACCGTGCGGTGGTTCCGGGGCCGGCGTGGCAGAAATGCCGTCTAACAGCACGCCGCACGCGGACGCGCGCACGAGCGCCGTGCTTTGCTTAGCTCGCCGGGTGCGCGCCGGTGGGCGTGGACGTTAGGTGGTCGCGTTGGTTGCCTCGCTCAACGAGTGAAGCAAAACCTTGGCCTTGTCTCGCTGGTGGTCCGCGACTACGACGAAGCGCTCGACTTCTTTGTAGGCAAGCTCGGTTTCGTGGTCGTTCAGGACTCACAAGTTCCCGAACAGGCCAAAAGGTGGGTCGTCATTTCCCCACCCGGTGCCCAGGAGTCGCGGCTGCTGCTGGCGCGGGCCTCGACTCAGGAGCAACAATCTCGAATTGGCACGCAGACAGGTGGTCGGGTATTTCTTTTCCTGTACACCGATGATTTCTGGCGGGACTACGAGCGATATCGCGCCAAGGGGGTGGAGTTCGTGCGCCCGCCCGCGCAGCATGTCTACGGAACGGTCGCCGTGTTCAAGGACCTCTATGGCAATCTTTGGGATCTGCTTCAACCGAAGGGTCAGCAGAGTGGCGCCACCTAACAGCACGCCGCACCAGACGCGCGCACGAGCGCCGGCGCTTCGCTTAGCTCACCGGGCGCGCGCCGGTGAGCGTGGACGTTAGCCGTCAGGGACATGGCGGAGTGCCGGTTCCGAGGCCCAGGCTTATACTGTACGGCGTATGGGGATTGATATTGCGACCTTAAGCCCTGAGGAGCGGCTCAAGCTACTTGAGCAGCTTTGGGACAGCTTGTCCTCGAGCCCGGATGCAGTGCCGATGACCAAGCCACAGCGAGAAGAGCTTGACCGTAGGCTCGACGAGTTGGATCGGGAGGGACCCGGTGGTATTCCGTGGGAAGAGGTTCAACGGCGGATTAGCAGTCGCCGGACTTGATGCAAATCGTTGTCCGTCCGGCAGCAGCCGCGGATATCGAAGACGCATTTGTCTGGTACGAGGAACAGCGCTCAGGGCTGGGCTCAGATTTCCTGAGAACCGTAGACGACGCTTTGATTGCTATTCAGCGCGCTCCTCACCTTCACCCAGTAATTCATCGCGATACCCGAAGAGCTCTACTTCGGCGCTTTCCATACGGTATTTACTACCGGATCTACGCGGATATGCTCGTTGTTGTCGCGTGCATGCATGGGAGACGCAATCCCAGGCGCTGGCGTAAGCTCCCCCGTCAAGTAGACAGTTCAGAAGTAGAGTTCGTCTTTGATTCTATAAGCGCTCGGAAGACGGCCGGAGGCTGTCTTCCGAGCGCGTCATGCGGCCTTTCTTCGTTGTACATCCGAAGCCATGCGGCGCTGAGCTCTCGAACCTGCTCGAGGTCTTCAAAGACGTAGGCATCGAGCACTTCTTCGCGGAAGGTCCGGTTGTAGCGCTCGATGAAGGCATTCTGGTCTGGCTTGCCAGGCTGAATGTGAAGCGGCTTGACGCCCTTGGCGTCGCACCAGTCCAGAAGCTCCTGGGCGATGAGCTCAGGTCCGTTGTCCATGCGCAACGCTGTGGGGAGTCCACGAAGCTCTGCCAGGCGATCGAGCACGCGCACAACACGCTTTGCCGGCAGGCTCGTATCGATCTCGATCGCTAAGGCTTCCCTTACCCCTTCGTCGAGCACGTTCAGTACCCGGAAGCGCCGTCCGCTCCACAGAGCGTCGCTCATGAAATCAAGCGCCCACACCGCATTTACCGCCGCAGCCACGCTCAGCGGCTGGCGCAGCCGCTGCGGCAATCTCTTCTTCGTCCTGCGAGGCAGATTCAGCCTGAGCTTGCAGTACACCCGATGCACCCTCTTCGGGTTCCACGGATGCCCCTGGTTATGCAGCCGGTCGTAGCACTTCCAGAAACCCCAGCGCCCGTGCTTCTCAACCACCGTATTGAGCGCATCGATCACCGGTGCGTCGCGCTTCGCCCAATCAATGCCCTGCCGGTAATACGCCGCCCGAGAGAGCCGCGCCGCTTGACAGGCCCGGGCAATCGACAGGCGATGCTCCCTGACCATGATCCGCGCTGCCTCCCGGCGTTCAGACGGCGTTACAGCTTTCGACTCAAGACCGCCTTGATCGCCTCGTTCTCGAGCGCGAGATCCGCGTACATCTTCTTGAGCTTCGCGTTCTCCGCTTCCAGCTCTCGCAGCCGCTTGAGCTCCGAGACGCTCAAGCCCCCGTACTTCGCCTTCCAGTTGTAAAACGTCTGCTCCGAAACTCCGATCTTCCTGCACAGCTCCTTCACCGGCACCCCGGCTTCAGCCTGCTTGAGCACCCCGATGATCTGCTGTTCCGTAAA
>DASRKB010000050.1:0-10194 GCA_035649175.1 Burkholderiales bacterium | reverse complement strand
GAGGAGCAGCTCGGCGTGCGCCTTTTCCAGCGCACGACGCGCCGCGTCGCCCTCACCCAGGAAGGCGAGCATTTTCACGCGCGCTGCCGCCGGGTGCTCGACGAGCTGGCAGGCCTTGCCGACGCCGCCGCCGGCGCGGCGCGCGAGCCCGGGGGCGTGCTGCGCATCGACGCTCCGATCACCTACGGGAAGAAGGCCGTGCTCCCTGTCGCGGCTGCGCTCGCCCAACGCTACCCTGCGCTGCGGCTAGACGTTCGGCTTTCCGACCAGTACGCGGACGTGGTTGGCTCGGGGCTCGATGCGGTGATTCGCATAGGCGAGGTGGCGGACAGCCGCCTCGTGGCGCGGCGGATCGGCTGGCAGCAGCTCGTCGTCTGCGGCTCGCCCGCCTATCTCGCGCGCAGAGGAAAGCCCGCACGCCCCGCGGACATCGCCGCGCATGATTGCGCCGTGTTCCAGATGCCCACGAGCGGCCGCTACCGCGCCTGGGAGTTCCTGGTGCGCGGCAGGCGGGTAGCCATGCACCCTGAGCCGCGGCTCGTGGTGAACGATGGCGAAGGCATGGTGAGCGCGGTGCGGGCGGGCCTGGGCATCGCGCAGGTGCCCGACTACATGACCGAAGACGCGGTGAAGTCGGGCGAGCTTGTCGAGGTGCTCCGCGCCTGCCGCCCGAAGCCGATGCCGATCTCGGTAGTGTTTCCTACGAGCCGCCACATGCCGCCGCGGCTTCGCGCGTTCATCGACGCGCTAGCAACGGGCTCAGCCCGCTCCGGATGACCCTGCCGTAAAGCTCGCGCCCCAGCGTCTGCTCGCAGAACTCCGCCGTCGCGAGCAAGCCGCCGAGGTCGATGCCGGTCGCGACGCCCATCGATTCGAAGAGGTTGACGAGATCCTCGGTGCAAACGTTGCCGGTGAACCCCTCGCCGTACTTCACCTTCGCCGGATGCCCCCCGACGCCGCCGAAGGAGGAATCGAAGTGACGCACACCGGCTTCGTAGGCGGCGACATAGTTCACCAGGCCCGTGCCGCGCGTGTCGTGGAAGTGGGCGATCGGCACGATGCCTTGCAGCTCTTGAAAGACCTGCTTGACGGAGGAGGGCGTGGCGCTGCCGATGGTATCCCCCAGGGCGATATGCGAAACCCCCAGGGAAACGAAGTGTTCCACGTCGGACACCACCACGGCCGGATCCACCTTGCCCTCGAACGGGCAGCCGAAGGCGACCGACACGGTGCCGACCAGGCGGAAGCGGCCCTTCGCCGCCGCGGCCATCTCCGCGATGTTCTTCCACTGCTCCGCGCGCGTGCGGCTGAGGTTCCTCCCGGAGTGCGACTCGGTCGCGGAGACGAGCAGGCTGATCTCGTTCGCGCCGTGACCCGCGTCGAGGTCGGCGAGCGCGCGCTCGACCGCGCGCACATTCGCGCAGGTCGCCTTGTAGAAGACATTCTCCTTTCGTTTCAGGGTCTTCAGCAGCTCGCTGGCATCGGCGAACTGGGGGACGACCTTCGGATTGGAATAGGAAGTCGCCTCCACGCGCCCGAAGCCGAGGTCGGCGAAACGCTCGACGAGCGCGCGCTTCCTCTCGGTGGGGACGAACGCCGGCTCGTGCTGCAGGCCGTCGCGCGCGAAGCACTCGCAGAGCGTCACCGCGTCCATCGTTGACAGTATCAACGATCTCGATTTATAAGGTCAAGCCATGCCCATCGAGATCCTTCCCATCAACGGCTTCATCGGCGCCGAGATCCGCGGCGTGAGCCTCGCGCGCCTGGACGACGCGACGTTCCAGGCGCTGCACGACGCCCTGGTGAAGTACGAGGTGATCGTCCTGCGCCGGCAGGACATCACGCTGGAAGACCAAATGGCCTTCGGCGCGCGCTTCGGCGAGCTCTCGATTCATCCGTTTTCGCCCAACCTCGAGGACAAGCCCCAGGTCATGGTGCTCGACTATTCCGAGGATCATCCGGCGGCGCGCACGGACATCTGGCACGCCGATGAAACCTTCCGCGCCGCGCCGCCGATGGCCACCATGCTGCGCGCGCGCGTCGTGCCCGCGCAGGGCGGCGACACCTGCTTCTCGAGCATGACGGCCGCGTATCGGGGGCTCTCCGAGCGGATGAAGCGGCACATCCATGGCCTGGAGGCGCTGCACGACTTCAAGCCGTTCCGCTCGCTCTTCAATGGCACACCGGAGCACCGTCGCAAGCTGCGCGAACTCGAGGACCAGTTTCCCAATCCCTGGCACCCGGTGGTGAGCGTCCACCCGGTGACGGGGCGGCGCGCCATCTACGTCAATCCGCAGTTCACCGTGCGCATCCGCGGCTTGAAGGAGGACGAGAGCAGCGCCTTGCTCGATTTTCTCTACGCGCAGGCGAGCGTGCCGGAGTACCAGCTTCGCGTGAAGTGGGAGGTCGACACGGTCGTCATGTGGGACAACCGCTCCGTGCAGCACTATGCACCGCACGACTACTACCCCGAGCGCCGCAAGATGGAGCGCGTCACTATCACCGGCGACGTGCCGGCCGGCGTCCCCGGCGAGTACACCCCCGAGACGGTCGAGGGACTCGGTCAGGTCAACCCGAGCGAACCGCCGCGCAAGCCGCCGGTGCGGCAATTCGAGCGCACCCGGTGATCGCGATCGCGCGGCGCGACCCGCTCACCCAGTCGCAGGGCGTCGAGCCCGGCTACGCGCAGACCGACCGGCGCTGGCCAGCGCAGCCGCTCATCCGCCGGCCGCTCGGGGCTTCCGAGCTATCGGGGCCGATCGAAGTGATGCGCCGCCTCGCTCCGGTGCGCGGCGACCTCGCCGGCCACGGCGCGAAGCGTGCCATCGGCCAGCTCATCCACCTGCGCGCGCGCATCGTGGACGAGGGCGGGGTGCCGGTGAGGGGCGCGGCGGTCGAGATCTGGCACTGCAACGCCGCGGGCAAGTACATCCACCCGAACGACACGCACGACGCGCCGCCCGATGCGAACTTCTACGGCGCGGCGCGTCTCGTCGCCGACGAGAACGGCCTGATCGAGCTGCGCACCATCAAGCCCGGCGCCTACCCGGTCCCGGACGCCAGTGGCTGGTGGCGGCCGCCCCACGTGCACTTTTCCGTATGGGGCAGGGTATGGCTCTCGCGCCTTGTCACGCAGATGTTTTTCCCCGGCGAGCTGCTGAACGAGAAGGACGCCATCCTGAACGCGATTCGGGAGCCGGAGGCGCGCTCGCGCTGTATCGCGCGACTCGCGCCCACCGAGGACGGCCCCGCGAACGCGCTCGTCTACGACTATCAGCTCGTCGTGCGCGGCCGCAACGGCACCCCCGGGATGCCATGAAACGGCTCGTCCCCACCGGCGAGATGACGCTCGGGCCCTTCTTCCCGCGCGAGTTCGCGCAGGGCGCGAACGACCTCACCACGGTCGACGGCAAGAAGGCGGCTGGGGAGGTCATCGAGATCTCGGGCTGCGTGCGCCAGGACGACGGCAAGCCGCTCGACAACGTGGTGCTCGAGATCTGGCAAGCCGACGCGCAGGGACGCACCGACAACCCGGGTTTTTTGGGCTGGGGGAGGGCGGCGACGGATCAGGACGGAAAGTATGTTTTTCGTACGGTGAAGCCTGGAGCGATCGAAGGCCGCGCAGCGCACGTCAATTTCATCGTCCTCTACTCGGGGCTCATGCGCGCGCTGCACACGACGATGTTCTTCGACGCTTCCGCCGATCCCGTGCTCGATGCGGTTCCGGCCGAAAGAAGATCCATTCTGATAGGGCAGAAAACCTCCTCGGGGTACCGCTTCGACATTCGCCTCAGGGGGGCAGGCGAGACCCCGTTCTTCGACGACTGATGCCGGCAATCCGCGACCTGCTCTCGTACCGCCTGCATGTTGTCGCGAACCTCCTCTCGCGCGGCGCGGAGCTGCGCTATCGCCGCGAGTTCGGCGTGAGCCTGTGGGAGTGGCGCACGATCGCGCTCCTTGGAGCGACGCACGAGCCCCTGAGCTTCAACCACCTGGCGCACGCGGCCGGCGTGCACAAGAGCCAGATGAGCCGCGTGGTCTCGGGGCTCGTCCGCCGGCGCCTGGTTGTGCGCGAGGCCGACCCCGGCGACGCCCGCGGCCTCCGGCTCGCGCTCAGCAAGTCCGGGCGCAGGCTGTACGACGGCCTGATTGCCGCCGCGGCGGCGCGCGACAAGGCTTTCCGAAAGTGCCTTTCGTCCAGTGAATCTGTCATTTTCGACAAGGCATTGAACAAGCTGGCCGGCCAGGCGCGCGAGTTCATCGCCATGGAGAAGAAATGAAGACGCGCATCACCGAGATGCTTGGCATCGAGCACCCGATCTTTCAGGCCGCGATGAGCTGGGCGTCGTCCAATTCGGCGCTGGTCGCCGCCGTGAGCAACGCCGGCGGGATGGGCGTACTCGGCGCCGGGCCGCTCCGGCCGGAAGACTTCAAGCGAATCCTCGGTGAAATTTCCCGTGCAACGTCAAAACCCTTCGGCGTGAATATCCCGCTCAATGGCGCGCGAGCCCCCGAACTGATCGAGATCGCGCTGGAGCAGAAGATTCCCGTGATGGTGGCCTCCCAGGGCGGCCCGAAGGTGCACCTCGAGCGCTTCCGCGCGATCGGGGCCAAGTGGCTGCATGTCGTTGCCTCCGTCGAGCACGCGCTCAAGGCGCAGGCCGCGGGCGTGGACGCGCTCGTCGTCGACGGCGCCGAGGCGGGCGGCCACCCGCCGCCTTCAGAGGTCGGCACGCTGGTGCTGGTGCGACGCGTCGTCAAGGCGGCCAAGCTGCCCGTCGTGGCGAGCGGCGGCATCGGCGACGGCGCCGGCATCGCCGCCATGCTCGCGCTCGGGGCAGACGCGGTGCAGCTCGGCACGCGCTTCATCGCAACGCCCGAGGCGAGCGTGCACGAGGACTACAAGCGGGCGGTGCTCGAGGCCGACGTGCACCAGACCGCGCTCGTCGGCCGCGGCGGCCTGCCGATCCGGCAGATCGCGAACCGGTTCTCCGAGGAATACCTGTCCAGAGAGAGAAAGGGCGCTTCGGGGAGCGAGCTGCTCGATCTCTTCAACTCAAGCTCGCTTAAGAAGGCCGCGCTCGAAGGCGACGTCGACTGGGGTAAGGTCGAGGCGGGGCAGAGCGCCGGGCTCGTCGACGACATCGTGCCCGCGGGCGAGCTCCTGCTCCGGCTCGTGCGCGAGACGGAGGAGGCACGCAAGCGCCTCGCGTCCTTATGAATGAAGTCCTTTTGAAGGAGGACAGAGGCGCGGTCCGCATCCTGACCATGAACCGCCCCGAGAAGCGCAACGCCCTGAACCGGGAGCTGGCACAGGCGCTTCTCGACGCGCTGCGCCAGGCGGACAAGGATGAATCCGTCGGGGCGCTCGTGCTCACCGGCGCCGGGGCGGGCTTCTGCGCCGGGGCGGACCTCGACGAGTTCAAGCAGATCACCGACCCGGCAGCGGGCGAGAAACGCGCCGAGCTCACCGCCGAACTGCACAAGATGTTTCCCAAAGTTCGCGTTCCGATCGTGACGGCGGTCAACGGCTCAGCCATGGGCGGCGGCGCCGGGCTCGCAATCGCGGGCGACCTTGCCGTGATGGCCGAGGGGGCGAAGCTCGGCTACCCCGAGACGCGCCACGGCATCGTCGCGGCCATCGTCATGGCGAACCTGGTGCGCCAGGTTGGGCGCAAGGCCGCGTTCGAGCTCGTGTCACTCGGCGAGCCCGTGGATGCCGCGCGTGCCTTGCAGCTCGGATTGGTGAATCAGGTGGTTTCTCTCGATCAGCTCCTCTCGAGAGCAGTTCATCTTGCTGAAAAGCTCGCGAGCGTCCACCGCCCCGCCATGACGGAGACCAAGCGGCTCTTCCACCAGGTCGCCGACCTGCCTTTCGAGGCGGCGATCGAGCGCGCGCGCGAGACGAACGTGCGGATGCGGAATTTCCAGAAGCTCAAGCGATGAAGCCGCTCGAGCATCTGACGGTCCTCGATCTCTCGCGGGTGCTCGCCTGCCCGTTCGCCTCGATGATCCTCGCCGAGCTCGGCGCGCGGGTGATCAAGGTGGAGCAGCCGGGCGCGGGCGACGAGACGCGAAGCTTCGAGCCGCAGCTCGCCCGCGACAGCGCGTACTACTTCGCCTGCAACCGCTCGAAGGAATCGATCACGGTGGACCTGCGCTCGGACGAGGGGCGCGCGACGATCCGCAAGCTCGCGCGGAAGGCGGACGTGCTGGTGGAGAACTTTCCCGTGGGGACGCTCGGACGGCATGGGCTCGACTATGCGGTCCTTTCTTCCCTCAACGAGAAGCTCATCTATGTGTCGTGCACGGGGTTCGGCCAGTCCGGCCCCTACGCGAAGAAGAAGGGCTACGACACGGTGTTCCAGGCGATGGGCGGGATCATGAGCCTGACCGGGGAGCGGGGCGGCGGGCCGGTGAAGCCGGGGCTCCCGGTCGCCGACCTCACCTCCGGACTCTGGGTCGCGATCGCCATCCTCGCCACGCTCGCCGGCCGCGCGCGCACCGGCAAGGGCTGCCACGTCGATTTCTCGATGCTCGACGGGCAGGTGGCGCTCCTCACGCTCGCCGCGGCGCGCTACTTCGCGCTCGGCGAGGTGCCGCCGCGACTCGGGACGGAGCATCCCGGCCGAGTTCCATCCGCGACTTTCCGCTGCAAGGACGACAAGTATGCGCACGTCACCGCGAGCGACCAGCACTGGGCGCCGCTCTGCAAGGCGCTCGGGATCGAGGAATGGGGCAAGGCGTTCCCGACCAACGAGATTCGCGTCGACAGGAGGGCGGAAGTGATGTCGATGCTCACGGCCGGGGTTGAAAAGCTGGAAAGAGCAGATCTCCTCCAGCTGCTCGATGCCGCGGACGTCCCGGTCGGGCCGGTGAACGACGTGGCGGAGATCCTCGCCGATCCGCACGTGCGCGCCCGCAGGCTCGTGGGCGGCTTCGATTACCCCGGCGTGGGCGAATTCCGGGCGCTCGCGTTGCCCTACAGGTTCCTCGGCTTCGACAACCCGGAGATCGGCAGGCCGCCGCTGCTCGGCGAGCACACCGAGAAGATCCTGGCCGAGCTGAAGGAATGAGCGTCTCCTATTCCATGGTCGACGGTGTGGCCACCGTCACCTTGAACAGGCCGGAGGCCCGCAACGCCGTCAACCTCGCCATGTGCGACGCGCTCATCGACGCGGCGCAGCGCGCGGCGGCGGACCCGTCGGTGCGCGTGGTGCTCGTGCGCGCGAAGGGCCCGGCGTTTTGCGCCGGCGCGGACCTGAAGGAGCGTGAAGGCATGGTCGAAGCGCAGGTGCGCGAGCGGCGCAAGCGGGCTTTCGCGGCCTACGCGGCGCTCGAGGCGCTGCCGATGCCTTCGATCGCCGTGGTGTGCGGCCCGGCGGTCGGCTCGGGCTGCGAGATCGCCGCCGCCTGCGACTTCATCGTCGCCACGCCCGAGGCGAGCTTTCGCACTCCCGAGGCGCTGCGCGGCACGGTGGGCGCGACGCAGCGCCTGCCGCGCGTGCTCGGCAAGCGCCTCGCCAAGGACATGATGTTCACCGGCCGGGCGCTGACGGCAGAGGACGCGAAGGTGGCGGGATTGGTCTCGAGAATCTTCCCGAACGACGTCCTGGAGATGGAGATCGGGAAGCTCATCGAAATCATCGTGAAAGGCCCGGCCTGGACGCTGCGCCTCGCCAAGCGCGCCATCGATCGCGGCGTCGAGCTCGATCCGCGGGGCGCGCTCGAGGCCGAGCTCGAGGCGATCGAGGCGCAGCTCGCCTCCGGTGAATGGATGGGCAAGCGTTGAGCTGGACGCCGCGTACGCTCGGATTTTTCCTCGAGATGCACGCACGCGAGCGCCCGGCGGCGGAAGCCGTCGTGACGCATTCGACCCGTCTTTCATATGACGAACTGCTTCGAGATGCGAAAAGCATTGCTGGATACCTTCAATCCGTCGGCATAGGGCGCGGCGACCACGTCGGCATCCTCATGGGCAACGACGAGAAGTGGCTCGTGCTCTTCTACGGCGCCGCGCTTGTCGGCGCAGTGACGGTGCCGGTCAACACGCGGTTCAAAACGGCGGAGATCGAATACTGCGTGAAGCAGTCGGACTGCCGGCTGCTTTTCTACGTGCCGCGGTTCATGAGCCAGAACTTCGAGTCGTCGACGGCGAGCCTGGGCATACCAAGGGTCGATGTGTCCGAGGCGCTGCCGCAGGCAGGCTTCACGCCGGCGAGCGTGTCGCCCGAGGACACGCTGCTCATCCAGTTCACGTCCGGCACCACCGCTTACCCCAAGGGCGTGATGCTCTCCCACGACATGATGCTGCGCGACGCCGGGGCGGCGGGCGAGCGCGTGGGCATCCGGGCCGAGGACCGGTACTTCAATTGCCGGCCCTTCTTCCACGTCGCGGGCTCGACGCTGTCGGCGCTCATGTCGCTCGTCGCGGGCGCGACGCTCGTCACGCTACCCGCGTTCGAGGCGGGCGCGGCGCTCGAGATGATGGAGCGCGAGCGCTGCACGCTCGTCTCGGGCAACGACACCATCTTTCAGATGTTGATGGGCCATGAAGACTTCCCGAAGCGGAAGCTTTCCCTGCGCGGTGGGTGGGCGGCGGCGGGCCCGCAGACCATGCGGAAGATCATCGACGTCCTCGGTGCAAAGGCGATTTGCGCGGCCTACGGGTTATCGGAGGCTTCGCCCAACGTCGTGATGAGCGACTGGCGCGAGCCGGAGGCGCTTCGGGTGCAGGGATTGCCGCTGCCGCTGCCGGGGGTGGAGGTAAGAATCGAGGATGGGGAAATCCAGGTCCGGGGGTGGAACGTGATGCAGGGCTACTACAAGAACCCCGAGGCCACCGCGAAGGCGTTCACGGCCGACGGCTGGCTGCGCACGGGCGACCTCGGCGAGCTCACGGCCGACGGTCGGCTGCGCATGCTCGGCCGCATGAAGGACGTGTTCCGCGTCGGCGGCGAGAACGTCGCGCCGGCCGAGGTCGAGGAGGTGCTGCTCGCGCATCCCGCGGTCGAAACGGCGCAGGTCGTGGGCGTGCCCGATGCCCGGCTGGGCGAGGTCCCCTGCGCGTATGTCACGGTCAAGAGCAAGATCACAGACGATGAACTGCTTTCCTGGTGTCGCGGACGGATGGCCGGGTTCCGCGTGCCGCGCTACCTGAGAATCGTCGAAGATTTCGAGTCGATCGGCATGACCGCGAGCGGCAAGGTGCAGAAGGCGAAGCTGCGAGCGCATGCGCTGAAGGAGCTCAAGCTCTGATGCGCGGCGCCGACTTCGTCGCGCGCACGCTCGCCGCCGCCGGCGCGCGCCGCGTCTTCGCGCTCTCCGGAAACCACGTGATGCCGGTGTTCGATGCCGCGCTCGACGCCGGCCTCGAGATCGTCCACGTGCGGCACGAGGCGGCGGCGGTGCACATGGCGGACGCCTGGGGAAGGCTGACGAATGAGGTGGGCGTGGCGCTCGTCACCGGCGGGCCGGGACACGCGAACGCGGTGGCGGCCCTCTATACCGCGCTCGAGGCGCAGTCGCCGGTGCTGCTCCTCTCCGGGCACGCGGCGACCGGCGAGCTCGGCAGGGGCGCGTTCCAGGAGATGCGCCAGGCGGAGCTGGCCGCGCCCGTCACCCGGGCTTCGTGGACCGTCCAGTCCGCAGCGACTCTCGGCAAGGATCTTCGCAAGGCGTTGCTCGAGGCGCGCTTGGGGCCAGTGCATCTCTCGCTCCCTCAGGACGTGCTCGAGGGCGATGCCGACGGCGCCATTCCGGCCTTGTCCCACGAGGAGCCGGCGCGTGGGCGGTTCCCCGGAGAGCTTCTCGAGGCGAAGCGCCCGCTCATCGTCGCCGGTCCCGCGATGCTGCGCAACGCGGACGTGCAGCGGCTCGAGGAGGCGAGCGGCGTGCCGGTGGCGGGCATGGAAAGCCCGCGCGGCGTGAACGATCCGGCGCTGGGCAGGCTGGCGCAAGTTCTCGCGCGCGCCGACGCGGTGCTGCTGCTCGGCAAGCGCCTTGACTTCACCCTGCGCTTCGGCGCCGCGTTCGCGCCGCAATGCCGAGTGCTGCGCGCTGAGGCGATACCGGAGCCGCCGCGCAAGGCGAGGGAGGACGGCTGGCTCGACGAGGTGCGCGAAGCGCTCGCGTGGCGCCCGCCGCAATGGCAGGACATCCGCGGCTCGCTCCACCCGGTCGCCGTGTGCCGCG
>DASRKB010000049.1:0-1783 GCA_035649175.1 Burkholderiales bacterium | reverse complement strand
GTAATACCGGCCTTGAACATCGCAAGCGTTGCGACGGCAAAAGTTGCCATCGGGACTGCCACTAGGACGATAAAAGTCGTAAGCGCGTACCGCTTTGAAGGCTGGTGAACCGTGGCGTCCATTGTGGGTGACACCTAACGTTCGCGTTGTGCCGCACTGTAGAAGGCGCGCAGCGCCGCCACGCAAGTGTCGGTCACCAACGCGCTGTTAGAGTGCACGAGTCGCTCCCTTGCTAAATCTGTACAGGTTGATCGCCAAGTAGCCAAACCCGAGCACACCAATGACGCTCATCATGAGGAAAAACTGAACTGCTACGTCGATCGTGTCGTGGCTTTGGACAAACGCGCGCTGGCAGTCTAAAGCGACGAAGCGGAGGCCCTCGACGGGCGAGCTTGGATTCGTCAGATAAGACTCGACACGGTTGAGCGTGTCGGTATCGGTCCAGATTGGTCGAAAGTAGAAGTAATAGCCCCATGTCACTACTGCAGCGAGCGCAATGCATAGGGCGCTGAGTAAGGCTGCGAAGGTAAAGAGGGCGCGCATGATTTCGTGCACTCTAACGTTCCCGGTAACCGGCGCGCGCCGCGCGGCCTTTGCATAGCACCGCGCTCATGCGCGCGTCCGCGTTCACCGGGGGGTTAGAACGCATACGCGACCCACCTTGCGGCCAACGGGTCTTCGATCAGCACTCCGCCGAAGAAGATGACGAACGGTACCGCGTAAACGCCTGCAACTGCGGTTGCGACTTTTAGCCCCTTGTTCTTGATGCCTCGATAGCGCATGTAGTAAACGCATAAGACCAGCGTAGGCACGCTCGCCATGCCGCCCAGAGTAAAGCCGAGGATGCGGACAATCTTCCACCCGGGCTCCAAGGACCAATACCAACCCGCTACTAGAAGGCACCACGAAAGAAACGCGAGGCCGAGAGCAAGGTATGTGCGTGCCTGTTCTGTCATGCGTTCTAACGTCCGCGTTGTGCCGCACTGCAGGAGGCGCGCAGCGTCGCCACGCAAGTGTCGGTCACCAACGCGCTGTTAGGTCGCACGCGCAGCTTCGTGCTACGGCGCTGGAGCCGCAGCAGCCTCGGATGCAATGCGCGCGAAGTCTTCATAGAGTGCCCAATCGAGCCGGTGCTCCTCAAGGGTCTGTGGATGCCACATTCGGCGCGGTAGTTCGAAGATGTCACCGCCGTAGACATGTAGGCCTATTGTCGGCGCACTGCCTACGCACTCGACGACGTGCGCCGTCTCGGCCCGCATGCCTAGCATTGTGCCGGGCTTGAGGGTGACCTCGCTTGCCTTACGCAATCGTCCATCCTCAGCGCGGTAGAGCGTGTTCTTCTCCTCGCCGGCAAGGAGCAGGATTGTCGCCCACGTCCCGTGGTCGTGCGGCGGCGTGCGCCGTCCGGCGGGAAAGCAGACCTTAAGGAGGGTGAGTTCGGGCGAGCGGTAAAAAACTTGCCGAAAGTTGCCGCCCACCCCGGAGATATAGCGCAGCGCTTCGTCCACCTCACTTACGTGGCCCTTCAACTCCTCAAGCGATGCTCGCGCCGCGGCCATTGGATCGCTGCGACTCACGGCTGTGGCGAAGCGTGCCACCAGATCATGGGCCTTCATTCATCCTCCTCGGCATACGGTGCGACCTAACGTCCCGGCTTTGGCGCGCTGAAGGAGGCGCGACGCAGGAGCGCCGATGCGTAAGCGTCGCTCAACAGCCGGCTGTTAGATGACCTTACCGCCACGTCGACCGCCTCCCCATGAGGAACTCGACCATAAACCACAGT
>DASRKB010000048.1:0-9891 GCA_035649175.1 Burkholderiales bacterium | reverse complement strand
GGTGGTTGGAGTTGAAGGCGCGGGCGACGTGGATCTTCTTCAGCGCCTCCGTGGGGTCCATGCCGAGGGCCTCGGCCATCTGCGTGATGCGCTCGGGGCGGAACGTGTTCTCCGTGTCGATGAAGCTGCGCGCGCACCACGGCCGCCTCGGCCTCGAGCTGGCGCAGGTCGAACTGCGAGATCACGCCGCCCTGGAGGCGACGGCGCTGCAGCGCGAGCGCTTCCTCCCGCAGGGCCACGGTCCTGCGGGTGAGCTGCACCTGCTCGTCGAGCGAGCGCAGCGCGAAATAGGACTTCGCGACCTGCGCCGCCAGGGCGAGGCGCACCGCCTCGCGCGAGGCCTCGCTCGCCTCGAGCTCGGCGCGCGCCGCCGCGGCGTTCGAGCGAAGGCGACCGAAGAGGTCGAGCTCGTAGGACACGTTGAGCGTCGCGCGATGGTTGCTGTACTCCCGATCGATGCCCGGGAACGAGGTGGCGGTGCGCGTCGAGATCTGCTGCCGGCTGACGCCTGCCCGCGCGTCCACGGTCGGCCAGAGGTAGGAGCTCGCCTCGCCCACCAGGGCGCGCGCCTCGTCTACGCGCGCTGCCGCGACGAGCAGGTCGGCGTTCCCCGCCAGCGCTTCCTCGACGACGCGGTCGAGCTCCGCGTCCTCGTAGATGCGCCACCAGCGGCCATCCTCCGCGAACCGGGGCGCGGGCGGGGCGTCCGTCCTTCCCCACGCCTCGGGCAGCTCGAGCGCCGGCTTCTCGTAGGGCGGCGCGAGCGAGCACGCCCCGAGCAGCGCCGCCAGGGCGACGACGAGGCGCCTCATTCGCCCCCCGCGCCATGCGGCGCGCGGTGCGGATGCTGCACCGGCGTGTGCGTGACGTTGCGTACGTGAGCGGCCTCTTCCTTGATCTCCCGGCTGGAGCGCTTCTCGACGAGATGGCGGTCGGTCAGCATCTTGAAGAAGGTCGGCACGAAGAAGATGGCGAGGAAGGTCGCGGCGAGCATGCCGCCCATCACGCCGGTGCCCGCCGAGATGCGCGCGCCCGCGCCGGCGCCGCTCGAGAAGGCGAGCGGCACCACCCCGAGGATGAAGGCAAGCGAGGTCATGAGGATTGGCCGGAAGCGCAGGCGCGCCGCCTCGACGGCGGCGGCCGAGGCGGAAAGCCCTTCCTCGTACTTCAGCACCGCGTACTCGACGATCAGGATGGCGTTCTTCGCCGCCAGTCCGAGCAGCGTGACGAGGCCGATCTGGAAGTAGACATCGTTGGTCAGCCCTCTCAGGTAGACCGCGAGCAGCGCGCCGAACGTGCCGAAGGGCAGCGCGAGCAGCACCGAGAGGGGCAGCGACCACTTCTCGTACTGCGCGGCGAGGATGAGGAACACCATCAGCGCGCCGAGCGCAAGCACGAGCACCGAGGTGCCGCCCGAGCGCTTCTCCTGGAACGACGCCCCGCTCCAGTCGAGCGAAAAGTCCGGCGGCAGCACCTCGCGCGCGATGCGCTCGATCTCGGCGATCGCGTCGCCCGAGCTCACGCCGGGCGCGCCGGCTCCCAGCACCTGCACCGCGGGAAGGTTGTTGAAGCGCGTCATCGTGCCCGGGCCGCTCGAGTACTCGATGCGCGCGAGCGAGCGCAGCGGCACCATGTCGCCCGCCGTGGAGCGCACGTACACGGCACCCACGTCCTCGGGGCTCGCGCGCTGGCGCTGCTCGGCGGACAGGAGCACCTGCCAGGTGCGGCCGTACTTGTTGAAGTCGTTCACGTAGTAGCTGCCCAGCGTCGCGGCGAGCGTGCTGAACACGTCGTCGAGCGGCACGCCCAGGCTCTTCGCTTTCTCCCGGTCGACGTCGACGTAGAGCTGCGGCACGTTGGCGCGCCAGAAGGTGTTGGCCATGGCGATCTTGGGGCTCTGAGAGGCCGCGCCGATGAACTTCTGCGTCACCTCGTACAGGCGCCTGGGGTCGCTCTCGCCGCGGTTCTGCAGGTAGAACTCGAAGCCGCCCGCGGTGCCCAGGCCGAAGATCGCCGGCGGCGGGAAGGCGATCGCGAGGCCCTCCTTGATGTGCGCGGTCTTGCCGTAGAACTCGCCCACCAGCGCGCCCACCGGCATCGGCCGCTCGTCCCAGTGCCGCTGCGTGACGAAGATCGTCGCCGCATTCTCGCGGAAGACGAAGCCGCCGGCGAAGTCGAAGCCTGTGAAGGCCATGACGTGCTCGTTGAAGGGATTGGAGCGGATCGCCTTGGAGACTTCCGCCACCACCTTGTCGGTGCGCTCGAGCGACGCCCCGTCGGGCAAGATCACCGGCGAGAAGTACCAGCCCTGGTCCTCGTCCGGCACGAGCGAGCCCGGCGTAATGCGCCAGAGGTAGCCGGTGAGCACCACCATGCCGGCGAAGAGCAGCAGCGCCACCCCGCCGCGGCGGATCATCCACGCGACGCCCGACTCGTAGCGGTCGGTGACATGGCCGAAGCCGCGGTTGAACCAGCCGAACACGCGATTTTCAGAGTGAGTTTTTCTTAGAACGATCGCGCAGAGGGACGGCGTGAGCGTGAGGGCCACGAAGCCCGAGATCACCACCGCGATCGAGATCGTGACCGCGAACTGGCGGTAGAGCTCGCCCGTCAGGCCGCCGAGGAAGGCGATCGGAATGAAGACCGCGCACAGCACCAGCACGATGGCGATGATGGGGCTGGTGACCTCCTTCATCGCCTTGATCGCCGCCTCGCGCGGCTCGAGCCCCTCCTCCTTCATGATGCGCTCGACGTTCTCCAGGACCACGATCGCGTCGTCGACCACGATGCCGATCGACAGCACCATGCCGAAAAGCGTGAGCGTGTTGATCGAGTAGCCGAGCAGCAGCAGCCCTGCGAACGTGCCGATGAGCGACACCGGCACCGCGGCGAACGGGATGAGCGTGGCGCGCCAGCTTTGCAGGAAGACGAAGACCACCAGGAAAACGAGTACCATCGCCTCGAGCAGCGTCTTCACCACCTCGCGGATCGACACCTCGACGAACATCGTCGTGTCGAAGGGGATGGCATAGCTGAAGCCCGCCGGGAAGCGGCCGGAGAGTTCGCTGAGCCGCTGGCGCACCGACTCCCCCACCTCGATCTGGTTCGCGCCGGGCTGCAGGAAGATGCCCATCAGCGTCGCCGGCCGGCCGTTGTACCGGCCCTGGAAACTGTAGTCCTTGCCGGCGAGCTCGACGCGTGCGACGTCGCGTAGGCGCAGGAGCGACCCGTCGCCGTTCGCGCGCAGGATCACGCTCTCGAACTCCGAGACCTCCGAGAGGCGGCCCTTGGTGGTCACGCTGTAGACGAGCTCCTGGCCGCTCGCCGCCGGCGCCTCGCCCACCTTGCCGGCGGCGAACTGCGCGTTCTGCTCGTTCAGCGCGCGGATCACGTCTCCGGGGGCGAGCTTGTGGCGCACCAGGCGGTCGGGCTGCAGCCAGACGCGCATCGCGTAGTCCTTGGCGCCGAAGATCTGCACGAGCGTCGTGCCCGGAACGCGCTTGATCTCGTCCAGGATGTTGAGCGTCACGTAGTTCGAGATGAAGATGTCGTCGTAGCGGCCCTCGGGCGAGTAGAAGGCCACGACCTGCAGGAACGCGGAGGAGCCCTTCTCCACGGTGACGCCCTGGCGGCGCACCTCGAGGGGCAGGCGCGGCTCGACTTGCTTGGCGCGGTTGTTCACGTTGAGCGCCGCCTTGTCGATGTCGGCGCCGATCTCGAAGGTCACCTGGATCTGCACCACGCCGTTCGCCGACGAGGTGGAGCTCATGTAGAGCATGTCCTCGACGCCGTTGATCGCGTTCTCGAGCGGGGCCGCCACGGTGGACTCGAGCACCTGCGCCGAAGCGCCGGGGTAGACCGCGGTGACCGTGACGACCGGCGGCGAGATCTCCGGATATTGCGCAACCGGCAGCACCCGCATCGCGGCCAGTCCGGCGAGGATGATGAAGATCGAGAGGACCGCGGCGAAGATCGGCCGGTCGATGAAGAAGCGCGAGAACACTACTTTTTGCCCAGGAGAGATCGGTCTTCCGGCTTCGGCTCGGCGACCTTGACCGGCGCACCCGGGCCGATCTTCATGACCCCGTCGACGATCACGCGCTCACCGCCCTTGAGTCCGGAGGTGATGATCCAGCGCTCGCCCGTCCAGGGCCCGGCCTCGACCGGGAGGGCCTGCGCGGTGCTCTTTTCGTCGACCACATAGACGAACTTGCCTTGCGGCCCCTCCATCACCGAGCGCTGCGGCACGGTGACGGCATTGGGGATGCTCGCGCCCTTCAGGACGATGCGCACGAACTGCCCCGGGTGCAGCAGCCCGTCGGGATTCGGGAGCTCCGCGCGCGCCTCGCGCGTGCCGGTGGCGGTGGAGACCCGCACGTCGGCGAAGTCGAGCTTGCCGCGTTGCGGGTAGACCGTGCCGTCGGGCAGCCTCACCTCCACCTCGAAGTTCTTCGGAAGCTTCAGGCTTCCCTCGCGCGCCTGCTTCTGGATGCGCGTCTGCTCGTTGTCGGGGATGCCGAAGTTGACCCAGATCGGGTCGACCTGCACCACCGTCGTGAGAAGCACGTTCGGGCCCGAGACGAGCGTTCCCTCCGAGGGCAGCGCGCGGGACGTGACTCCAGAAATGGGTGACTCGACCTTCGTATAGGCAAGGTTCAACTGCGCCTCGGTGAGCCGCGCCTGCGCCGCCTTGAGGTCCGCGGCGCTGATCGCCTCGGCCGAGACTGCGTCGTCGTGCTCTTTCTGGCTCACCGCCTTCTCCGCGTAGAGTGGCTTGAGACGGGCGGCGTTGCGCTTCGCCTGCTCGAGGCGCGCCTGCTCCGCGGCAACGTCGGCCTCGGCGCGCGCCAGCGCCGCCCGGAACGGTTCCGGATCGATGGTGAAGAGCGACTGGCCCTTCTTCACCCGCTCGCCTTCCTTGAAGTTGCGGGAAAGCAGGATCCCGGTGACGCGCGCCCGCACCTCGACCTCGCGCGAGCCCGCGGCCTGGCCGACATACTCCCAGGTGACGGGCAGCGATTCGCTCTTCGCGATCGTCACCGTCACCGCCGCAGGCGGCATGGCGCCGGGGCCGCCTTTGTGCGCGCCTTTCTCGGAGCCGTCGGACGGGCTGCACGCGGCCAGCGGCAGCAAGAGGGAAACCACGAAAAGCTCTTTCAAACGCATGCGGTGCATCCGGACATTACGGAACTGGAGGGGACGCATTCTAGTGTCGGCACCCGCCGGGATTGTTGCAGTTGTGTTTTTTGTTAGTAAACGGTCTCGACCGGGACCGCGAACAGATACCCCACGCCCCGCTCGGTGCGGATATAGCGCGGCTCGCCAGGGTCTTTCTCAATCTTGCGCCGCAGCCGCATCACCTGCACGTCCACGGAGCGGTTGAACACCTCGTCGTTGTGCAGGCGCGAGAGGTCGATGAGCTGGTCGCGGGTAAGGATGCGCTGCGGCGAGCCGAGCAGCACGAGGAGCAGGCTGAACTCGCCGTTCGAGAGCGTCACCTGGCGGCCGTCAGCGGCGCGGAGCCGCCGCGTGTTGAGGTTAAGCTCCCAGCCGTCGAAGCGGTAGGCGCGCACGCCGTCGGGGCGCCCCTGGCGGATTTCTGCACGCCGCCGGCGCAGCACCGTGCGGATGCGCGCCAGCAGCTCGCGCGGGCTGAACGGCTTGGTGAGGTAATCGTCCGCGCCGAGCTCCAGGCCGAGCACGCGGTCGGCCTCGTCGGCCCGCCCGGTGAGCATGATGAAGGGAATCGCCGACTCATCGCGCAGCCGCCGCGCGAGCACCATGCCGTCCTCCGCCTGCAGCCGCAGGTCGAGCACCACGAGGTCGACCACCTGCTCGTCGAGCACCGCCTGCATCGCGCGGCCATCGGACACCGCGGTGACGCGCAGCGCGTTCTGCCCGAGGTAGTCGACGATGAGCTGGCGGATCGTCGGGTCGTCGTCGACCGCCAGGATGTGCGGCGGAGCGGCCTGCGCCGACGCCTGCTGCGGGGTCGTAGCCACCTGGCTCCTCATGGCGAGGAAAGTCTATGGGGCGCCCCTCGAGGCGGTTACAGCTGTAACGCCGGGCGCCGGTGCATGTAAATTACACGCAACCGCCATCCTGTGGAATGGGCGCTTGAGCGAAGACCGACATCGAGGTCCCGAGATCCTCGTCATCGACGATGACGCGATCATGCGCGACCTGCTGGCGGACTGGCTGGAAGCCGCGGGCTACCTGGTGCACAAGGCGTCCGACTGCCGCGCCGCCGAAGCCCAGCTCGTGCGCGCCCCCGACCTCGTCGTGAGCGACATGTGGATGCCGGGACCCTGCGGTGCGGACGCGATCCGCGAGATGCGCCGCACCCATCCGGACATGAAGGTGATCGCCGTGTCCGGCCACTTCGGCTCCGGCGAGGGCTGCAGCGCCGAGGCCGCGCTCGAGGCGGGCGCGGCCCGTGCGCTCGCGAAGCCCGTGAAGCGCGCGGAGCTCCTCGGCGCCATCGCCCAGCTGATTGGCCCTCCCAGGAAGTAGAGCGCTCTCGCGCATCCCGCTCGGCCGCGCGCTCATCGCGCTCGGCGTCGTGCTGGTCACCATCAACATCGCCGCGGCGGTATGGGACGTGCGCACCGCCCGCGAGCGCGTCGAGCGCCGCGCGCAGCGCGACTTCTCCAACGTGACGCGCCTGCTCGCGGCGCAGACCGCCGCCTCGCTCGAGGCAGCGGACCTGATCCTGCGCGACGCGGCGCGCGGCGCAAGCCCCGCGGCGGCGGCACGGGCCCTGCCGCGCATGCGCGAGGAGCTCACGCGCGTGCCGCAGGTGGCGGCGCTCGCCGTGCTCGACGCGCAGGGCCGCGTGCTCGCGCGCACGAGCGACAGCCCCTGGCTCGAGGGCGGCATCGGCGCGCCGGTGTTCGTCGCGGGCCATCGCCAAGCCTCGGAGAGCGAGCTGCACATGAGCGCCCCTTACCTGGGCGGGGGCGAGGCGCGGCAGTGGCGCTTCCTTCTCTCGCGCGGGCTGCGCGCGGCGGACGGCGCCTTCGCCGGCGTCGTGGTCGCGACCATCGAGGTGCAGGGCTTCGACCGCCTGTACGAGGCGATCGACCTCGGCGAGGGCAGCTTCATCACGCTCGTGTCCGCGGCCGGGACCATCATCACGCGCGTGCCCGACGGACTGGGCGCGCGCGGGCGCCAGATTCCCGACGGCGAGATCAACGCCACGGTGGAGCGCGCCGGGCGCTTCGAGGGCTGGACCACGAGCCCGATCACCGGCGAGGAGGTACTCGTCGCCGCCTCCGCGGTGCGCGGCTTTCCGCTCATCGTGGCGAGCGGCAGCAACCGCGAGGCGGTGCTCGCCCCCTGGCGCGAGGAGGCGTGGCTGGTCGCCGACCGCACCGCGCTCACCTCGCTCGCCATGGCGGCCTTGATCGGCCTTGCCGCCTGGGGCCTCAAGCGGCGGGAGCGAACGATCGCGCGCAGTTGGACGCGCTACCAGGCGATGATCGAGCACAGCTCCGACGCGCTCATCCTCTCGCGGCCGCTCGCCGAGGGCATCCTGTACGCGAGCCCGGCGATCGAGCGCGTGCTTGGCTACCGGCTCGACGACCTGCGCGGGCGCGAAGTGATGGACCTCATCCATCCGGAGCACCGCGAAGCCGCGATGCGGCTGCGCGCGGAGCTCCTGCGCGCGTCTGGCAAGGTCTCGGTCGACGAGACCATGGTGCTGCACAAGGACGGCTCCTACCGCTGGATCGAGCTCACGCGCAAGAACCTGCTCGAGGAGCCGAGCGTGCGCGCCGTGGTGTTCAACTTCCGCGACATCACCGAGCGCAAGCAGGCCGAGGCGGAGCGCGCCCGCCTGGAGAGCCGCCTGCGCCAGGCGGAGAAGATGGAGGCGGTGGGCCGCCTCGCCGGCGGCATCGCGCACGACTTCAACAACGTCCTGGGCGGCATCCTGGGCTACGCGGAGCTCCTCGCCGAGCAGGCGCCGCCGGGCTCGCCGCTCGCGCGCTACGCCGCGAACGTCCTCACCGGTGCGCACCGGGCGAGCGGACTGGTGGAGCAAATCCTTTCGTACAGCCGCAGCCAGCGCGGCCGGCGCAGCCCGGTGGACATCGTGGCGGTCGTGGCCGAGACGCTCGAGCTGGTGCGCGGCTCGCTCGCGGCGGGCATCCGCCTCGAAGCGGCGCTGCCCGCCGAGCCGCTCTTCGTGGTCGGCGACCCGACGCAGCTCCACCAGGTCACCATGAACCTCTGCACGAACGCCGCGCACGCCATGGGCGGCGGCGGCACGCTGCGCATAGCGCTCGAAGCCTTCGATGTCGCCGCCGAGCGCGCCCTTTCACACAGCACGCTTCACCCCGGCGCCTACGGCCGCCTGGTCGTCGAGGATGCCGGCAGCGGAATGGACGAGGCGACGCTCGCGCGCATCTTCGAGCCCTTCTTCACCACCAAGGAGGTGGGCAAGGGCACCGGGCTCGGGCTCTCGCTCGTCTACGGCATTGTCACCGACTCGGGCGGCGCGGTCGACGTCGTCAGCACGCCGGGCCGCGGAAGCCGCTTCTCGATCTACCTGCCGCGGGTCGAGGCGCCCGCCGCGACCGCCGACGCCGCCGCCGGCCCGCTCGCTCGCGGCGCGGGCGAGCGCGTGCTCGTCGTCGACGACGAGGAGGCGCTGGTCGCGGTCACCTCCGAGGTCCTCAAGCGCATCGGCTACGAGCCGCTCGGCTGCGCCGATGGCGAGGCCGCCCTCGCGGCGTTCGACCAGGCCGCGGTGCGCATCGACGCAGTGATCGCCGACGAGGTGATGCCCGGGCTCTCCGGCACCCAGCTCGCGCGTGCGCTGCGCCGTCGCCGCGCCGACCTGCCGGTGGTGCTGATGAGCGGCTATACCGGGCCGATGCTCTCCGAGCGTGCGCTCGCCGCCGGCGTCACGGAGATTCTGAGGAAACCGGTGCAGTCGCGCGATCTCGCCGCGGCCCTGGCCCGTGCCCTGCAACGCGCCTGAGGTTTCACCCGTAATTCCCCGGACGGCGCGACGAAACGCTCGCGCCACCGCGCGGGCGCACCCTGCAGGTCATGAGAATCGAACTGCAACGCGGCGAGCTTCTGCGCCTAAGCTCGAGCGCCGGCAATACCATCCGGGCGCACGGCGGCGCGGTGTGGATCACCGAGGAGGACCGGCGCGAAGACGTCGTCCTCGAGGACGGGCACAGCCATACCTTCGTCCGCCCGGGGCTCGCGCTCGTGGAGGCGTTCGAAGACGCCTCGGTCTCCTTCGAGGTGATAACGTGATGCGCGCGCTGCGCCGCTGGTGGGACTACCGGCGCAAGGCCCGCGAGGCCGAGCGCACGCGGCGCGAACTCCGCGCGCTCTCCGACCGCACGCTGCGCGACCTCGGCCTCACCCGCTGCCAGGTCGAGATGCTCTTCCGATGATGTGACGCACTACCTCGTGTTCGTGGTCTTCATTCACCTGGGCACCGGGCAGTTTCTCTGCTACCAGGTGCAAGCGCTGCTGGGCGCCGGGCGGCTGGAGCGCGTGCTGCGCGATTTCAAGGCCGCGCCTCTTCCCATCCACGTGATCTACCCTCACGCCCGGCTCCTGTCGGCCAACGTGCGCGCGTTCGTCGATGACGGTGCCGCGCCTGCGCAAGCAAGTGGTGTCGTCGCAAGTTACGCCCGTAACAATACCCCCGCCGCCTCGAAGCCGTCCTGACACACGCCGGGCGCATCCTGGCATCACGTCAGAAACGACGCAGGCCTCGCGGCCGCAGTCCTGGGCGACTCCCCTCCTCCTCCCTACCCGAGGCGCCCCGGTGGCAGCGAGGCTTTTTTTTGTCTAGCGGAAGAGCCGCTCGATCTGCCAGCGTTCCAGGCCGATGTCACGCAGGGCGCGGTCGGAGAGGGCGTG
>DASRKB010000047.1:0-8593 GCA_035649175.1 Burkholderiales bacterium | reverse complement strand
GGGTTCATCGTGGTTTCCCAGAGCTGCTCCGGGCTCATCTCGCCCAGCCCCTTGAAGCGCGAGATTTCCCAGCTCCCGTCCTTGATTTTTTCCTTCTTGAGCTGATTCAGAACCTCTTCCAGCTCGTCATCGTCCAGGCAGTAGATGCGCCGCGCGGGCTTGCCTTTGCCCTGGCTCGGCACCTCGACTTTGTAGAGCGGCGGCTGCGCGACGTGGAGGTGGCCGGCCTCCACAAGGCGCGGCGCATGCATGAAGAAGAACGTGAGGAGCAGCGCCTGGATGTGGCCGCCGTCGACGTCCGCATCCGTCATGACGACGATCTTTCCGTAGCGCAGAGAGCTCAAGTCAGCTTTTTCGTCGACCCCGTGAGGGTCTACTCCGATCGCCGTGGCAATCGCCTGCAGCTCCTTGTTCGCGAGCACCGTGCGGCTATCCTTCGACATCGAGTTCAGCACCTTGCCGCGCAGCGGAAGCAGCGCCTGCGTTTCCTTGTCGCGCGCCTCCTTCGCCGAGCCGCCGGCCGAATCGCCTTCCACCAGAAACAGCTCGTTCCGGGAAACATCGCCGGAAGCGCAATCGACGAGCTTCCCCGGCAGCGTGGCGATGCCGCTCGACTTCTTCCTTTCGACCTTCTTGCCCTTGGAGAGCCGCGCGAGCGCCTGCTCGATCGCGAGCTCGACGATCTTCTTTCCCTCCTCCGGATGCTCGTTCAGCCACAGCTCGAACGCGTCGCGCACGCAGAGCTCGAGCAGCTTCGCCGCATGCCGCGTGGTGAGCTTCTCCTTGGTCTGGCCGTGGAACTGGGTGCGCACGATGCGCGCGGAAAGCGTGAAGCAGGCGCGACTCCAGAGGTCCTCGGCGATCACCTTCACGCCCTTGGGCGTGAGCGCACGCGTTTCCATGAAGGCGGCGAGCGCCTCGAAGATGCCGGCGCGGAAGCCCGCCTCGTGCGTGCCGCCCGAGCGCGTGGGAATGAGGTTTACGTGGCTGTCGGCGAAGGTCTCGCCCTCGCTCACCCAGCCGATCGCCCAGGCGGCGCCTTCACCGGGCTCTATTTCTGAAATACCCGAGACGGATTTCTCGTCGAAATGCCGATCCCCCGCGAAGAGAGGCGCGACGAGCTCCCGGCCCTGCAGCATGAACTCGAAGTACTGCGCCATGCCGCGCTCGTACTTCCAGGTCTTTTTCTCCTTGCCTTCGACTTCCAGGACGGTGGTCAATCCCGGCAGCAGGTAGGCTTTCGAGCGCACCAGGTGCTCGAGCTCGACGAGCGGGATCGTCGCCGAGTCGAAGTACTTCGGATCCGGCCACAGCCGCACGATCGTGCCGCTGCGCTTTTCCTTGCTCTTCTCGCTCTTGAGCTTCTGCTTCAGCTCGCCGCCCTCGAAGGCGATGGTGTGCTTCTCGTGGTTCCGGAAAACAACCACCTCGCAGCGCTTCGAGAGCGCGTTGGACACCGCCACGCCGACGCCGTGCAGGCCCCCGGAGATGTGGTACACGCCGTCGCCGGAGCGCGAGAACTTGCCGCCCGCGTGCAGCATGCTGAAGGCGACCTCGACCGCCGGCTTCTTCTCCTCGGGATGCATGTCGACCGGGATGCCGCGCCCCTCGTCCTCCACCTCGGCCGAGCCGTCCTTGAAGACGCGCACCGTGATGCGCTTGCCGTGGCCGGCGAGCGCCTCGTCGACCGCGTTGTCGATCGCCTCCTGCACGATGTGCAGCGGGTGCACGGTGTGGGTGTACATGCCCGGCATGCGGCGCACGGGCTCGAGGCCCTTGAGGGCCTGGATCGCGGAAGCGTCGTAGACGGCGGGTTTCGTTGCCATGTATCTAGTAGCCTTTCGCTCGCCGAGCGCTAGATATTCTATTTCCGGGACGTGACGACGCGCGCGCCTGTGCCTCGCTGATCGCTATGGCTTTCATGAAGTCAGTTCCTTTCTCGCCTGCTCCAGGTCGAACGCCGCCTGCAGGCCCATCCAGTAGAGCGGGGTGTTGCGGAAGCGCTTGGCGAGGCGCAGCGCGGTGTCCGCGGTGATGCCGCGCTTGCCGAGGATGATCTCGTTGATGCGGCGGGGAGGAACGCCGATCTCCCGCGCGAGCGCGTTCTGGCTCAGGCCGTAGCGCTTGAGGAACTGCTCGAGGAGGACTTTTCCGGGGTGGGCCGCTGGCGGCTTCTTCATCTTATGACGGATCCCGTTATATAACGGATTCCGTCATGGCGCAAGTCGGCGGCGGTGCTTGGGCATCTGCGCGAAGCGCTCGATGCTCTCGGCGATCGAGACCTCGAGGGGCGCGTCGTCCCAGAGCTGGAGCAGGCGCTTCTGCTGGGCGAGGGCCTCGGCGTCGCAGGCGATGAGCATGTTCACCAGATGTGAAAGCCGCTCATCCAGGGACTCGGGCGAGCAAACCTCCTCGATCAGGCCCCATTCGTAGGCGCGGCGCGCGTCGATCGCCTCGCCGGTGAGGACGAGCCACGCGGCGCGGCCCGAGCCCATGAGCCGCGGCAGCAGCGCCGCCTCGACGACCGAGGGGATGCCCAGGCGCACCTCCGGCATGGCGAAGCGCGTTCCCTCGGCGGCGATGCGCAGATCGCAGGCGGCCGCGATCTCCAGGCCGGCGCCGATCACCGCGCCGTGCAGCCTTGCGACCACCGGCACCGGCAGGCGCCGCACGGACTCGCACACGCGATGGATGCGCCCGACGAACGCGCCGGCGCTGGCGGCGTCGAGGGCGCGCAGCTCGTGGATGTCCGCGCCGCCGCAGAAGGCCTTGCCGCTGCCTGCGAGGACCACCGCGCGCACGCCGGCTTCCATGGCCTCGAGCGCGCCGGCGAGCGCCTCGAGGAGCGGCGAATCGAGCGCGTTCGCCTTCGCCGGGCGATCGATGAGGAGGTGCGCGATCGCGCCCTGGCGCGTGAGTTTCACTGCCATGGGCCGCAGTATCCCCGATAGAATCGAGCGATGGCGCAAAAGAAGACCGACTGGGCTTTCCCGGTCGAGATGCGGCCGCGCCCGGAGGACTGGCGCTTCGACCTCGACAGCGTGCTCGACGCGGTGGTGCTCCTGCGCTCGGAGATCCCGGAGGACGCCTTCACCGCGCCGCTGCTCGGCACCGAGCGCGCCGGCAACGGCATCGTCATCCGCGAGGACGGGCTCATCCTCACGGTCGGCTACCTCATCACCGAAGCAAGCACCATCTGGCTCACGACGAACAAGGGCGCGGTGGCGGGCGGCTTTCCCATCGCGTACGACCAGGCCACCGGCTTCGGGCTGGTGCAGCCGCTCGCGCCGCTCGGGGCGAAGCCCATTACGCGCGGCACCGCGGCGTCCTGCCAGGTCGGCGCGAACGTCGTGGTGGCGGGGCACGGCGGCCGCGCGCACGCGCTCAAGGCGACCGTGTTCGCCAAGCGCGAGTTCGCGGGCTACTGGGAGTACGTGCTGGACGAAGCGGTGTTCACCGCGCCGGCGCACCCGCAGTGGGGCGGCTCGGCGATCATCGGCGCCGACGGCAGGCTCCTCGGCGTCGGCTCGCTCCTGGTGCAGGAGAAGATCGACGCCGGCACGATCCAGGGGAACATGATCGTGCCGATCGACCTCCTCGAGCCGATCCTCGATGACCTGCTCAAGCTCGGGCGCGCGAACCGGCCCCCGCGCCCCTGGCTCGGCCTGTACGCGACCGAGGCAGGCGCGAAGCTCGTCATCGCCGGCCTCGCGCCGGGCGCCCCGGCCGAGCGCGCCGGCGTGCAGGTGGGCGACATCGTGGCCGAGGTCGGCGGCGCCAAGCCTGCCAGCCTCGCCGAGCTTTTCCGCCGCATCTGGGCCGCGGGCTCCGCCGGCGCGGAAGTCCGGCTCAAGGTCGTGCGGGATGGCCGCTACATCGACCTGCGCATCGTCTCGGCCGACCGCAACGACTTCCTGAAAAAGCCGCACCTCCACTGAAATCGGGGTCAGAGCCCGATTTCCAGATTCTCCAAATCCGGGTCAGAGCCCGATTTCGGCCGACGCCCTGGTCGTCCACGCTCCACCCTGAGGCCAAGCTCTGAGGCCAGCTTGCGACGGACGAGTTCCGTGACCAGAGGCAAGCCGCTCTCCGTGGCGTCGCGAAGAGACCGTATGAGCGACTCATCCAGCGCGCTATCGAAAAGTGCGGCGTACGCGGATCGCCTTGCAGCCACCGTCTCGCCCAAGGCGAGGAACTCGGGGTGCGGAGAAAGAAGACGGTTTTCAACGGCCTGCGCGTTGCCCTTGTAGCTCGACCATGGGTACACGCCCGGATGGCTCGCCAGGCCGGCGCGGACCGGATTGAGCTCGATGTAGCGATAGCAGGCGAGCACGTAGCGCGCCGATTCCACGAGGCAGGAACGGAAGCGCCCCTCCCAGAGGGTCCCGGTCCTGCCATGACGCCGATTGAAGTACTGGACGTAGCGCTGGCCGAGCTCTCGCATCAGCAGCGCGCAGCTACCGGCATCCTTGGGGGTCAGGAGGAGGTGGACATGATTCGTCATCAGGCAGTACGCGTGCAATTCGCAGCCCGACTTCGTCGCGAGTGCCCCCAGGTGCAGCAGGTAAAGCAGGTAGTCAGAGTCCTGCCGGAAGCAAGCATTCCGGTCGTTGCCGCGCTGAACAATATGGACGGCGACGTCCGGAACGATAAGGCGTGGATGCCGGGGCATGCTGACAAGAACAACGGCCATGAAGCCGCCGGGTTGACTTAATCGGGCTCTGACCCGGGTTTCGTTTTCAGCGAAACCGGGCTCTGACCCCGATTTCAGGGCTTCAGGCGCTTCACGGCGTCCCAATCGACCAGCGTCTCGAGGCTCGGCTCGTCGGGAAGGCGGAGTTTGCCGTCGCGAATGCGCGGGAGGTCCTTAGTCACCCGGGCGGCGAGGAGAAGGAAGAAGGTCTGCGAGGGCGGCAGGAGCGCCGGGCTCGCGAGCGCGCCGGCGAGCTGAAGCGAGAGCAGCGTGCCGAGGGCGCTCTCGTAGTACACCGCGAGCGCGGCCGAGCCGCCGCGCGCGGCCGCCACCGCATCGACCGCGCGCGCTTCGCTCAGGCCGATGCGCGCGGGCTTGGCGGCGACAGCCCGCGCGCCGCGGCCGAAGTAGAGCTCGGCGTCGGCGGCGGAGGTGCACGACAGGTCCACGAGGATCGGCAGTGGGCTTTCGCGCTGCAGCGCCTCGAACCCCGCGTCGGGCGCGAGCACGCACGGGTCCTCCGCCACACGCACGCCGGCGTCGGCGAGCGCGCGGACATAGTCGGCGGCCTCGGGGCGCGCGTAGCTTCCGTTCGCGTCGACATAGAGCGCGACCTCGGCGCCGACCGCGGCGCGCACCTCGGCGAGCATTCGCAGGTCGGTGTCGCGTCCCTGGCCGCCCTGCACCTTGAGCGTGCGAAAGCCGTGGCGCGCGCACGCTTCGCCGGCTTCGGCCGCCATGCGTTCCGGCGTCTGCCGCGTGAGGATGTAGGCGAGGTCGACCTCGGGCTTGCCGCCGAGGAGCTGCCAGAGCGGCTTGCCCGCCGCCCCCGCGCGCAGCGACCAGCAGGCGTTGTCGACCATCGCCTTCGCCAGGCGGTTTTCCGGCACGCGCGCGAGGGCGCCTGTCACAGCCTCTTCACTCAGGAGATCCAACCCCTGGATCTGCGGAAGGATGACAGTCTCCAACGCGGCCACGAGAGAGCGCGGCGAGGTGCCGGTGCGCGTGGGCTTGATCACGCCTTCGGCTACGCCGGCAGTGCCGTTGTCGGCGACGATGGTGAGGAGCGCGTAGTCCCCCGAGCTCTCCGCGGCGAAGACCCAGCGCACCTCGCGCACATAGGGCAGGCGATAGAAGTGCAGCGACCAGTGGGCGAGCTTCATGCGTGCATTCTCCCGCAACATCGCTTGACGCCGCGCCGCGACCTGTGATCTGCTCGCGTCGCCATCCAAGGGAGGAGGCCCGTGTCACCCGCAGAGCCGGCAGCGCCGCCGCGCGCCCTCGTCACGTTCGTCCGCACCATGGATCGCTTCGCCGAGTGGTGCGGTCTCGTGTTCTGCTGGCTGATCATCCCGCTCGTCGCCGGCATCACCTACGAGGTGTTCGCGCGCTACATGTTCAACGCGCCCACCATCTGGGCCTACGACGTGGCGTACATGCTGTACGGGTCGCACTTCATGCTGGGCGCCGCGTACACGCTCTACAAGGGCGGCCACATCCGCACCGACGTCTTTTACCAGAACTGGTCGGTGCGCACGCGCGGCAGGATCGACGCAACGCTCTACCTCTTCTTCTTCTTCCCGGGCATGGCGTTCTTCCTGTGGATGGGGATGCAGGAAGCGCTGCATTCCTGGGACCTGCGCGAGGTGTCGAACGAGAGCCCCTGGCGGCCGATCCTCTACCCGTTCAAGACGGTGATCCCGGTCGCGTGCGCGCTGCTCATCGTGCAGGGCGCCTCGGAGTTCGCGAAGAGCGCGTGGGCGGCGCTCAAGGGAAGGCCGCTATGAGCGGCGAGACGCTCGGCCTCATCCTGCTGGGCGCGCTGCTCGCCGGCATCTTCGCCGGCTTCCCGATCGCGTTCACGCTGATCATCCTCTCGGTCGTCTTCGGCTACATCGGCTTCGGCGACACGGTCTTCTACCTGATGGTGTTCCAGACCATCGGGCTCATGAAGGAGGAGACGCTCGCGGCCGTGCCGCTCTTCATCTTCATGGGCCACGTGCTGGAGCAGTCGGGGCTGATGGAGCGATTGTTCCGCTCTTTCCAGCTCATCCTCGCGCCGCTGCGCGGGTCGCTCTACCTCGGGGTGCTGCTCACCGCGACGCTCTTCGCCACCGCCACCGGCATCATCGGCGCCTCGGTCACGGTGATGGGGCTGATGGCCGCGCCGGCGATGATGAAGGCGGGCTACGACCCGAAGCTCTCCGCCGGCTGCATCACCGCCGGCGGGTGCCTGGGTATCCTCATCCCGCCCTCGGTGATGCTGATCGTCATGGGGCCGATCGTCGGCGTGTCGATCATCAAGCTCTTCGCCGCGGCGATCATCCCGGGGCTCATCCTCGCCGGCCTCTACATCGGCTACGCGCTGGTGCGCAGCCATATGAACCCGGCGCTCGGCCCGCCGCTGCCGCGCGATCAGTGGGCGAAGTCCTTCGGCGAGATGGTGCGCGAGTTCGCGCTGGGCATCGTGCCCATGGCGGTGATCATGTTCGCGGCGCTGGGCAGCATCATCTTCGGCCTCGCCACGCCCACCGAGGCCGCGGCGATGGGAGCGACCGGCGCGGTGCTGCTCACCATCGCCTACGGGCGCATGTCCTGGTCGGGCCTGCGCGAGGCGTGCCTGAAGACGCTCGAGACCTCGAGCCTGGTGCTGTTCCTCGCGGTCGCCTCCAACATCTACGGCGCGGTCTTCACGCGGCTGGGGACGAGCACCATGCTCGCCGACGCGATGCTCACGCTGCCGCTGCCGCCCTCGATGATGCTGATCGCGCTGCTGGTGGTCATCTTCCTCCTCGGCTGGCCGCTCGAGTGGCCGGCGATCATCTTCATCTTCCTGCCGATCTTCCTGCCGGTCGTCGAGGCGCTGAAGCTCGACCTGGTGTGGTTCTGCACCCTGGTGGCGGTCTGCCTGCAGACCGCCTTCCTGTCCCCTCCGGTGGCCATGGCGGCCTACTATCTGAAGGCGGTGGCCCCCAAGTGGGAGCTCTCGGCCATCTACCGCGGGATGTTCGACTTCATGCTGCTGCAGATGCTCGGCCTCGCCATCGTCTTCGTCTTTCCTGAGACCGCGCTATGGCTGCCGGAGAAGTTGTTCGGGAAATAGACAAGCTTGACGCCGCCCGGGCCCCGGCGTAGCGTGGCCGGGCGCTTTTCTTCTTAGAGGAGGGGACCCATGCGCAATACCCGTCAGTTGCTTTCCGCTGTCGCGGCGGCTTTGCTCGTCGCGGCAGTTCCGCAGGCACAGGCGCAAACCAAGATCACGCTCAAAGGGCAGTCGACGCACCCCGCGTCGTCCAATCTGCATCTCGTGTTCGTGAAGTGGGCCGAGGAAATCGAGAAGATGTCCGCCGGGCGCGTGAAGATCGAGCCGCTGCCCGCGGGCGCCGTCGTCCCGGCGTTCGAGACCTTCGACGCCGCCTCACGCGGCGTGATCGACGTGGGTGCGGGCACGCTGGGCTACATCCTGGGCAAGAGCCTCGCCGGCATCCCGCTCTCGCATGGCCCGGTGTTCGGCATGGACGGCATCGACTATTACGGCTGGTACCTCGACGGCGGCGGGATGAAGCTGCTCGAGGAGTACTACACCAGCATCGTCAAGCTGAACCTGGTCGGCTTCCCGGTGCCCACCGACTATCCGCAGGGCCTGGGCTGGTTCAAGAAGCCGATCACCAGCCTCGCCGACCTGAAGGGCATCAAGTACCGCATCTACGGTATCGGCGCAGAGACCTACAAGCGCCTCGGCGTCTCGGTGGTCACGCTGCCCGGCGGCGAGATCGTGCCCGCGCTCGAGCGCGGCGTGATCGAGGGCGCCGAGTGGATCAACTGCGCTGAGGACAAGAAGATCGGCCTGAACAACGTCGCCAAGCACTACTACACGCCCGGGATGCACGAGCCGGTGAC
>DASRKB010000046.1:0-11040 GCA_035649175.1 Burkholderiales bacterium | reverse complement strand
GGTTGGCCGCGTCGCCCGAGCCGGGCTCGAAGGGGTGCTCATTGCCCACGAGCTCGAGCGCCGAGAGGGAGCGGATCCCCTGCGGGTCGGAGACGCCGAAGACGAGCCGCGGCGTGCCCCACTTGATCTTGTACTTGCCGTCCTCGGGCAGGCCGAAGCGCGGGAGGATGGCGAGCTCGCCCGCGACTTGGGCGCTCGCGCTGAAAAGGCGCGCCTTGTAGATGCCGTAGGCCTTCTCGCTCACCTCGGCGCCGATGCGCCACTCGACGCTCTCGGCGGGCAGGCGCAGCAGGAGCGAGTCGCTCCGCTCAGTGCGCCGCTCGCGCAGCTTGCCGTCGGTCCATTCCTGATGCACCTCGGTCCAGTGCCGCTCGTAGGGCACGACCAGATACGGCCCGGCGAAGGTCTGGCGCTTCCCCCAGCCCGCGGCGATGTTCGCCACGGCGAAGTCGCGACGCTGCTGTCGCTCGACGATCAGGCCCTGGATCATGTTGACGGGGACGAACAAGGCCACGGCGAGGAGGGCAATCACTGCGGGCTTAGCTGCCGCGTGAAGGAATCGCATGCGAAGAGCATCGCAGGCGATTGTGGCGATCCCGAGGCGCGCGGGGGGCATTGCAGAGGCGAAAAGGGCCGACGCGAAGCCGGCCCGCGGAACGTGAGGGAACCCGGAGCTGAGGGCGCTATGTCAGGGAACGATTCGTATCAAATCCTCGCCCTGGATATCCTCGCCGCTCAGCGTTTTCGCCTTTAGAACCGCGATCGAGCTGCCTGGCTCGAGCGTCAAATCGCTCGTCTCCACCTGACATATGAGGTCGAGCAGACCGTCTGCATTGACGTCGTGGGCATTGCAGGCTTGGTTCGCTCCCTTGCCGACGAGCTTTACGGCTGCTCCGGAGAGGGTGATGCTTGCCGGATCCACTTGCGTGGCGTTGAACGTCGCGCTGCTCAGGATCGCAACCGGGACCACACCGGCTGACGTTACATTGAAGCTATTGGTTGGATCCCCGGGTCTGACGTCGATCTGTACCACTGTGCTTCCGGCCGCCATGTCGAGGGCGATGCCCGCCGGGATCCCGAGGCCCACAACGAGATCTTCCACCGCCGCCCCGTCAAGACTGGCGCGTTGTATTTTGTGAGTGCCGATATCGGTCCAGTACATCTTTGCGCGCTGCACATCGAGCGCGAAGCCCAGGGGTTGGCCGAGGCCGGTGACAAGATTCTCCACGTTGCTTCCATCGAGATTGGCGCGGCGGATGCTCCCACTGCCAAGCTCCGCCCAGTACATCTTGCCGGCGCGCATGTCGAGCGCGATCCCGCGAGGATCGGCAAGCCCATCTGGAATCAAGAACTCCCACCCGCTGCCGTCCAGATTGGCGCGTTCGATGGATTGCCAGCTTCGATTGGTCCAGTAGATCTTGCCGTTGATCAGGTCAAGCGCGAGACCCTCGCGATCGCTTCCAAATGTGACAATATTCTCTACCTGTGTGCCGTCGAGATTGGCGCGATGTATCCAGCCCGTCACGTAGGGGTCCGTCCAATACACCTTTCCACCGGCCGAGTCCAGCGCAACTCCCGTAGGACCTATGGAGAGCACCAGGTCCTGCGCGCCGGATCCGTCAAGGTTCGCGCGGCGTAGCGCGCCGAGTACCTCTCCCCAATACATCTTCCCGCCGCTGTTATCGATAGCGATGCTCTGAGGGAAGGCATTGGTATTCACGAGTACTTGCACCCCTGAGCCGTCGATATTGGCGCGGTTGATCGTCCAGAACGATGCATCCGTCCAGTACAACTGATCGGCGCCGCGCGCATTTCCTGACAATAGGACGATGAGGCCTACTGAAATCACGAGAAGGCGTGAGGCTTTTCTGATCCGTGCCATGGTCTTCCTCCCTGAACACCACCGCTGCTTGAGACAGTACCTGCGCCGGGATAATAAGAACGAACGGAAGCGCGGCATATCCCATGTCCAGGGGGGGTAAGGCACCGTCGTGAGCTTGCGAATACCGATGCGGACTGCTTAGGCGAGGGCTTTCTCGGGGAGCTTGAAGCCGTGGATCTTGATCACCGGGGTGAAAGGCGGCGGGGTCCATGCGGCGGAGGTCTTGCCGTCGAGATGCGCCCCGAGCCACAGCGCCTGCGAGCGGATCGGCGACACGAACGGGTAGAGCCGCCCCTCGACTTCGGCGACGTCGCCGACGGCATGGATGGCTGGGTCGGCGGTGCGGAGGTGGCCGTCGACGACGATGCCGCGCGCCGTGCTCAGGGCTGCTTCCCTCGCCAGCTCCACGCGGGGCGCGAAGCCCGTGGCGACGATCACACCTTCGTAGCCGCGCGGCAACTCGTTCAGGTCCTGGCGATAGCGCACCGTCACGCCGAGCGCCGCGAAGTGCTCGTGCAGCGCCTGCGACTCGCCCTCGGCGAGCTGCTGCTCGATGAGGCGCTCGGCCCGGTGGAATATCGTCACCGCGTCGCCGGCCTTGCGCAGGTCGGAGGCCACCTCGCAGCCGATCAGGCCGCCGCCGACCACCGCCCAGCGCGGCGTCTCGCCTCGCGCGAGGAGCTTCGCCCGCCGGCGGCGCAGCGTCATCAGGTCGTCGAGGCTGTTCAGCACGCGGAAATCCGGCCGGAACGGGGCGAGCGCGGGCGGGATGCTCGCCGCCGAGCCGGTGGCGAGGACGAGCGCGTCGTAGTCGACGGCCTCGCCGCCGCGCAGCACGAGCTGCCGGCGCTCGCGCTTGACGAGCCACGCTTCGATGCCGGCGAGCACCCGCACACCCTTCAACGCCGCGAACGGCTTGAGGACGATCTTCGCCGCCTGCTCGTCGCCGAGCGCGAGCCCGTGCGAGAGGCGCGGGCGCGAGTAGTAGCCGCGCGTCTCCGCCGTCACCAGCGTCACCGCGTGGTGCGCGAGCGCCTCGGCGACGGTGACGCCGGCGAGGCCCGAGCCGACGACGACGACTTTCACGCCGCCACCGTGAGCTGGAAATCGGCCTTGGTCACGCCGCAGTCGGGGCAGCTCCAGGTCTCGGGGAGGTCTTCCCAGCGCGTGCCGGGCGCGATGCCGGCGGCGGGGTCGCCCTCGGCTTCGTCGTAGACGTGGCCGCAGATCTGGCAGGTGTACTTGCGCATGCTCATCGTCGGCGTACTTCCTCTGTGGTCGTTACGCAGGATTGGATGGCGCGACGTCGGGCCGCGTTCCCGGCCGGAAAAGGCGGCGACGGTTGCAAAGCTGCTGAAGCGGTATCAGCGCGGCCAGCGAAGCTCGCGCGGGAGCCTTCTGGCGAAGTCGTCGAACGCCGCGGGTTGGAGCCATTCCCACGCGCCGAGGCTGATACTGGCGAGGGCGGCGAGGACGAGGGCAAGGCCGAGGAGCCACCGGGGCACGCGCACCAGGAGCGTCCAGGCGGTGCCGACGCGCCCCGAGGGATTCATCATGAGGAAGAGTCCGACGCAGCCGGCGAGCACGCCGCCGGCGGCGAGCGCGGCGGCGGGCCGACGCTGGAGGTACGCCACGGTGCTGTGCCACAGGCCGTCGGAGAGAAGGTAGGCCCCGGCAATGACGCCGGCACCGATCATCAGGGCGGCGATGCCGACGACGATCGCGGGCGGGCCGGCATAGGCCTCTCCGGCGCCTTCCGAGAGGCGGAAGCACATGCGCTGCGTGCCGAGGGACTCGAGGCCGCCGACGGCGAACGCGGCGCCGATGAGGAAAACGCCCAGGTGCATGCCCTTGGGCAGTCCGAAGAACTCGCCGGCGACGACGGCCAGCACGCCGACGACCAGCGCGCCGAACTCAAGGAAGCCGAGGAGCGGCACCTGACGCTAGTCCATCGAAGGTGATTTTCACTTGGTCCCCTGCGTGGACTCTACCCGATCGGCGCGACGCTTCGTGCCGTAACGGAACCTAGTCTGCATCGGAGGATCTTAGGGGCCCCGCTCGTCACTCACGGAAGACCGCCCGGCGATTTGCCGCTTTCCTCAAATAGATTTAACGTGTGTCGGGCGATAATTGCGCTCGTTTTCCGAGACTCTCTAACTTCTACGCCGATTAAATGACTACTCTGGACTCCCGTGCCCCGCGAAGCAAGCGCCCGCTGCTGCTTGGCCTCCTCCTCGTCATTGCCGCGGTGCTGATCGCCGGCGGCCTGCACTTCGCGCCGCGCTTCGAAAAGCAGGCGCCTGTCGTCACCCTCACTCCCGACTCCGAAATGATCGGCAAGGCGCCGATCGAGATCGGCGTCACCGACAAGGGAACCGGGCTCAGGTCCATCACCGCGACGCTCACCGCGGGCGGCACGGAGCACCCGATCGCCACCGAGATCTTCGCCGACCCTGCGCTCGAGAAGAAGATCACCATCGAGGTGGCGAAGCTCAAGGGAATCAAGGAAGGCCCGGCGGTGCTGCGCGTCGTCGCCCGCGACGGCTCGCTCTTTACCGGCAACGAGACGGTGCTGCAGAAGGAATTGACGATCGATGTCACGCCGCCCACGATCCAGCTCGTCGCCGAAGACCGCTACATCAACTTCGGCGGGGCGGGTGCGCTGGTGTACAAGCCCTCCGCCGACACGGCGACGAGCGGGGTGAGGGTCGGGAATCACTTCTTCCCCGGCCACAAGGGCCAGGTGAAGGGGCAGGAAGACCACTACGTCGTGCTTTTCGCCCATCCCTACGACGCGCCGTCGAACGCCAAGGCCTTCCTCGTCGCGACCGACAGGGCGGGCAATACCCGTGAGATGGCGGTCTCCTACGAGCTGAAGGGCGTGAAGTACCGCAAGAGCACGCTCGCGATCACGGACGGCTTCATCGAGACCAAGGTGGCGCCGCTCGTGAAAGGCGACCCGCCGCAGGGCCCGAAGGAGGTCTTCCTCGCCGTCAACAACCAGCTGCGCAAGGAGAACGACGACCGGATCACGGCGATCACGAAGAAGTCCACCTCCGAGAAGCAGTGGGAGGGCGCCTTCGTCCAGCTCTCGAACTCCAAGGTCGAGGCGAACTTCGCCGACGAGCGCACCTACACCTACAACGGCGAGCCGATCGACAAGGCCTACCACCTTGGCTACGACCTCTCGGTCACCAAGCGCTACCCGGTCGAGGCGGCGAACCACGGCACGGTGGTCTTCGCCGGCGACATGGGCATCTACGGCAACACCGTCATCCTCGACCACGGCCTCGGGCTCTTCACCCTCTACAGCCACCTGAGCTCGATGGACGCGAAGGAGGGCGACAAGGTGAAGCAGCGCGGCATCCTCGGCCGCACCGGCGAGACCGGCCTCGCCGCCGGCGACCACCTGCATTACGGCGTCTACCTGCACGGCGTTGCGGTCCTGCCGGTGGAGTGGTGGGACCCGAAGTGGATCAAGGACAACATCGAGCCCAAGCTCCAGGGCATGAGCGGCGACGAGATCGCCGAGATGCAGGAGCCGAAGAGGGCAGTGCAGAAGCGGCGGCGCTAGCGCGCGGCAGCCTCCCCGCTCCGGAAAGAAAAACGGCCTGAAGCGCGCTGTGCTCCAGGCCGTTTGTGTTGGTGCCGCTTACTCGCCCGCGTACTTGATGTCGCCTCGGCGGTTCTTCCACCAGCAGCTTTCCCCCTGCTCGGCGCAGGCGGGCTTTTCCTCGCCGAGGCTCACGGATTCGATCTGGCTCTCCTTGACGCCCAGCAGGAGAAGGGCCTTCTTCACGTTGTCGGAACGGCGCTGCCCGAGGCCGACGTTGTATTCCCGGCTGCCGCGCTCGTCGGCGTTGCCCTCGATTGTCATCCGGGCGCCCGGGTTCTCGCGCAGGTACTTTGCATGCGCCTCGACGATGCCGTGGTACTTGAGCTGGATGTCGTACTCGTCGTAGCCGTAGTAGATCACCCGCTCCATCGGGACGCCCTTCGCATCCTTCATGACGGCCGCGGCGCTCCCGCCCGCCTTCATGTCGCTGCCCGGGGCCGCTTTGCTCCCATACCCCTGGGTCACGGCTCGCGGTCCTTCGCTCGCCGCGCCCGGCTGCCCGGCTTCGGCGCCTGAGCCCGGATCCCCGGAAGTGGAAGCGCAGCCAGCAGAAAGCAAGGCGAAGCTCGCCATGGCGATGATAGTCAGACGCATTCGATCCTCCCGTTGTTCGTTGGTCTTGGCCGGCATCTTGTAAGTTTCTGTCAGCAACATGCAAGGAAAGAATGCCGACTAGAGCGCCTTGTCCGCGCGCGGCGTGAGGGAGTTCACGGTCGGCCACGGTGGATACAGCCGCGTGAGCTCGAAATGCAGGAGCCCAAGAGGGCAGTGCAGAAGCGGCGGCGATAGGACGCTCTTTACTCGCCGCGGCCGCCAAGCTTGAACTTCTCCCGGGCGTCCTGTTCCACCTTGGTTACGAGTTTCGCCAGATCGATGCTCAGCATCAGTCCGTCGACGCCGTCGCGCCGGGTGTAGGCGAGGGAATACTTGTTCTGGAAATGGACCATGATGCCGGGACGGGCGCTGGCAAGGCCCGCCCTGTCGCTATAACTCTGAATGAGCGACGCGCCGAACGCATTTTCCATTTTTCCCTGCTTGCTCCAGGTCCACCGGTTGTAGCCGATCAGCTCTATGACAAGCGCGGCCTGGAGACGGCTGCCTGACGGCGCGTCGTTAACGTATTCCAGGCCGACACCGGGATGGAGCAGGATGATCTGGTCGTGCGGCGGCTCTGCGAAGCCCCCGGCTTTCCTGTTCTCGCGGCCATAGCGCAGCCCGTTGGCATAGAGCTCCCAGAAGAACTGGACCCGCGCTTCGTCGAAATAGCGGTCCCACTTGGCTTTACGCAGGCGCGCGGCGGCTAGCGCTTGCTCGTACTCATCGGTCAGGCTCAACTGCAGTGTCCGCGTTACAAGGGCGGCAGCCCGGAATACGACCTTGCCGGTGGCGGAAGCCTCCGCACAGAGCTTTGGCTCGGAGGGCGGACACATTACATTGAGCGACGCCACGTTCACGTCGGGCAACCCCCGAAACCGCGTGTCCTGCCATTGCCAGCCGACGACATCCTGGTCGACCAGCGGCTCCTGCTTCGTCAGCTTTTCGCGAACCGAGTCAATCTCCGTCTTGATGGCGGCCAGCAGCGGCTGCGACCTGGTCTCGCGCTCGCGCGCGGAGGTGCTCACGTAGTCCGAGACACGCTTCAAGGCCTCCTCGAGCGCGTTCCCCGCGGTACCCGGAGCGCGGGTCGTCACCTGCCTGATCAGTTCGTTGATCTCCCCGGTCACGGATTCGCTATCGTTCTCGCCGCCGAGGCATTTGCCGAAATAGAGAAACTGCAGCATCCGCAGTGGATCGTTTCCAAGCTTGGTCTCGATCGCCTTGCAGTCCTGGCCCAGCGCGGGCCAGGCGATGAACGCGAGTGAGGCGGCGGCGATCCGCAGCGCGGCTCTCATTTGCGCTGCCGATTGGCGTAGTAGTCGAGAAACATGCCGAGAATCTTTTCCCAGCCCCGCTCCTCATCGGAGAGGCGGAAGTCTTTCAGCTTGTCGATCCATTGCTTCGCCTCAGAGAGCGGGTTGGCGGCGCGGTGCTTGTCCACGGCCTTCTTCATCTCGGCGTCGGGGATCAGCCCGCGGCCGCCCTCTCCGATCGGGATCAGCCGCCGGAAGAGCGGAATGTGCACGCTCGGGTTTCGCAGATAGTGGTCGATGTCATGGACGCTGGTCAGTTTCCTGACGTTCTCGAACTCACCGATCTCGATGTCGAGGAACGCTCCTTCGCTTGCTCGCGTTGCCGCATCCGGCCAGTCCGAAGCGGGCTTGAACTGTTTCGGCAGGGGGATCGGGTCCCAGGTATGCCAGACGTTGAGGAAGCTGGCGCACACGCCCTTGGAAGGCTTCGCATTCGGCTGCACCACGGAGCGATACACGTCCCAGCGCGCGCCGAGCTCGTTGCCATCCTCATCTTCATAGCCATGCGACTCGAGCGCGCGGCTCACGTTCGCGATCATCGCCAACGCCTCGAGCCTGAAGCCGCTTGCGGGCAGGCGCCCTTTCGGCGCATTCGGATCGAACATCCAGACCAGCGTATCGTGGACGACCGATGTGCCGAGCGAATGCGCGATCACCGACCAGCGATCCGCACCCTTGATACCGGCCAGCAGCTGGGCATGCACGCTCGCACGGACGGCGGCAGCGACGTTGGGGAAGAAGCGATAGAGGACAACGTCGAGCGCATGCGTGCGCAAGGCCGTGTTCTTGTCCGCTCCCTCGGCCCATTCCGTCAGCTGGGTGAGGACGCCGCCGCCGAACTTGCCGGGCGTCATGAGCGGCAACACGTCCTCGGCGGCCTTGGCCCACTGCTTCCTTAGGCCGTCGAACTCGTCGTTGTAGAAAATCGGCTTGAGCTCGAAGTGCTCGTCGAACGGCAGAAACGCGGAGCAGTCGTAGCGGTTGTAGAGCTCAGGAAGCAGTTCCTCATAGGAGGCCTGCCACTCCTTCGCCGATTGCAGGTCCCCAACGCCGTGCACGAACAAGACGACGTGCTTGGGCATGCCTCACCCCCAAGGTGCTCCAGAGCGGCCCAGTCTAGTTGGATTTGCGCGGGACGGAACGGATGGCGGACGAAGGGATAAGGCGGCGGCGCTCACCCGTCGTTGCGAGCTGCGGCTGGCGCAATTTCGGTACGAAGGGATAAGGCCAGAAGCCGCGCGAGGCCTATGATGGCCCGGACGTTCGTTCTCCGAGGAGGACGCAATGCAACTCCGGCCCCTGGAAGCGCTCCGCGAGGAAGCGCGCGGAAAGCGCGACGCGGCGGACCGCGTCGTCGCATCGCATGCCAGAACGGAATACTCGCTGCCGCACCGACTGGTCTGGTGCGGCGTCGAAGTCCTGCGTCACGCCTGGCTCAATGTCTATCCGCTGCTCGCGCTGCTGATCGGCGTGGTGTTCGTGTTCTACGTGAAGCAGACGCGCGAGATCCTCGCCGGGATGCAGCAGCATTGGCTGGTGCTTGGCGTGCTCGCGGCCTGGGCCGCCTCGATCTGGTACTCCATGCGCGTGATCTCGGGCACGGACTATCCCGGCGACGCCGGCCCGCACCCGGCCTCGAAGGGCTGCACTCCCTGGCTGACCGCAGACTTGCCGCGGCTCGCGCCCTTCGCCGGGCTGGTGATCGTCGCGTGCGCGGCTTCGATCTTCCTAGCAGACGGTGATCCGAGCCCTAACTGGATCGCGCCGCTCGCCGCAGGCGTGCTGCCGCTCACTTGGGCAATCGGCCGCCTGGCAGACGGTATCACGCGGCTTGTGATCGACGTGCGCACAAGGCCCGTCTACCGCTGGAGCACGCTGCTCGTCACGCTCCTCGCCGCCGTCATCGCCTCGTACACCTGGTCTACGGTGCCGCAGGTGCAGCGCACCGAGCCCGAAGCACTGCATTTCGAGGACTACCTCCTCGCCCTTACCGTTGCCCTGACGCTCGTGCCGCTGCTCCTGGGGCGCACCGGCAGGGCGGCGCATTGGGCGATGGCTGGCGCGCTGCTCGTGTGGCTGTGGGTCGTCTACGGCACGGCGCAGAGCCACCCCGGCGGCTCGACTCTGCCTTTCTGGATCCTTGGCGTGGCCGCCGGGTTGCTCTGGTTCACCGAGCGTCGGCGCGAGGTGTTTGGGAAGCAATTCAGGATCATGGGCGACGCCGCCATCCCGCAGAAGCAGATCGCCGGAGGCACCCTCGCCGCCCTCGCGATCGCATTCTCGCTTCAGGTCGCGCTGGTCGTCGCGGTGGCGTATTCGCCGATCGCGCTGCCGATGCGGCTCGGTACCTTCGCGCTCGTGTTTCTGGCACTCGCCCTTGTCGCGTTCTTCGGCATCGTGTGGGTATTCGTGCCGAAGTATGCGACGCTGCCCTCTCTCGCGCTGGTGCCGGTGCTCTGGTACCTCGCGCTCGGCAATACGCCGAACCACACGCTGCGCGACTCGAAGTTCGCGCGGGAGGCGCCGGAGCGGCCGCGCCTTCTCGAGCACTTCGACCGCTGGCGCGCGGATCTGCCGGGGGGCGAGCAAGCGCCGATCTTCTTCGTCTCCGCCGCCGGCGGGGGCCTGCGCGCCGCGTACTGGACTGCGACGATGCTCGCGAAGGCGGACGATCAAACGTGCGGCGCATTCGGCCGCCACGTTTACGCCTACTCCGGCGTCTCGGGCGGCTCGCTCGGGTTGAGCGTCTATCTCGCGCAACGCCGGGTGTGGGAATCCAAGCCTTTGACCGAACGCTGCCGGCCTGGGCGGCAGGAAGAGATCGCCCGGCTCCTGCGGCGCGATTTTCTCGCACCGGTGGCGGCATCGATGCTCTTCGCCGAGACCGCGCAGCGGTTCGTATGGTTCGACTATCTGGACGAGGACCGGGGCTCGGTGCTCGCGAGGGCATGGAGCGCCGCGTGGGACGACGTGTTCTCAGGGCAGCAAGGCCGCCTGGACAAGCCGTTCCTGGAGGAGTTTTCCACGAAGAACGGCGATGCGACGCCGGCGGTTTTCCTCAACGCGACCGCGGTGAAGACTGGGCGGCGTGTGATCGTATCCAACGTCCAGGTCCGTCTGCCCGACGGCGTTGACCTTTTCCGGCCCGTGCGGCTCCCCGTGAAGGAAGCCGCCGAGCGCAAGCCCGGCGAGCCGCAGGAAACACGGCCGTTCGCGCTCAAGACGAGCGGGCTGCCACTGCGCGAAGCGGTGCTCAATTCGGCCCGCTTCACCTATGTAAGCCCCGCTGGCACGGTACACGCCTGCCCCAACGCCCGTGCGGACGGTGCCTGCGCAGCCGACACGCAGGTTTGGGACTTTCTCGTCGACGGTGGCTACTTCGAGAATTCCGGGGTCGCGACGCTGAGCGACGTGGTCCGCGGTCTGCAGATTGCGCGCGAGCGCGCAATAGCGAATAGACAGGAGCTTCCCGCGGCGCCGGCCAAAGATCGTCTGTTCTTCATCGTGATCGACAATGGAGCGGAGAGCCAGCTCGCTTGCCCGCCGCGTGCCAGGCGGAACGACGGCGCCGCGGCGGTGCGCGTGGAAGCGACGGAGGGAGACGGCAACCAAGATGCCCTTCCCGGTGTTGC
>DASRKB010000045.1:0-10893 GCA_035649175.1 Burkholderiales bacterium | reverse complement strand
GCGGACGAAGTCGATCTCGATCCGCTGCATCATTCGGGGGCTGCCAGCGCGAGCTCCCGGTAGCTCAGCGCGTCGGTGCGCCACTCGCCGTGCATTTGCGTGTCGAAGCCGTCCTGCGCACATACGATGACGCGGGTGCAGGGCTCGGACAGGCCGAGGAATGCCGCCTCGCGCTCGAGGATCTCGGGCAGCACGAGGCGCCAGCGCTCGTCGCAGCGCCGCCCGCGGATGGCGAGCCACGCGCCGTCCTTGATGAGGACCAGCGTGATGCGACCATGCTCCTCGACCACGACCCAGCACGATCGGCTTCCCACCATGCGCCGGATGCGGTTGTACGCGGCCACCAGGAAGGGCTGCACCGACACGAGCCGTATTTCGTGCGCAGCGCACGCGGCCTTGAGGCCTTCGATGAGCGCGAGGTCGACCGCGCAGCCGAGGCGCGGCCCCTTGGGCGCGGTCGCCGTGACGCGCACGTCCCATTCCGTGGCGCGCGCACCGTGCAGGCCGGCGAAGCGGTGCCGCGCGAGCGCGAGCCACTGCTCCTCGGTCTTGAGGGTGTCGTTCCAGGGCAGCAGCGCGTAGCGCGCGAGCTGGTCGGCGATCACCACGCTCGCCTCGCCGCCCTTCGCGGCCGCGAGGGGCTCGCCTAGGCACTGGAGAGCGGCGTCCCAGCCGCCGGCGCCCGCCGGCACGTCGATCACCTTCGCCCCGGACACCATCACGCGCTCGGGCGCGAGGCCGATGCGCAAGTGCTTTCTACGCCACGAAAGTGACACGGTTGATCTCCTCGAGAGTCGTTTCGCCGGCATCGACCAGCGCCATCGCCGTCTCGCGCAGGGGCACGGTGCCTGCGGCGCGCGCGGCCTCCTTGAGCCTGCGCGCCGGGGCGCGCGCGACGATCAGCTCGCGCAGCTCGTCGTTCACCACGAGCAGCTCGCCGATCGCCTTTCTTCCCCGGAACCCGGTGTTCCGGCACTCCTTGCAGCCCCTTCCTTGACACGCCTTACAGAGGACGCGGACGAGGCGCTGTGCCATGACGGCGTTCAGCGCCGAGACGAGGTTGTAAGGGTCGACGCCCATGTGCAGGAAGCGCCCGAGCACGTCGAGCACGTTGTTCGCGTGCACGGTGGTGTAGACGAGGTGTCCGGTCAGCGCCGCCTGAACCGCGATCTCGGCGGTTTCCGGGTCGCGGATCTCGCCCACCATGATGCGGTCGGGGTCGTGGCGCAGGATCGAACGCAGGCCGCGCGCGAAGGTGAGGCCCTTCTGCTCGTTCACCGGGATCTGCAGGACCCCGGGGAGCTGGTACTCGACCGGATCCTCGATGGTGATGAACTTGTCGCGGCCGTTGTTCGTCTCGCTGATCATCGCGTAGAGCGTGGTGGTCTTGCCGCTGCCGGTGGGGCCGGTCACCAGCAGCATGCCGTACGGCTGCCCGGAGAGCGTTCTCACGGAGTCCTTCATCTCCGAAGAGAATCCCAGGGCATCCAGCGTGAGGCCCTGCAGCTGGTCGGAGAGCGCCCGGCGGTCGAGCACGCGCAGCACGGCGTCCTCGCCGAAGACGCTCGGCATCACCGACACGCGAAAGTCGATCTCGCGCCCCTCGCGTGTCGCCTTGAAGCGGCCGTCCTGCGGGACGCGCCGCTCGGCGATGTCGAGCTCGGACATGACCTTGACGCGCGAGATCACCTGCTCGGCGAGCTCCGCGCCGCGCAGCGTCTCCGCGGGGGTCAGCACGCCGTCGATGCGGTACTTGATGGCGAGGCCCGTGCCGGTCGACTCGAGGTGCACGTCGCTCGCGCCTGCCTTCACCGCGTCGTAGAGCGTGGAGGCGACCAGCCGCACCACCGTGCTGTCGGACTCCGCCGCCGCCTCGAAGGAGATCTCGTGGCTCCTTTCCTTTTCACCGGAAACATCCGCGAGGGAAGAGGACACGCTGTCCAGTGCCCTCAATTCCGCCTCGTGGTCGGCGAGGAAGGCGGCGACGTCGGTCTCTCCCGCGATGCGGTAGGCAAAGGGCGCGGGGAGGCGCTCCTCGAGCCAGTCCTGGGTGTCGAGGTCGTAGGGCCGGCCGAGCACGACCGACACGGCGCCGCGGTCGTTTCGCAAGGCCACGCAGGCGCGGCGCGAGGCCTCCGCGAAAGGCACGAGGTCGAACGCGGGCGCCTGCGCACGCAGCGCGTCGAGGTCGACGGCCGGCATGAGCAGGCGCGCCGCGAGCGCGGTGAGGGCTTCGCTCATCGCAGGCTCCCCGCCAGCTCGAAGATCGGCATGTACATGAGCACCACGACCAGGCCCACCGCCACGCCGAGTACCGCCATCAGCGCCGGCTCGAAGGCGCGCGTGAACCAGTCGACGAAGCGCGCCACTTCGTCGTCGTGGAAGCGCGCGATCTCGCCCAGCATGCGGCCCATGTCGCCGCCGCGCTCGCCCACGGCCATCATGCGCGAGGCCACCGGCGTGGCGAGCCCGGCCGCGGCGAAGGCCGCGGACATGGTGCGGCCCTGCTCGATGAGCGCGCGCGCTCCGGCGAGCTTCGCGCGCAGCTCGGCGGCGAGCAGGTCCTGCGCCATCTCCAGCGCGCGCAGCACCGGGATCCCGGCGCGCAGCAGCATCCCCGTGGTGCGGTAGAGCCGCGCGAGCTGATAGACCTTCATGCGGCTGCCGATGGCCGGGATGTCCCACACCCGTGCCGCCAGCCACGAGCGGAAAGCGCCCTGCCTGAACAGAAGAAGAAGACCGATCGCCGAAGCGACAAAGGCGAAGGCGATCGGCAACGCGTTCCTTCCCGCGAAGCTGCCGAAGGCGAGCAGGAGCTGCGAGAAGAAGGGGAGGGTGCCGGCCATGTCCTCGTACACCGTGGCGAAGCGGGGTACGACGTAGAGCATGAGAAAGCCAAGCACGAGCACGCCCACGCCCAGCAGGATCGCGGGGTAGATGGACGCCGAGACGATCTTCTTCTTCACCCGGTCGAGCTCCTCCTGGTAGGCGATGTAGCGCGCGAGCGCCTCGGGCACGTCGCCGGTGCGCTCGGCCGCTTTGATGGTCGCCACGTAGAGCGGTGGAAAGACGCGCGGGAACGCCGCCACCGCCTGCGAGAGGGCCTCGCCGCGATGCAGCGCCGCGACGATGCCCGAGAGCACCTCGCGGCGCTCGCCGCCGGACTCCTTCTCGGCGAGCGTCTGCAGCGCTTCCACCAGGTTCAGGCCCGCGTCGAGAAGCGACTTCAGCTCCACCGAGAATAAGAGTGCGGGGAACCGAGAGGCGCGGCTCAGGGAGAGACCGCCTCGCCTCGATTCCACGCAGAAAACTTCCAGGCCCCGCTCGCGCGCCAGCTCCCGGGCGGCGGCTTCGCTCGCCGCCTCCAGGGAGAGCGCGACCACTTGCTGGCGCGCATCGAGGGCGTGGACGCTGTAGCGCACGGGGCTATGGCAGGGGAGTGAGCGAGACGTCCGCCGCCGTCTTGCCGCGGCGCACCCGGTCATGGATGACGGCGCTCGATTTGCCCATGGGGTCGTGATAGTTCGCGAGCTTCAGGTAGCAGCCCATGCCCGAGTAGAGCGTCGGCCCGTAGTGCGTGAGCTTCTTCACGCCGTTCACCCAAGCATGCATGAAGCCGTCGGAGCCCGAGGACCACTTCACGTGGTAGACGAAGTCGTACCACTGGTTCCTCACCACCGGGCCGAGCTCGACCTGGTAGCGCCCGGAGTCCACGCTCGTCCCGCCGTAGCCGCGCAGTCGCAGGCCCGTGCTCATGGCGTCGACGTGGAAGTTCGCCTGCCCGCTCGAGCCGGTGTGGTGGAAGTCCATCACGACGCCGCCGTTATTGGGCAGGTTGTAGTCGCTCGGGAAGAGCACCGAGTGCGCCCACCACTGCTCCTTGCCCTGCGAGCAGTCGGTGAGCGCCTGGCCAAGGGACAGGTCGTTACGCTCCCAGGTGCCGCTGCCGCTGACGTTGTTGTCGCCCGATTGCGTGTACAGGCGCACTGCCCTGCTGCCCTCGCGCGATGTGCTCACCAGCGTCGCGCGCCCCGGCTGCTTGGCCTGCTCGTAAAAGCCGCAGTCGGTGGGAGAGCTCTCGAAGGAGCAGGAAAAGTCCGGGTTGGCGGTGCTCGCGCTCGTCGTGCCGTTCTGGATCTTGACGTCGATCTCCGCCGTCGTAGAACCGCCCGAGGAGGTGTAGGCCACGGCCCTCAGCCTGTAAGTGCCGTCGTTGAACTGCCGCGTGGGGATGTTGCAGTTCCACGGCGCGCTGTTCTCGATGTTGAGCGCGGCGCCACCGAGGAAGAAGTCCACCCGCGCGATGCCGGTGCCGGTCACCTCGCAGGCGCTCGACTGGTTGATGTCGCCCGAGATGGTCGCCCCGTTCTTCGGGGCGACGAAGGCCACGTTGGTCGGCCCGCTGCTCACCGTCGTGCCGTTCGCCACCTTGACGCCGATCTCGGCGCTGCCGGTGGCGCCGTTTACGTCGGTCGCCACCGCCCTCAACAGACGCGTGCCGTCGGACACCTTGGTGGTGTCGAAGCTGCAATTCCACGGCGCGCTCAGCTCGGTGTTGAGCAGCTTCCCGTCGACGAAGAACTGCACCTGCTTGATCGCGGTGCTGCCGTTGGACACGAGCGCCTCGCAGGCGGAGCCCGAGATCGTCTTTGACAAGGTCTGGCCGCTGGTCGGCGCGCGGAAGCTCACCAGCGGGCCGCTCGAGCTCGGCGTGCTGCTCGCGCTCGCGAGCACGCTCATGCCGTTCAGGTTGAAGTACTCGGCTTCGGAGACGACCTTGAGCACGCGCTTGCCGGCCTTGAGATCGACTCCCTGCTTGCCCACCCACTTGAAGCTCGACCAGCTACCGGTGCTCGGGACGCTCAGCTTGCCTGTGACATTCACGCCGTCGACTTCGACGCGGAAGGCGGGGGTCGAGCTGTAGTTGGTGGCGGCATTGACGGCGATGTCGTACTTGCCGTCGGCGGGCACGTTGACCGTGTAGGCGAGCCACTCGCCGGTCTGGAAGCCGTTGACCGCGTAGGCGCTGAGCGGGTCCGAGCCGCTGTTGACGATGTCGACGTCTTCGCTCGTGCGGTATTGGCCGCCGGCGTTGCCGCTCGAAAGATCGCGGTAGGCGACGTTCTGGCCGCCCTTGTCGAAGTTGACCGCGGGGAAAGCCTTGGGCAGCGCGACCGGCGTGCCGGAATACGGAGTCCCCGAGTACGCCGGGGCGCTCGCGGTGCTGCTGCTCGTCGTGCTGTTCTGGATGGTGACGTTGATCTGGGTGGAGGCTGCCTGGTTCGAGGAGTCGTAAGCCGTGGCCCGAAGCACGTAAGCGCCGTCCCTGAACTGGCGCGTGTCGATGTTGCAGTTCCAGGGCGCGCTGCCCTCGGTGTTGAGCTTCGTCGTACCGAGGAAGAAGTCGACCCGGCTGATGCCGCTGCCGGTCACCTCGCAGGCCGCGGATTGGTAGATCGAGCCCTTGAGCGTGGCGTTGCTCGCCGGCGCTTTGAACGCGAGGTTGGTGGGCGCCGCGTTGGCGACGCCGCACGCCGCTATCGCAGCGAGCGCGATCGAAATCTTGCCGAAATGCATTGAAGCCTCCCTTCTGTAGTGCCTTGCACATGCCGTACCACCAGGAGCACGACAACTGCTTGATGCGAAAGCGATTGAGTAGTCGGCGAGCGGCGACTTTGTTTCTACTGCATGCCGACGTCGGCATCGGCGCCGCTGCCCCCCGCCCTGCCGTCGCGCCCGAGCGAGAAGAGCGCGAACTCGCTTTTCTCGCCCGGCGTGCGGTAGACGTAGGGCCGGCCCCACGGGTCGGCGGGAACGGCCTTCTTGAGGTAGGGCCCGTTCCAGTTGATCGCCGAGACCGGCTTCGCCACCAGCGCGTCGAGGCCTTCCTCGGCGCTCGGGTAGCGGCGCACGTCGAGACGGTACTGGTCGAGCGCCTTCTCGATCGAGTCGATCTGCGCGCGCGCCACTTGGACCTCGGAGCGCCCCACCTGCGAGAAGTAGCGAGGCGCCACGTAACCGGCGAGCAGGCCGATGATGACGATCACCACGAGCAGCTCGAGCAGGGTGAATCCCTTCCTGCGTGCAACCATGTTGCTTTCCTTCCTTCGCGTTTCGCTTACTGCACGCCTTCGAGGGGCGTGATCGACACGTCGCTCCAGGTCGTGCCCCGGCGCACGCGGTCGTGGATAACCGAGCTCGCCTGGCCGAACGGGTCGTGGTAGTTGGCAAGCTTGAGGTAGCAGCCCATGCCCGAGTAGAGCGTGGGGCCGAAGTGCGCCAGCTTCTTCACACCGTTCACCCAGACGTGCATGAAGCCGTCGGAGCCGGATGACCACCGGACGTGGTAGACGAAGTCGTACCAGGCATTGCGCACCACCGGCCCGAGGGTCACCTCGTAGCGCCCGGAGTCGACCGTGGCGCCGCCGTAGCCGCGCAGGCGCAGCCCGTAGCTCATGGCGTCGACGTGGAAGTTGGCCTGCCCGCTGGAGCCCGTGTGGTGGAAGTCGAGCACTACCCCGCCGCTCGTGGGCACCACGTAGTCGCTGGGGAAAAGGATCGAGTTCGCCCACCAGGCTTCCTTGCCTTCGTAGCAGTCGGTGTCGGCCTGCGGCAGCCGCAGGTCGTTCCTCTCCCAGGTGCCGCTGCCGCTCACGTTCGAGTCGCCGGGCTGGGTATTCAGGCGCACGGCCCGGGCGCCGTCGCGGGCAACATTAACGAGCGTCGCGCGTCCCGGCTCCTTCGCCTGCTCGACGAAGCCGCAGTCGGTGGGCGAGTTCTCGAACGAGCAGGAGAACTGCAGCTGCCCGGCTGCCGGCGCCGGCGCGGTGGCGCTCGCGAGCACGCTCACGCCGTTCAGGTTGAAGTACTCGGCTTCGGAGACGACCTTGAGCACGCGCTTGCCGGCCTTGAGATCGACCCCCTGCTTTCCCACCCACTTGAAGCTCGACCAGCTACCGGTGCTCGGGACGCTCAGCTTGCCTGTGACATTCACGCCGTCGACTTCCACGCGGAAGGCGGGGGTCGAGCTGTAGTTGGTGGACGCATTGAGGGCGATGTCGTACTTGCCGTCGGCGGGCACGTTGACCGTGTAGGCGAGCCACTCGCCGGTCTGGAAGCCGTTGACCGCGTAGGCGCTGAGCGGGTCCGAGCCGCTGTTGACGATGTCCACGTCCTCGCTCGTGCGGTATTGGCCGCCGGCGTTGCCGCTCGAGAGATCGCGGTAGGCGACGTTCTGGCCGCCCTTGTCGAAGTCGACCGCGGGGAAGGCCTTGGGCAGCGCGACCGGCGTGCCCGAATACGGCGTCCCCGAGTACCCGGAGGTGCCCGAGGTGCCTGAAGTGGAGGTGGTCGTGTTCTTGATGTTGACGCTGATCTGCGTGCTCGCGGAGGCGCCGCGCGAATCGTAGGCGACGGCGCGCAATGTGTGCGTACCGTCGGCGAATTTCCGCGTGTCGATATCGCAGTTCCAAGGCGCACTGTTGTCTGTGTTGAGCTGCGTGCTGTCGAGAAAGAAGCTGACGCGGCGGATGTTGCCGCTGCCGGTCAACTCGCACTCGCTCGACTGGTAGAGGTTTCCCGAGATCGTCGCGCCCGCGCCGGGCGCCTTGAACTTGAGGCCATTGGGCGCCGCGTGCGCGGCAATGGACAGCGCGGCGCAGAGCGCGGCCGTGACAAGACGTCGCTTCACGAGTAATCCCTTTCCGATCCTTCGAGCCATTGGCGTACGCGGGCGCGCAGCGGCTCGAGCAGCGCCTGCTTGTGCGCCTCGTCGAGCCGCGGCGAGAGCCAGTGGTGGGCGAGCGCGAGCGCCCAGGCGATGTTGCGCGAGTCTCGCGCGCTCGAATCGCGCGTGTCGAACGCGGCGATGTGCAACGCCCGGCGCAGCGCCTCGCGGTAGTAGGATTCGTTGCCGGTTCCAGCGTATGCGCGCATCGCAGCGATGGTGCGGCGCGCCTCCTCCGTCGCGTGCTGCGCTGGAAGCAGGGTGCCGCCGCAGCGCGTCTCGACTTCGCGCATCAGCGCGGCGCTCGGTACTTCCTGTGCGGCCGCCGAAGCGGTCCAGCACAAGAGCGTCACTAGCAGCATGCGGGCTGCCTGCATGGGACCTCCCTTGTCCCGTTTCGACTTGGTGGGCCGCTTTAGCAGGAGCTGTGCCAGTGTTAAGGATCAATGGCTTAGTCTCGTCTTGTCGAGCAAACAGCGACGAAGCTGTAGGGAAGCAACGACGGCCTGTCGTCGCCCCGGTTCAAGTCGCTGTTTCCGCACATGATCGCCCTGTCGCCCTAAGACGACTAACGCCATGATCGGAGCATGGCGCGCGCGCGCCGCAAGTTCTACCGCGCGGCTAGTCCTGTCGGGTGATCTCTACAGCGCTGTCGACGACGCGCTACGTGGCGGAAAATATGGAGGAAAACCGTGGCGGATCCTCGAGCGCATGCCTATACTTTTCGCACTCAGGGAAATCGGACACAAGACGACAAGAGGAAGAGGCGAACCATGCGCATACTCATTGCCGATGACCATCCGATCGTGCGACACGGACTGAAGCAGGTTCTCGCCAACGACCCGAGCTCCGTGGTCGTGGGGGAGGCGACGAACGGCGACGAAGCGCTCGAGATGGCGCGCCGCCTGGAGTGGGACATGGCGATCTTCGACTTCTCCATGCCCGGGCGCAGCGGCCTCGATCTCCTCGGCGACATCAAGAAGGAGTTTCCCGGCCGGCCGGTGCTGATCCTGTCGATGCACTCGGAGGACGTGCACGGCTCGCGCGTCCTGCGCGCCGGCGGCGCGGGCTACATCACTAAGGAGAGCGCGCCGCAGGAGCTCACCACCGCGGTGCGCAAGGTGGCGAACGGCGGCAAGTACGTGTCCTCCTCGCTCGCCGAGATCCTCGCCTCCGAATGCTCGAGCGATCCGCAGAAGGCGCTGCACGAGAAGCTCTCCGACCGCGAGTATCGCGTCATGTGGCTGCTCGCCACCGGCAAGCAGATCAGCGAGATCGCAAGGGAGATGGGGCTTTCACCCTCGACCGTCAGCACCTACCGCACGCGCATCCTGAGGAAGCTCGGGCTCGCGAGCAACGCCGCGCTGGTGCACTACGCCGTGCGCCACCAGTTGGTGGGGTAAGCGCCGTGGCGCACGCGATGAGCGTGGAGCGCGTGGATCCCGCCGCGCTCGCCGAGCCGGAAGGCGAGGGCGAGGCCCGGGCGAAGATCCTGCTCGTCGACGACGAGCCCAAGAGCCTCTACGCGCTGCAGCAGCTGCTCGCCACGCTCGGGCAGAACCTGATGGTGGCGCAATCGGGCGAGGAGGCGCTGCGCCTCGCGCTGAAGAACGACTTCGCCGTGATCCTGCTCGACGTGCGCATGCCGGGCATCGATGGCTTCGAGACCGCGCGGCTCATCCGCTCGCGCGAGCGCTCCAGGCTCACGCCGATCATCTTCCTCACCGCGGCGGCCGACGAGATGGGCTCGATGTTCCGCGGCTACGAGGTGGGCGCGGTCGACTACCTCATGAAGCCGGTAGTGCCCGACGTGCTGAAGTCGAAGGTCGCGGTGTTCGTCGAGCTGCACCGCAAGAGCGAGCGCCTGCGCGAGTCCGAAGAGAAGCTTCGCCGCCTCGCCGCGCACCTGATCAGCGTGAGAGAAGAGGAAAGGGCGCATATCGCGCGCGAGATCCACGACGAGCTCGGCCAGGTGCTCACCGGACTCAAGATGGAGGTCACCTGGCTCGCGAAGCGGGTCCACGAGGCGCCGCTCCTGGAGAAGACCGACTCGATGTGCCGGCTCATCGACTCGAGCGTGCAGACGGTGCGCAAGATCGCTACCGGCCTGCGCCCCGAGATGCTCGACGACATGGGTCTCGTCGCCGCCGTCGCCTGGCAGGCGAAGGAGTTCCAGAAGCGCACCGGCATCCGCGCCCGCACCAAGCTGCCGCCGGAAGGGGCGAAGCTCGACATCGACGTGTCGACCACCATGTTCCGCATCTTCCAGGAGATCCTGACCAACGTGGCCCGCCATTCGCGCGCCACGCGAGTGGAGGTCGAGCTCTCGGTCGGCGCGGACCGGGTGAGCCTCGAGGTGCACGACAACGGCGTGGGCATCGCGGAAGCCGACCTGAACGGCCGCAAGTCGCTCGGCCTGCTCGGCATGCGCGAGCGGGCGCTTCTGTTCGGCGGAGAGGTGAATATCATCGGCGCACCCGGCGAGGGTACGCGCGTGACCGTATCGATTCCGGCGAGGGCCAAGACATGAAAGTGATCATCGCCGACGACCATCCGGTCGTGCGCCAGGGCCTGCGCCAGATGCTCGCGGTGGAGTCCGACCTGGATGTGGTCGGCGAGGCGAGGAACGGGCAGGAGGTGGTCGAGCTCTCGCGCAAGGTGCCTTGGGAAGTGGCGGTCCTCGACTACAACATGCCGGGCAAGAACGGCCTGGAGCTCATCAAGGAGCTGCGCCAGCGCTACCCGGGCCGCGCGGTGCTTATCCTCAGCATGTACCCTGAGGACCGCTACGCGGTGCGCGCGCTCAAGGCGGGCGCGGCGGGCTACCTGACCAAGGAGTCGGCCCCCGAGGAGCTGGTGAGCGCGATCCGCAAGGTCGCGGGCGGCGGGCGCTACGTCACGCCCACGCTGGGCGAGAAGCTCGCGCTCGAGCTCGAGGACAACCGCGGCAAACCCCTGCACGAGACGCTTTCCGACCGCGAGTACCAGGTGATGTGGATGATCGCCTCCGGCAAGACCGTGCGGCAGATCGCCGACGAGCTGTTCCTCTCACCTAACACCGTGAGCACCCACCGCACCCGCATCCTCCGCAAGATGAACATGAAGTCCAACGCGGAGCTGATGCACTACGCCATCGCGCACCACCTGGTGGATTGAGGGAAAAGGGG
>DASRKB010000044.1:0-8441 GCA_035649175.1 Burkholderiales bacterium | reverse complement strand
AGGCGCGCGCCCGCCGGCAACCACGTCGTGCTCGACCTCGGCGGCGGCGAGTACGCGCTGCTCGCGCACCTCCGGCGGGGCAGCGCCACGGTGCTCTCCATCCAGCCCGGCAGCTCCTCGTACACCGGGTGGCAGCGCTGGAGCTCCTCCGCGCCCACCGGGAGGATCTCGGAGAAGCTGCCCTCGAGCTTGTAGCCGACGCAGATCTTCACCGCCTCGACGCCGTCGAGGACGTCGAGCTTGGTGATGCAAAGGCCAGAGACGCCGTTCAGCTGGATCGAGCGCTTGAGCGCCGCGGCATCGAACCAGCCGGTGCGCCGCGGCCGCCCGGTGGTGGCGCCGAACTCCTGCCCGCGCTGGCGCAGGCGCTCACCGGTGGCGTCCGAGAGCTCCGTCGGGAACGGCCCCTCGCCCACGCGCGTGCTGTAGGCCTTGGTGATCCCCAGCACGTAGTGCAGGTGCATCGGCCCGATGCCAGCGCCCGCCGCGGCCGCGCCGGCCACGCAGTTGGACGAGGTGACGAACGGATAGGTGCCATGGTCGATGTCGAGGAGCGAGCCCTGCGCGCCCTCGAAGAGAAGGTTCTTGCCGGCGCGGTTCGCGTGGTAGAGCGCGCGCGGCACGTCGGCGATGAGCGGCGCAAGGCGCGGCGCAAGCGCCAGGGTGTCGTTCAGGGTTTGGTCGTAACTGACCTCGCTCTGTTGGTAATAGTTCTTCAGAACGAAGTTGTGAAAATCGAGAAGCTCGCGCAGCTTCTCGGCGAAGCGCCGCTCGTCGAAGAGGTCCTGCAGGCGGATGGCGCGGCGCGCGACCTTGTCCTCGTAGGCCGGGCCGATGCCGCGGCCGGTGGTGCCGATCTTCTTCTCGCCCTTGGCCGCCTCGCGGGCCAGGTCGAGCGCCGAGTGGTAGGGAAGGATGAGCGGGCAGGCTTCGGAGACCGAAAGGCGCGCCACCACGCCGCGCGCGCCCGCCTGCTCGAGCTCGTCCATCTCCGCGACCAGCGCCTGCGGCGACACCACCACCCCGTTGCCGATGAAGCAGTCGACGGCCTCGCGCAGGATGCCCGAGGGAATGAGGTGGAGCACCGTCTTCTTGCCGCCGATCACAAGCGTGTGCCCGGCGTTGTGCCCGCCCTGGAAGCGCACCACGCCCTGCGCGCGATCGGTCAGCCAGTCGACGATCTTGCCCTTGCCCTCGTCGCCCCACTGGGTGCCGATGACGACGACGTTCCTTGCGCTCATATCGAAGAGCTGAGGGCGCGAAGATCTATGGAGAAACCCGTAGCCGGCCGCGCGCGGCCGAAGGCCTTGCCGACCTCGTCGTAGCGGCCGCCGCGAGCCACGGCGCCGGTCACCCCTTCGCAGTACGCGTCGAACACCACGCCGGAATGGTAGTGGTAGCCGCGCAGCTCGGCGAGGTCGAAGCTCGCCGGCAGCGGGCAGGCGCGGGCGAGCGCCCGCAGGGTGGAGAGGGACTCCTTCAGGGAATCGATCTTCGGCAGCTTGCGGGCCGCAAGGGCCAGCACCTCCACGCCGCCATAGAGCTCCGGAAGGAGCGCGAGCGCCTCCCGCGCCTTGGGCGGGAGCTTCCTCGTCAGCGACAGGATGGCTGGGCGGTCCTTGCGCTGCAGCGCCTGGAAGAGGTCCGCTTCGAGCTCGGGGCGCACGTGCGCGGCGTGCACGATGCCGCGGAACACGGCCACGTGTCCGATGTCGATGCGCGGCCGGCGCGCCTTGGCGGCCTTCAGCGCGTCACAGAGCAGGCGGAGGATCTCGAGGTCGGCCTTCGCGCCGGCCTCGCCGTAGAGCTCGGCGCCGATCTGCAGCGGCTCGCGTGTCGCGCCGGGACTCGCCGGCCTCGTGTGCAGCACGCTGCCGCAGTAGCACAGGCGCGAGACCCCGCTGCGGTTGAGAAGGTGCGCGTCGATGCGCGCCACCTGCGGGGTGATGTCGGCGCGCACGCCCATCATGCGGCCGGAGAGCTGGTCGACCACCTTGAACGTGCGAAGCTCGAGATCGTGCCCCGTGCCGGTGAGCAGCGAGTCCATGTACTCGAGCAACGGCGGCATGACCAGCTGGTACTTCTTCCGGAAGAAGAGGTCCAGGATCTTGCGCCGGAGGCGTTCGATGCGCATCGCTTCGGCGGGCAGGATATCCTCGATGAACTCGGGTAGAAGCCACTTCACGACGTCATGGCTCGCATCTATGCTCGGACCCACCACAGGAGCAGCAGCCCGACGATCATCGACGAGAGGCCGACGAAGCGAATCTGCCCGTCGTTCATCTGCGTGATGCGCCGGAAGGTGTCGCGCCAGAGGCTAGGCGCGAGGAACGGCAGCACGCCCTCGAGGATCAGCATGAGCGCGAGCGCCAACAGGAGCGTGGTGCCCATCGCTCATTTTTTCGGCGTGGCCTGCCTTCCCAAGGAATCCCGGAAGTAGCGCAGGAAGTCCGAATTCGACTCGAGCAGCATGAGGTCGTTGCGCCCGCGGAACGTGGAGCGGTACGCCTCCATGCTGCGGTAGAACGAGAAGAACTCCGGGTTCTGCGAAAAGGCCGCGGCGTAGATGTTCGCCGCGCGCGCGTCACCCTCGCCGCGGATGCGCTGCGCGTCGCGGTAGGCCTCGGCGAGGATGATCTCGCGCTGGCGGTCGGCGTCGGCGCGGACCTTCTCGGCCTCCGCCGCGCCGGTGGCGCGCAGCTCGTTCGCGATGCGCTTTCTCTCCGCCTCCATGCGGCGGTAGACCGACTCGCTCACGTCCTGTGGCAGGTCGACGCGCTTCAACCGAACGTCGATGATCTGCACGCCGATGCGCTTGAGGTCCTGGTCGACCTTGTTGCGCACCTCCTGCATCAGCTTGTCGCGCTCGCCCGAGACCACGTCGTGCAGCGTGCGCACGCCGAACTCATCGCGCAGCGTGCCGGAGACGGTCTGGCGGATGCGCGTGGCGGCGCGCAGCTCCTCGCCCTGCACGCTCACGTAGTACTGGCGCACGTCGGCGATGCGCCACTTGACGAAGGAGTCGACCAGCACCGGGCGGTTGCCCTGTGTGAGGAAGCGCAGCGGCTCCGCGTCGTCGTAGGTGAGGATGCGCATATCGAAGTGGCGCACATTCTGCACCAGCGGGATCTTGAGCTTGAGGCCGGGCTCGGTGACGACTTCGCGGATCTCGCCGAGCTGGAACACGATGGCGTTCTGACGCTGGTCCACGGTGAAGAGCGTGCCTGAGACGAGGAGCAGCACGACCACCAGAACCGCAATAACGGGGCCCAGAGCCCTCATGGGCGATCCTCCGATCGGCGCTTCATCGGTCGGCCCTCTCGCGGCCTCGCAGCGATTCGCGCGAGCGCGGGCCGAGGTCCGGCGTAGGCTCGCCCGGGCGCTGGGCGTTCTGCGCCTCGGTCGCGGGCGCGGCGCCGCCCTGCTGCATGATGCGATCGAGCGGCAGGTAGAGCAGGTTCCCCGCCCCGCGGTAGTCCATCATGATCTTGCTCGTCGAGGCGAGCACCTGTTGCATCGTCTCGATGTAGATGCGCTCGCGCGTCACCGCCGGCGCCTTGGCGTACTCGGCGAGTACCTGGCGGAAGCGCGCCGCGTCACCTTCGGCGTTGGCGATCACGCGCTGGCGGTAGCCCTGCGCCTCCTCCGCGAGGCGCGAGGCCGCGCCGCGCGCGCGCGGGATGACGTCGTTCGCGTAGGCCTGGCCCTCGTTCTTCTGCCGCTCACGGTCCTGGCCCGCCTTGACCGCGTCGTCGAAGGCCGCCTGCACCTGCTCCGGCGGCTGAGCGTTCTGGATGGTGACCGCGCTGATGTTGATGCCGGTGCCGTAGCGCTCGTGGATCGCCTGCATGAGCTGGTGCGAGCGGTTGGCGATGTCGACCTGCGTCTCGTACAGGATCGCGTCCATGCGGCTCTTGCCGATCACCTCGCGCATCGCGGTCTCGGCGATCTGCATCGCCGACTCGTCGGGGTTGCGCACGTTGAAGACGAAGTCGCGCGCGCTGTCGACGGTGTACTGCACCGCGAACTGCAGGTCGACGATGTTCTCATCGTCGGTGAGCATCAGCGACTCGCGCAGCACCTTGGTGCGCACGTTGTTGCGGTAGCCCACTTCGAGCGTGCGCACGGTGGCGAGATTGACGATCTCGTGCGACTGGAAAGGCCAGGGCGCGCGCCAGCGCAGGCCGGCCTGCGTCTCTTCGGAGAACCTGCCGAAGGTGAGCACCACGCCGCGCTGACCCTCGACCACGATGTAGAAGCCGCTCGCGAGCCAGACGGCCAGCACGAGCAGGATCAGCACGCCCGCGCCGCCACCGAAGGCCCTGCCCGAGGGCATGCCGCCCCCGGGCGGCTCATCGGCGCCGCCACGGCGGCGCCGGCCGAGCATGTCGTTCAGCTTGCGGTTGAAGTTGCGCCAGAGCTCATCGAGATCCGGCGGGCCCTGGTTGCCTCCGCCGGGGCCGCCGCGGGGGCTACCGCGCCCCCAGTTGGGATCGTTCAAGGACATCGGTTTCTAGTGTGTATGCGCCGGGAGCTCCGCAGTACCTCTTTCCGCGGCGCGGGCCTGCGAGAACTCGGCGATTGCGCTGCGCAGCGCCTCGAGGCCGGCGCCGGTGCGCGCGCTCACGAAAACGCGGCAAATCCTACCATACTGATCGCGCTCGACTCCGGGCGAGAGCTCTTTTCCGGTTCCCACGGCATCGATCTTGTTCCAGACGAGGATGCGCGGTGCATCCCCCGCGGGGATCTCGGCGAGCACCTCGTCGACCGCCTTCATCTGGTCCTCGCGCGCCGCGGAGGACGCGTCGACCACGTGCAGTAGCAGGTCGGCGTGCACCGTTTCTTCCAGCGTGGCACGGAAGGCGGCCACCAGGCTGTGGGGCAGCTCGCGGATGAAGCCGACGGTGTCCGAGACGACGACATTGCCCGCTTCCGGTATCCATACCCGCCGGGTCGTGGTGTCGAGGGTCGCGAAGAGCTGGTCTGCTTCGTACGCCTTGGCGCGCGTCAGCGCGTTGAAGAGCGTGGACTTGCCGGCGTTCGTGTAGCCGACGATGGACACCGAGAGCACGTCGCGCCGGGCGCGACCGCGCCTTTGCACGCTCCGCTGCTTCTTCAGGGCCTGGAGCTTCGCCTTCAGCGTCTTGACGCGGCTCCCGATATAGCGGCGGTCGAGCTCGAGCTGCGTCTCGCCGGGGCCGCCGGTCTTGCCCAGGCCGCCGCGCTGGCGCTCGAGGTGCGTCCAGCCGCGCACCAGGCGCGTCGAAAGGTGCTCGAGCTGCGCGAGCTCGACCTGCACCTTGCCTTCGGCGGTTTGCGCGCGCTGGCCGAAGATCTCGAGGATCACCTCGGTGCGGTCCATGACGCGGCGCTTGACCTCGCGTTCGACGTTGCGCTCCTGCGCCGGGGACAGCGCGTGGTTGAAGACGACGAAGGCCGCGTTCAGCGCCTCGGCGGCGCGGGCGATCTCCGCGACCTTGCCCGCGCCGGCATAGAACCGGGGATCGGGCTTCGCGCGACGGCCGCCGATGACGCGGTGGCGGCGCACCCCGGCGCTTTCCACCAGGCGCACGATCTCCTCGACGCCGTCCTCATAGCCGGCCTCGCCGAAATCCAGGCAGACGATGATCGCCGCCTGCGGGTCGGCGGCGGCGACGCTCTGGCGGTCTAGCAAATGGCCGTGGCGACTACTCGGCGTCCTTGTCGGCGCCGAGGCTGATCGGCCGGGACGGCACGACCGTCGAGATGGCGTGCTTGTAGACCATCTGGGTGACGGAGTTGCGCAGCAGCACCACGTACTGGTCGAAGGACTCGATCTGGCCCTGCAGCTTGATGCCGTTCACCAGATAGATCGAGACCGGAACGTGCTCCTTGCGCAGCGTGTTTAGGAATGGGTCTTGTAGCAACTGCCCTTTGTTGCTCATGTTCTTCTCTCTTGGGGATTTTGTCGCCATACTCTAATTGATTTTCTTCGGTTTTTCTACCTTCAAGGGCAGTGTTACATCGCCGCATTGCGCCCGGTAGCGCAGCGCGTGATCCATCAGAACGCAGGCGAGCATGGCTTCGGCGATTGGCGTGGCACGGATCCCCACGCAGGGGTCGTGCCTGCCCATGGTTTCGATCATGGCGGGCTCCCCCCGGGTGGTGATCGTGCGCCGTGGCACCCGAATGCTCGACGTGGGCTTGAGCGCAACCGAAACCGTGATGTCCTGCCCCGTGGAGATGCCGCCGAGCACCCCGCCGTTGTTATTCGACCGGAACCCCTCGGGGCTCATCTCGTCGCCGTGCTCGCTCCCCTTCTGCGCGATGGAGGCGAACCCCGCGCCGATCTCCACGCCCTTGACCGCATTGACGGACATCATCGCCGAGGCGATGTCGGCGTCCAGCCGTCCGTACACTGGCTCGCCCCATCCCGGCGGCACGCCGCTCGCCACTACGTTCACCCGTGCCCCGCACGAGTCGCCGCTCTCGCGCAGCGCGTCCATGAATGCTTCGAGCACCTGAACGGAAGAAGGATCCGGGGAGAAGAAAGGGTTCCCGTCCACGGCGTCCCATGACTCGAAGGCGACCTTGTGCGGCCCGAGTTGCGCGAGGTAGCCGCGCACCTCCACGCCGTAGCGCTCGCGCAGCCATTTCTTCGCGATCGCACCGGCGGCGACGCGCACCACCGTCTCGCGCGCCGACGCGCGCCCGCCGCCGCGCGGATCGCGCCGCCCGTATTTCTGGAAGTAGGTGTAGTCGGCGTGGCCCGGACGGAACTTCTCGGCAATCGCCGTGTAGTCCTTCGAGCGCTGGTCCTCGTTGCGTATGAGGAAGCCGATCGCGGTACCTGTGGTGCGGCCTTCGTAGACGCCCGAAAGGATCTCCACCCTGTCCGACTCGCGCCGCTGCGTGACATGACGGGAGCTGCCGGGCTTGCGCCGATCAAGCTCCTTTTGCAGATCCTCATTTGCGAGTTCCAGGCCTGGTGGACAGCCGTCGACCACGCCGCCGTAGGCGGGCCCGTGCGACTCGCCGAAGGAGGTGACGCAGTACAGTAGGCCGAAGCTATTGCCCGACATGGCGCGATGATCGCATGAAAAACTCGCGCGTCTCGAAGACGCCTGTGGCGAGCGCCTTGCCGTTCGAGCGCACGGTGCGCTTGAGCACGAAGTCGAAGAGCAGCGGGTTGTGCCGGCGGATCTCCGTCAGCACCGGCGCCCAGCGCTCCTCGAGCAGCCTCAGCGACACCAGGTACCCGACGGAGAAAAGCGGCATCACGCCCGGCAGCGGGTAGTCCGAGCCGTTGAGAAGCCGCGTATGCCAGGACGATTCGTCGATGATGCGGGCGAGCGCTGGCCCCGCGCGGTTTGCCTGCGTGATCGCCGAGAGATCGCCGAATGCGTGCGTTTCGTACCTCTCGAAGATCCTCGCGAAGAGCGAGAAGCTCTGGACGTACGGCCCGTTCGCGCCTTTGTCGAGGTCGCGGTCGCTCCCCATCGACGCGCAATGCGCGATCACCACGCGCACGCCCGTCTCCAGCGGCCGGCGCAGCCGCAGCGGATTGCCGTAGTCGTGCGCGTCGCGCCCGAGCACCGCGCGCTCCTCGCCGGCGTGAGAGATCAAAGGCAGATCCAGCTTTCTCAGGGTCTCGTAGAATTTTTGGCAACGAGAAGAACCCGGATCGATCCCCATGGCCGCGGGGAGCCACTTCACCGCGCGTGCGCCGTCGCGCTTCGCCTGCTCGAGCCGCTCGAGCGCGTCGGGCGCGTATGGATGCACCGAGGCCACCCATTCGAAGAGCTGCGGGTGCGCGCGCGCCGTATCGCGGGCATAGGCGTCGGGAACGTGAAAAGCGGTGTGCTCGAGCTCGGGCCTGCCGTCCTCTGCGTAGGTGCGGTCGAACGCGAAGAGCAGGAGCTTCGTGCCGGGCATGCCCGCGAGCAGGTTGTGCATGCGCTCGATGTAGGCGCGGTCGACGCTTCCGGGCGCATCGTGCGCGCAGCCGGCGTTGAGAAAGAACAGACGCCGCGCGTACTGGCCGGGATCGAGGAAGCTTGCCATCGCCGGGTTGACGATGATGCCGCCACCCGAGTCGCCAGTGCCGACCAGGTGCGCGTGCGCGTCCCAGACCTTCGCCGGGTCGATTCCTTGCCACGCGGCGCGCACCAGCTCGTGCGTCGCAAGCCGCCGTGGCAGCGCCGCCAGGCAGGGGTTCCACAGGCCCTGCTCCGGCCAATAGCGCCAGCCGAGAAGGCCGGCGAGTCCCGCACTCCCGAGGGCTAGGAGAGTTCTTCTACGCAGGCCAATTCTTTATGTAGCCCTTCAGCATCTTGTTCTCGAAATCCTGCTCTTCGAGCACCGCCTTGGCGACGTCGCGGAACGAGATCACGCCGAGCAGGCGTCCATCCTGCATCACCGGTAGATAGCGCGCGCTGGTCTCGAGCATGGTGCGGCGCAGG
>DASRKB010000043.1:0-11047 GCA_035649175.1 Burkholderiales bacterium | reverse complement strand
ACGACCGACTCGCCCTTCGCGGCGTAGACGGGCACGGTGGCGGCGGCCACGCGGTCGAGGTCTTCCTGGCGCATGTCGCTGAACATGGGCAGGTTGGCCAGAAACGCCTGGATCTTGATCTGTGGATGGCGGCTCGTCACCCTCGGGCTGCCCCCCGGGACTTGAGGACCTGCGTCGGCTCGTGCAGGAGCTTGTTCGTCAACCGGCGCGAGAGCGCCTCGAGGATGGTGCTTGGCGGCCGACCGCGCGAGAGCAGCCGCAGCCCGCGCTCGAGCTCGCGGCGGCGCGCCTGCTCGGGCTGGGGACTGATGGCGTCGGCGTCCGACATCGATTTAGTCTAGGGGGGATGCCCCGGCCGGTTTTGAGATGGATCAACACCGGGCGTCGCCGTACACCGTGTGGAAGCGGCAGGGGATGCCGCTCGCCGCGATGAGCTCCAGGCTCTCCCGCGCCCGGCGCGCGCTGCCCGGGGTGCGGGTGATGCGCTCGTGCTCGTCGAAAGAGGCCTTGAGGTCCATGGCGACCCAGTCGAGGAGGGGCAGCACCTGCGCGAGCCGTCGCGGCGCGATGCCGGCGGTGTGCAGCCCGATCGCGTAGCCCATCGCCTTCACCGCTTCGATCGCCGCCTTGAGCGCATGCTGCAGCGTCGGCTCCCCGCCGCTGAAGACCACCGCGTCGAGCATCCCCCGCCTGGTGCGGAGAAAGGAGAGGACTTCCTTCCAGGGAAGAAGGTTGTCCTTGTGGAAAGGCAGGAGGTGCGGGTTGTGGCAGTAGGTGCAGCGCCAGGCGCAGCCCTGGCAGAAAACCACCGCGGCGAGCTTGCCGGGGTAGTCGATCGTCGAGAACGGGGTCAGCCCGCCGACGCGCAGCACCGGCTTTCCTCGAAGAAAGTGCGCTCCTGGAACTCGCCCTGCTTGCCCTTGTTGAAGGAAGACACGGGCCGGTGATAGCCCATGACGCGCGTCCAGACCTCGCAGACCGCGGCGCACTGGGGGCAGGCCGAATGCTCGCCCGAGAGGTAGCCGTGCGACGGGCAGATCGAGAAGGTCGGCGTGACCGTGAGGTAGGGAAGGCGAAAGCGCTCGAGCGCTCGGCGGACGAGCTGCTTGCAAGCCTCGGGCGAGCTCAGCCGCTCGCTCATGTAGAGGTGCAGCACCGTGCCGCCGGTGTAGCGCGTCTGCAATGCCTCCTGGCGCTCGAGCGCCTCGAAGGGGTCTTCGGTGAAGCCGACGGGGAGCTGCGAGGAGTTCGTGTAGTAGGGCATGTCCCCTGTGCCCGCCTGCAGGATCCCGGGAAAGCGCTTGCGGTCCTCTTTGGCAAAGCGATACGTGGTTCCTTCGGCTGGGGTGGCCTCGAGGTTGTAGAGATGCCCGGTCTCTTCCTGGAACTGCACGATGCGCGCGCGCACATGATCAAGCAGGCGGCAGGCGAATGCGTGGCCCCAGGCCGTCGTAATGTCCTCGGCGTCGCCGGTGAAGTTGCGGATCATCTCGTTGATCCCGTTCACTCCGAGCGTGGAGAAGTGGTTGCGCAGCGTGCCGAGGTAGCGCTTCGTATAGGGGAACAGCCCCTGGTCCATGAGCCGCTGGATGAGCTTGCGCTTGATCTCGAGGCTCGTCTTGCCCAGGTTCAGCAGCTCGTCGACCCGCTCGAGCAGCGCCTTCTCGTTTGCCTTGTGGAGGTACCCCAGCCGCGCGCAGTTCAGCGTCACCACGCCCACCGAGCCGGTCTGCTCCGCCGAGCCGAAGAGCCCGTTGCCGCGCTTGAGCAGCTCGCGCAGGTCGAGCTGCAGGCGGCAGCACATCGAGCGCACCATGTGCGGCTCGAGCTCGGAATTGACGAAGTTCTGGAAGTAGGGGAGCCCGTACTTCGCCGTCATGGCGAAAAGCGCGTCGGCGAGCGGCGCGTCCCAGTCGAAGTCGCGGGTGATGTTGTAGGTGGGGATGGGGAAGGTGAACACCCGGCCCTTCGCGTCGCCCGCGCTCATCACCTCGATGTACGCGCGGTTGATCATCTGCATCTCCGGCTCGAGCTCGCCGTAGGCGAAGGGCATCTCCTCGCCGGCGATCACCGGCACCTGGCCCTTGAGATCCTCGGGGCACGTCCAGTCGAAGGTGAGGTTGGTGAACGGCGTCTGGGTGCCCCAGCGCGACGGGACGTTCAGGTTGTAGACGAGCTCCTGGATCGACTGGCGCACCTCGGCGTAGGCGAGGCGGTCCTTCCGCACGAAGGGCGCGAGGTAGGTGTCGAACGAGCTGAAGGCCTGCGCCCCCGCCCACTCGTTCTGCAGCGTGCCGAGGAAGTTGACGATCTGCCCTACGGCGCTCGAGAGGTGCCGCGCCGGGCCCGCCTCCACCTTCCCGGGCACGCCGTTCAGCCCTTCGGCGAGGAGCGTGCGCAGCGACCAGCCGGCGCAATAGCCGGCGAGCATGTCCAGGTCGTGGATGTGGAGGCTTCCTTCGCGGTGCGCGCGGCCCACCTCCGGCGGATAGACATGCGAGAGCCAGTAGTTGGCGGTGACCTTGCCCGCGACGTTGAGGATCAGCCCGCCAAGCGAATAGCCCTGGTTGGCGTTCGCGTTGACGCGCCAGTCGCGCCGCTCCAGGTACTCGTTCATCGAGGCGGCGACGTCGACCAGCGTGCGCGCATCGTCGCGCAGGCGCTTGTGCGTCTCGCGGTAGACGATGTAGGCGCGCGCCGTGGCGAGGTAGTCACCCGCGATGAGGATGTACTCCGCGGCGTCCTGGATGTCCTCGATCGAGGGCGCGCCGCCCGGATGGCGGTGCGCGAGCACCCGCACCACTTGCGCGGCGAGTCGCGCGGCATCCTCGGGCCCGTATTCTCCGGTCGCCGCGCCGGCGCGCTCGAGCGCCGAGCGGATCTTCGCGGCGTCGAACGGCCGCACCGTGCCGTCGCGCTTGACGACCGTGGAGACACTGGATGTAGTAGCCAGCATGAGATGCGCTCCTTTATGTTGTTTTGGAGCGCCCACTCTAGCGCCGCGGGCCCGGGGCCGGTCAACGCCCGCGGTTGACCGCGGTCAACTTTGGAGGTGGCGCTCGGCGTAGTCGCGCATGGCGAGCGCGGCGATCCAGTCGTTCACCGCGAGGGGCGCGAGGCGCGGGCGAGTGAGGGGCAGGCTGCGCAGGAAATGCCAGGCGCGCGGCATTCCGCCGGGAACGATGCCGCGCACGAGGAGCTGCCAGAGGATGCGCGCCCCCTCGGCGAAGCTCTCCCTTCGCACGTTGGCGAGCGGACCGAAATGCGCGAGCTTCGCCCGGATGCGGCTGGCGATGGCGCGGTCGGAAAGAAGCTCGGCGTAAAGGCGCCGGTAGCCCGCGGTCATCTCGGCGAGGGTCATGCCCTTGGGCGCGATGTTGGTACGCGCGCGCGTGTTGTCGTCGTGCGCCCCGCCCTCGAGCAGCCTGCCCTCGCGTCGCAGCCGCTCGAAGAGCGGCGTGCGGGGCAGGGCGGTGAGCAGCCCGACCATGGCCACGACGATGCCGGAGTCGAGGATGAAGCGGCGCTGCGAATCGAAAGCCGCGGGCGTATCGCGGTCGAAGCCGACGATGAAACCGCCGAGGATGTCGATGCCCTGCGCGTAGATGCGGCGCACCGCCTCGAGCATGTCGCCCCGGCAGTTCTGGGTCTTGCGCGCCTCGCGCAGCGCTTGCGGGTCGGGCGTTTCCAGGCCGACGAAGGCCCATTCGAATCCCGCCTCGCGGAAGAGCCGCATCAGCTCCGCGTCGTCGGCGAGGTTGAGCGAGGCCTCGGTGCCAAAGCGCAGCGGCCGGCCGCGGCTCGCCTGCCACTCGGCGAGGAAGCGCAGCGTGTCCTTCGCCCTCGCCTTGTTGCCGATGAAGTTGTCGTCGACGAAGAACACCTTGCGCGTGCCCAGGCGCAGGAGCGCGTCGAGCTCGGCGCCGACCTGCGCCGGCGCCTTGTAGCGCGGCTTGCGGCCGAAGAGCACCACGATGTCGCAGAACTCGCAACTGAAGGGGCAGCCGCGCGAGAGCTGCACGGTCGCCGTGGCGTAGCGCTCGAGCTTGAGGAGATCGAAGCGCGGCAGCGGCGAGTCCTCGAGCCTGACGAGTCCCGTCTCCCGATAGAGCCTTTCCGGCGTTCCGGACTCGAGATCCTTGCAGAACCGCGGCCAGATGCTCTCCGCCTCGCCGGCGATCACCGTATCGGCAAGCTCGAGATATTCATCCGGGCAAAGCGAGGCGTAGCTGCCGCCGGCCACCACGCGGTAGCCGGCGTCGCGATAGCGGCGCAGCAGCTCCTTCTGCCGCGGCGCCTGGACGCCCATGCCGCCAACGCCGATGAGATCGGCTTGCGGGGCGTCGGGCAGGGGCTCGACCGCCTCGTCTACGATCGTCACCTGCCAATGGGGCGGGCACAGGGCGGCGACCGTGGCGAGGCCGAGCGGCGGGTTGAGGGCGCGCTTGCCGCGCAGGATCTTCTCGACCGCCCAGCGGAAGCTCCAGAAGCTCTCGGGGGCCGCGGGGTTGATGAGCAGTAGTCGCATCGCGGCATGCTAGCCGCGGCGACGCCGCTACCCCCGGTGCGAATTGACGCCGCTCAACAAACCGCGTGTTGCTCGCGCTTGAGGCCTTCGAGGTAGTCCGCGTTGGGGCAGATCTCGCGCAGCGCGCGCCAGTCGCCCGCCGGCAGGACCTTGTCGCAGCGCTCGATCTGGCCGCAGGTCACGCAGCGGAAGCTGGCGAGCCCGGCGCCGTAAGCCGCGGCGTCGTTCTGCGGGTCAGGCAGCTCGACGCCGCGCATGCGCGCCGCCTCGAGCAGACGCAGCCGGCCGTCATGGCGCAGCACACGGTGAAACGACACGAACGCCGCGTACAGGGCGAAGCCGAACAGCGCGGCGATGAGCGCGATGCCAAGAAAGACGTTCATAGCGACCTCCTTTGGCGTACGGTAGCCTGAATCGGCCGCCGCGCTTTGATGCATATCAAGGGGCATGGCCGTATCCTCGGGTCAACTGGCTTGCACGATGGACGAGCCCACTGTCCGTGAAGCACTGAAAAGCGTCGAGGACCCCGAAGCCGGGATGAGCATCGTCGACCTCGGGCTTGTCTACGCCGTGGGCATCTCGCCGGGACGCATCCGCGTGGAAATGACCATGACCTCGCCGGCCTGCCCGGCCGCCCCGTATCTCGTCGACGAGGCCGCGGTCGCGGTGCGCAACATCGCGCCGGAAGGCACCGAGGTCGAAGTCGTGCTGGTGTGGGAGCCGCCCTGGACGCCCGAGCGCATGAGCCCCGAGGCCCAGGCGAGGTTCGGCTGGTCGACCTAGCGCCGCGCTGGCGCATCCCGCTGCTCGTGCTGGGCTTCGTGTCGCTCGCCTTCGGCGTGATGGGCGGCCTGGCGCGGCTCGGCCCGGGGATCCCCGCGCCCCTGACCGCCCTTGCGCTTCATGGCCCGCTCATGGTCTCCGCCTTCCTCGGCACGGTGATCGCGCTGGAGCGCGCCGTGGCCTTCGGTCGCCTCTGGGCCTACGGCGCACCGCTGTGCGCCGGGCTGGGCGGCCTCGCGCTGCTGGCGGGCCTCATCCTGCCCGGATTCGCGCTGATGATCCTCGCTGCCGCGACGCTCTGCGCGGTGAGCGGCGCGCTCGTGCGGCGGCAGCCATCGCTCGAGGCCTGGGTGCTGCTTGCCGGCGCGGCGGCGTGGCTTGCGGGCAACGTGATGCTCGGTGAGGGCAGGCCCGCGGTCCCGTGGTGGATCGCCTTCTTCGCGCTCACTATCGGCGCAGAGCGCCTGGAGCTCTCGCGCTACCTGAAACGCCCGGCCTGGGCGAAGGGTGCGTTCCCGGTCCTGGCGGCCGGCATGCTCGTCACCCCGCTCTTCCCGCCGCTTCTGGGCGTGCTCCTTTTCCTGCTCGCGTTATGGCTGCTCTCCTTCGACCTTGCGCGGGTGACAATCCGCCAGGCGCGCCTGCCGCGCTATGTCGCCGCGTGCCTGCTCGCGGGGTACTTCTGGCTCGCGGTGGGCGGCGCCCTGATCGCCGCTTCCGCGGCCTACGACGCGGCGCTTCACGCGATCTTCTTGGGCTTCGTCTTCTCCATGGTCTTCGGCCATGCGCCGGTGATCCTGCCGGCGGTGCTGCGCGTGACCTTCCCCTACCACCCGGTGCTTTACCTGCCTCTTGCCTTGCTGCATGCCTCGCTCGCGGCGCGCGTGATGCTTTCCACGGCGCTCGGCGCCTGGGGCAACGCGCTCGCCATCGCTGTGTTCATCGTCACTGCTGCTTTCCTCGTTCTGCGCGATCGCACCTTAGTTGATGCGCATCAAAGAACTCCCGCAAGTCCGCCTTAAGGTGGCGCAATGCTGAGCTTGCCGGTAGGAACCGTGCTCGAGCCGAGGAGGCTCGTAGTCGCCGCGCCCGACTCGAGCGTCGCCTCGGCCGCGCGCATGATGAAGGAGGGTGCCGTGGGCGCGGTCTTGGTCGTGCAGGAAGGCCGGCTCGTGGGCATCTTCACCGAGCGCGACGCGGTCTACCGCGTCATGGCCTCCGGCCGCGATCCTTGGACGACGACACTCTCCGAGGTGATGACGCGGGATCCCAAGACCGTCGCCCCCGACGAGTCCTTCGGCTACGCGCTGCTGCTCATGCACGAGCACGGTTTCCGCCACGCCCCGGTGGTGGAAGCGGACGGGCGGCCGGTGGGCGTCGTGTCCGCGCGCCATGCACTCGACCCGGACCTCGAGGAATTCGCCGTCGAGGCGGAGCGGCGCAAGGCCATCCGCCGCCTCCCCTAAGGACACCTTGAAGGACGACTTATCGTCGACTCCCGCCTTCGCGGGGACGACTCGTCCGTATCTTTACTAGCTGAGCTCGAGGCTGCGCAGCGCCGCGTCAGCCATGCATCGTCAAGCCGCCGGAGACGGAGAGCACCTGCCCGGTGATGAACTCGGCGTCCTCGCTCGCGAAGAAGAGCACCGCGCCGGGAATGTCCTTGGGCCTTCCGAGCCGCCCGACCGGGATGGCACGGCGGTAGGCCTCGCGTAGCTTCTCCGGGTTGCCCGCGCCCTGCATGAACTGCTCGAGCATGTTCGTTTCGGTGAGGCCGGGGCAGACGACGTTAAGACGGATGTTCTTGCCCGCCAGCTCACGCGCCAGCGTCTTGGTCATGGCGATGATGCCGCCCTTGCAGGCGGAGTAGGGCGCTTCGCCCGAGGAGCCGACGCGCCCCGCGTCGGAGGCGATGTTGACGACCTTGCCGCCGCCGCGCTCCACCATGCCGGGCAGCACGCAGTGCAGGAGGTTCATCGCGCCGAGCAGGTTGATGGAGATGATCTTCTGCCAGAACGCCGGGTCGGTCTTGAGGAAGGGCTTGAACATGTCCCAGCCGGCGTTGTTGACGAGGATGTCCACCGGCCCGGCCGCCTCGACCGCCTTCTTCACTTGGGCGTAGTCGGTGATGTCTACCGAGGGGTCCGATTTCAGGTCGAATACGGCCGTCTTCACACCTTCGTCTTTGAACCTTTGCACGATGGCGGCGCCGATTCCCGCCGCGCCCCCGGTGACGATGGCGGTCTTGCCCTTCAAGCCTCGCATCTCATTTCTCCTCTGGCATCACGGCCGTGGCCTCGAGCTCGATTTTGCCCGGGGAATCGAGCAGATCGGAGACGAAGATCATGCTCATCGCCGGGTAGTGGCGGCCCATGAGGCGCTTCCAGATGCGGGCGAGCTCCGCCCGCGCCTCGAGGTACGCCGGCTTGTCGCAGCAGTAGGCCGTCATGCGGCAGATGTGCTCGGGACGCCCGCCCGCCTCGGCGAGCACGGCGAGGACGTTCCTGAGCGCCTGGTCGAACTGGACGGGCAGGCTTTCGGACTCGAAGACCTGCTCGGCATTCCAGCCCACCTGCCCCGCGACGAACACGACGGTGCCCCGCGCGGCTATGCCGTTCGCGTAGCCGAGCGGCGACTTCCAGCCGGAAGGATGCAGGAGCCTCAATCGCCGATCCGGGGCGGGTCGGGATCCTCATCCCAGCCGGGGCGCGGCTGCGGCACCTTCTTCATCCACTCGCGGATGAGCCGCACGTGCTCGCGCTCGTCCCCGGCCATCTCGGCGGCGGCCTCACGCACGCGCTCGGGCACGTCGCCCGTGGCGATGCCCTCGAAATACTCGACCGCTTTCTCCTCGCAGCGCAGCGCCACTTCCAGCGCATGCCAGGGCTTCATGAGGTAGTGCACCGCTTCGAAGGGCGCGGTCTCCGGGCCCTCTTCGTCATCCGCGGCGTAGGGCGGCGGCATCGCCGGCAAGCTCGCCCAGCGCATCTCCTCGAGGATCTTCTTCGCGTGCAGGCTCTCGATCTCGGCAAGCCGGCGAAACAAGCTTGCCACCTCGCGGTTGTTGTGCGCTTCCATCTGCTCGGCGAACTGGGTATAGCGCTCGACCGCCTCGAGCTCGATGGCGTAGGCGCGCGACATGAACTCTTCTACAGTCGGAACGCGCATTGCAGGTCCTCCACGGATTGGGTCGCGGCCGAGCGGGGCGCGAACGGGGTGCGCGTGCCCCTGTAGAGCACGCCGATGTTGAAGCCGTCGTCGGTCATGAGGCGCCGCGCGGCGCGTCCCGGATCGTCGGTGGGCTCCACCGGCGCCGGGCGCACCGCTTCCTTCCAGGCGCGCTGCTCGGGTCGGAAGGTGACGCAGGGGGAAAGCACCTCGACGAAGGAAAAGCCGGGATGGCGCACCGCCTCCGCGATGAGGCGCGCGCAACCGTTCGGGTCGCCCGAGAACGCGCGGGCGATGAAGTTCGCGCCCGAGGCGAGCGCGATCACCAACGGATGGAACTCGCGCAGCCCGGTGCCCTCGGGCGCGAGCTTCGAGCGCCAGTCGGGCTCGGTCGTCGGCGAGGGCTGGCCCTTGGTCATGCCGTATACGTGGTTGTCCATCACGATGTAGGTGAGGTCGACGTTGCGCCGGCAGGCGTGCAGGAAGTGGTTGCCGCCGATCGAGTAGCCGTCGCCGTCGCCGCTCGCCACGATCACCGTGAGGTCGGGCCGCGCCGCCTTGAGGCCGGTGGCGGCGGGCAAGGCGCGGCCGTGTACTCCGTGAAAGCCGTAGCAGGTCGTGTACGCCGGCAGGCGGGAGGAGCAGCCGATGCCCGAGACCACGGCCACGTTCTCCGGCCGCAGCGCAAGGGAGGCGAGCGCCTTGCCGAGCGCCGCCAGCACCGAGTAGTCGCCGCAACCCGGGCACCATACCGGCTTGTAGTCGGACTTGAAATCCTTGGGCTGCAGCGCGATGGCGGGAACGGGCGCGTTCATAGGGCTTTCTCGATTTCTTCCGGCCGGAAGGGCAGCGGACCCGGACGCCGCAGGCTCTTCACTTCGCCGGGAAGGCCGTACTCCGCGCGCAGGTAGCGCAGGAACTGGCCGCTGTGGTTCTGCTCGACCACGAGCACCCGCTTCACGCCTTCGAGCGCCTTCTTCAGCCGCTCGGGTTGCGCGGGCGAAAGCAGCCGCAGAGAGACGAGCTTGACGGATTTGCCTACCAAAGCCTCGCGGACCGGGCCGGTGCACGAGCCGAAGGTGAGCACCGCGGTCTCGCCTTCACCTTCGACGCTAGCCCACCTGTCGCCGGGATCCAGCGCGGCGAGCTTGCGCGCGCGCTTGTCCATCTGCGCGAGATGGTCCCCCGCCTGCGACGAGGGCGTGCCGCGCTCGTTGTGCTCGAGGCCGTCGGCGACATAGGCCGCCCCCGGCGTGCCGGGAATCGCCATCGGCGAGATGCCGGAAGGCGCGAGGGCGTAGCGCTTGTAGCCTTCGCCGGGTGCTTCACAGACCAGTCGTCTCAGCCCCGTGGGTTTCGATGAGGGAACATCCACCACCGCTCTCGCCTGGCCGAAGTACTGATCGCTGAGGACGATCGCCGGCACCTGAAGCGACTCGGCAAGCCCGACGGCCCACTCGGTGGCGGCGACGCAGTCGGCGAGCGAGTTGGGCGCCACCACGATGTGCGGCGCATCACCGTGCAATCCATAGAGCGCGAGGTTGAGGTCGGCCTGCTCGCTCTTGGTGGCGATGCCGGTCGAAGGCCCGGTGCGCATCACGTCCACCACCACGACAGGCACCTCGGCCGCGACGCCCAGCCCGAGCGACTCGATCATGAGCGAGAGCCCGGGCCCGGAGGTGGCGGTAAGCGAAGGCACGCCGCCGAACGAGGCGCCGAGGGCCATGTTGATCGAGGCGAGCTCGTCCTCCGCCTGCACCAGCGTTCCGCCCACCTTGGCGAGCGCGGGTGAGAGCCACTCCAGCAGCTCGGTGGCCGGGGTGATCGGGTAGGCGGCGACGAAGCGCACGCCGCCACGCAGGGCGCCGTAGCCGGCTGCTTCGTTTCCGGTGATGAGCCACCGGGCGGTTTTCAACCCCGGATTGTCGAGAGGAAAGTTCGGCAGCGAAGGAGCTTGCGAAAAACCGATCCTCGCAGCAGCCAGGCCGGCCTCGAGGCCCTTCTTCATCGATTTGCGGATCGCCGTGTCGAGTGGCGCCCAGTCAAGGCCGATCATCCCGGCGAGCAGGCCGAGGGCCACCATGTTGGGCCAGCCGCCTTCGACTTCCGCGGCGAGCTTCTTGAGGGGCACGGGGGCATGGCGCGCGCCGCTGCGCAAAAAAACGTCCGGCGGCTCACCCTGCGCCGGATCGCCGATCACGATGCTCCCGGCCCCGAGCGGCAGCTCGGCGCTGAAGCGCTGGACGTTCAGCCAGTCGATGGCCGCCAGCACGTCGAAGCGGTCGTCCTGCGCGTCGGTAGGGAAGGTGGACACGCGCACCATAGCCGCGGCCTCGCCGCCGCGGATCTGCGGGCCGCTCGTGCGGGTCATGAGGCCGTAGTAGCCGGCGCCCGCGGCCGCCTCCAGCAGCATATTGCCGGCGGTCATGACTCCCGCGCCGCCGCTGCCCGCCAGCGCCACCGATACGGAATTATGCATGGCCGCAATTTGGCCGATTCGCGTGGACAAACCTTGAACTAGATCAAATCGAGCCGCCTTTTTCGGCGGTATTTATGGGTCCACACGCT
>DASRKB010000042.1:0-41274 GCA_035649175.1 Burkholderiales bacterium | reverse complement strand
CCCACCGAGTGCGACCAGATGGTGGCGGTGTTCCGCGAGCTCAACCGCGCCGAGGGGCTCACCATCCTGCTGATCGAGCACGTGATGCGCGCGGTGATGGCGCTCGCGCAGCGCATCGTGGTGCTGCACCACGGCGAGGTGATCGCGCGCGGCACGCCGGACGAGGTGGTGCGCGACCCCGCGGTGCTCGAGTGCTACCTGGGCGAGGAGACGGAGGTCTGATGCTCGCGGTGGAGAGCCTCGATCTGTACTACGGCGATGCGCAGGCGCTCGCCGGCGTGTCGCTGCAGGTGCCGCAGGGCGAGATCGTGGCCATCGTCGGCGCGAACGGTGCGGGCAAGTCGTCGCTCATCCGCTCGATCGCCGGCATCGAGAAGCCGCGTGCCGGCGGCATCAGCTTCAAGGGCCGGCCGATCCGGGGCCTCGAGTCGCACGCGATCTGCAACCTGGGCATCGGCCAGGTCGCCGAGGGACGCCAGGTGTTCCCGAGCCTCACGGTCGAGGAGAACCTCGAGATGGGGGCGATGCTGCCGCGCGCCCGCAAGACGCGCGAGCAGACGCTGCAGCAGGTCTACGGCATGTTCCCGCAGCTCGCCGAGCGCCGCTCGCAGGCCGCGGGCACCATGTCGGGCGGCGAGCAGCAGATGATCGCTATCGGCCGCTGCCTCATGGGGCAGCCGGAGCTCGTCATGTTCGACGAGCCTTCGCTCGGGCTCGCGCCGCTCGTGGTGCAGGAGGTCCTGCACACCATCCGCTCGCTGAACGGCCGCGGCCTCACCATCCTGCTCGTCGAGCAGAACGTGGCTGTCTCCCTCAAGATCTCCAACCATGCCTACGTGCTCGAGAACGGTCGAGTGGTGATGAGCGGCGCCGGGCAGGAATTGCTTCACGACGACCGGGTGCGCCAGGCCTACCTGGGGCTGTAGGCCGAAGCGGGGAATAGTTCCGCGGCACCGCGGTGCAGCAATGGCTATGCTGGGCGCAGGGAGGTCGAATCATGGCCACGAAGGCAAGGCAGCAAGCGAGAAAGTCGATCGTCATTCCCACCCCGAGGCTCGTCGAGGACGCGCTGGCCCTCGCCGGTCGCTACAAGGAAATCGAGGCGCTCAGACGGTACGCCGCGGAGCGTCGGCCGCTTCTGCAGGGCGCGAGCGCCGCGTTCCTCTTCATCGGGCTCGCGTGCGGCGCGGGCGTGTTTGCATTCCTCGCCAGCGTCGGCGGATGGATGACCCTGCCCGCCATGATGCTCGCGCCGCTCGTCGCGCTCTGCAGCCTGTTCGTCATCTTCTACATCTTCTACTCCTGGGTCGAAGCAAGGGCGCTCGCGGGCGCGCTCGGCCACCGCACCAACCGCGCCTTGGCCGTGGAGAGCTGGTTGCGCCGCAAGGCGAACATCGATCTCCTCGCCCGGCCGGACGTGCCCTGGATCGCGGCCGGCCTGCTCGTTGCGCTGCCGCTTGGCCTCCTCGTCGCCGCGGCGCCCCTCGTGGGCGTCGCCGTGCTGCTCCTGGCGATCGCCAGCCCGCTCGTCTACGCGCGGATGGACGCAGCTTGACGCACCGGCGACATCCGCAATCTGCGCTCCGACGGCAGCCTCACCTGCTCCTGCCGAGTTTGGTAAACTTACCAAATGAGCGTGCGCTCGCGGATCCTGGAGGCGGCGCTCCGGCTGCTGGCGGAGCGCGGCGCGCATGAGCTGACGCAGCCCAAGGTGGCCGCAGCCGCGGGCGTGCGGCAAAGCCACCTCACCTACTACTTTCCCACCCGCACCGACCTGCTGCAGGCGGTCGCGAGCCACTCGATCGACAAGCTGGCGCGCGGCCTGGGCGCCGCGCGCGGCGCCACGCTCGCCGAGGGCATCGCCGCCGGCGCGGCCGACAAGCGCCGCTCGCGCGTGATGCTCGGCCTGGTGGCGGCGGCCGACCAGGACCCGGCGATCAAGAAGCGGCTGCGCAAGTTCATCCCTGAGCTGCGCGCGCGCATGGCCCCGATCATCGAGGCCGGCGGGCTGCGCGCCGACCCGGAAAGCATCGCCTTCTTCCATGCCGTGATCGTGGGCTGCGCGGTGCTGCAGCTCGCGCGCGACAACGCGCACGCGCGCTCGGAAGCCCGGGCGGTGATGCGCAAGGCGGCCTCGTGCATCGCCCGCTAGCGCTCTGCCTGGCGCTCGCGCTGCTCGCGGGCTGCGGCGAGGCCGGCGACGCCGGCAGCCGGCAGGGCTACATCGAGGGCGAGTTCGTGCTTCTCGCGTCGCCCTACGGCGGACAGCTCGAGAAGCTCCACGTGCGCCGCGGCGACCGGGTCGCCGCCGGAAGCCCGGTGTTCGCGCTCGAGGCGGCCGCCGAGCGCGCCGCGCGAGCGGAGGCGGCCGAGCGCCTGCGCAACGCGCAGGCGCGGCTCGACAACCTGCAAGCGGCACGCCGCGCGCCGGAGATCGACGCGCTGCTCGCGCAGCTCGCGCAGGCGAGCACCGCGGCGGAGCTCTCCGCCTCGCAGCTCGCGCAGCAGGAGAAGCTCTTCAAGGGCGGCTTCATCGCCGAGTCGCGGCTGGACGAGGCGCGCTCGGCGCACCGGCGCAACGAGGCCCACGTGGCCGAGGTGCAGGCGCAGCTCCGCACCGCGCGCCTGCCGCTTGGTCGCGAGGCCGAGCTTGCCGCCGCCCAAGCAGAGGTGGCCGGGGCGCGCGCCGCGCTCGAGCAGGCCGAATGGCGCCTTTCGCAGAAGGCGCTCGCGGCGCCCGCCGCCGCGGTGGTGCAGGACACCTTTTTCGTCGAAGGCGAATGGGTCCCCGCCGGCCGCCCGGTCGCCTCGCTCCTGCCGCCGGGCAATCTCAAGGCTCGCTTCTACATTCCGGAAACGCTGCTCAGCAGCGTTTCCCCCGGCAAGGCGGTGGAGATCCGCTGCGACGGCTGCCCGGCGCCGGTCGCCGCGAAAGTGAGCTTCGTCTCGAGCCAGGCGGAGTACACGCCGCCCGTGCTCTACAGCAAGGAGTCGCGCTCGAAGCTCGTGTTCCTGGTCGAGGCGCGGCTCGATCCGGCCGACGCGGCGAACCTGCGCCCGGGCCAGCCGGTGGACGTGAGCCTGAAATGAGCGCCGAGCTGGCGATCGACGTCGAGGGCCTGAACAAGAGCTTCGGCAAGAAACACGTAGTGAAGGACTTCTCGCTGCAGGTGCGCCGCGGGGAGATCTACGGGTTCCTCGGGCCGAACGGCAGCGGCAAGACCACGTCGATCCGCATGATCTGCGGGCTGCTCGAACCCGACTCGGGGCACGGCACCTGCCTGGGCCACGACATTCGCGACTCTGCCTCGATCAAGCGCGAGGTCGGCTACATGACGCAGCGCTTCTCGCTGTGGGAGGACCTCACGATCCGCGAGAACCTCGACTTCGTGGCGCGCATGTACAGCATGAAGGACCGCAAGCGCGCCGTCGCCCAGGCGCTCCAGGAGCTGAAACTCTCGGGAAGGCGCGACCAGCTGGCGGGCACGCTGTCCGGCGGCTGGAAGCAGCGGCTCGCGCTCGCCGCGTGCATGCTGCACCGGCCGAGGCTGCTGCTGCTCGACGAGCCTACCGCGGGCGTCGACCCCCAGGCGCGGCGCGAGTTCTGGCAGGAGATCCACGCGCTCGCCGCGGACGGCATCTCGGTGCTCGTCTCGACCCACTACATGGACGAGGCCGAGCGCTGCCACCGGCTCGCCTACATCGCCTACGGCAAGCTGCTCGCGACCGGCACGCCCGACGAGGTGCTGCACCGCGTGCGCCTCGCCACCTGGGAGGTCGCCGGCGTGCGCGCGAAGCTCGCCCTTGTCGCCGCCGAGCTCGAGCGGCTGCCCGGCGTCGCGCACGTCACCGCCTTCGGCAATACGCTGCATGTCACCGGCGAGGACGAGTCGGCGCTGCAACAGGCGATCGATGGGTTCCGCGCCGATCCCGACCTGCGCTGGACGCGCGCCGCGCCCGGGATGGAAGACGTGTTCATTCACCTCATGCGCGGCGTGAGCGAGGACGCCCCGTGAGCCTCTCCTGGTCGAGGTGGGTCGGCATCATCGTGAAGGAGTTCATCCAGCTGCGGCGCGACCGCCTGACCTTCGGCATGATTATCGGCATCCCGGTGCTGCAGCTCGTGCTCTTCGGCTACGCCATCAACGCCGACCCGAAGCGGCTGCCCACCGCCGTGCTCTCGGCGGACGCGAGCCCGTACTCGCGCACGCTCCTTTCCGCCATGCAGACGAGCGGCTACTTCCGCATCGAAAGGCAGGCTCTCGACGAGGCCGAGCTCGAGGACCTGCTCGCCCGCGGCGACGTGCACTTCGCGGTCACGATCCCCGAGAGCTTCGGCCGCAAGCTGGTGCGCGGCGAGCGTCCGGTGCTGCTGGTGGAGGCGGACGCCTCCGATCCTTCGGCTATCGGCAACGCCATCGCGGCGCTCGCCCAGATCTCCAGCACCGCGCTGGCGAGAGACCTCGGCGGCCCCCTCGCGGATCTCAAGCCGGCCGCTTCCCCGGTGGACCTGCGCGTGCACCGGCGCTACAACCCCGAGGGCATCACCGCCTACAACATCGTGCCGGGCCTCATCGGCACCATTCTCACCATGACCATGGTGCTGATGACCGGGCTCGCGATGACGCGCGAGCGCGAGCGCGGCACCTTCGAGAATCTGCTCTCCACGCCGGCGTTGCCCATCGAGGTGATGACCGGCAAGATCGTTCCCTACATCCTGATCGGCCTGGTCCAGGTGAGCCTGATCATCGGCTGCGCGCTCGCGCTCTTCGACGTGCCCATGCACGGCGACCCCTTCCTTCTCTACTTGGTCGTGTCCGTCTTCATCGCCGCGAACCTGACGCTGGGCATTACGTTCTCCTCCATCGCGCGCAACCAGCTCCAGGCGATGCAGATGACTTTCTTCTTCTTCCTGCCCTCGATCCTGCTCTCGGGCTTCATGTTCCCCTTCCGGGGCATGCCGGAGTGGGCGCAGTGGCTCGGCTCGCTCCTGCCCCTGACGCACTTCCTGGTCCTCGTGCGCGGCATCATGCTCAAGGGCAACGGCCTCGCCGACCTCTGGCCGCAGATCTGGCCTATCCTCGCCTTCATGACCGTGGTGATCCTGATCGGCCTGCGGTTCTACAAGCGCACGCTCGACTGATGCCGGTCGCTATCGCCATCCACGGCGGCGCCGGCGCGCTGCCGAGACGGGAGATGACGCGCGCCCGCGCCGACGCCTACCGGCAAGACTTGGACGAGGCGCTTTCCAGGGGATACGGGCATTTGCAGCGAGGCGCGCCGGCGCTCGACGCGGCGATCGCGGCCGTCGTGGCCATGGAGGATTCGCCGCTCTTCAACGCCGGGCGCGGCGCTGTGTACAACGCCGAGGGCCGTCACGAGCTCGACGCCGCCGTCATGGACGGCGCGACGCTGCGCGCGGGCGCCGTGACCTGCGTCTCGCACATCCGCAACCCCGTGCTCGCTGCGCGGGCGGTCATGGAGCATTCGCGCCATGTCCTTCTCGCCGGCGTGGGGGCGGAGCGGTTTGCGAGCCGCCATGGAGTCGCCCGGGTTTCCCCGGAATACTTTCACACGGCCGAAAGGCTTGCGGCGCTGAAGCGCAACTTGCGGGGCCACCATGGCACCGTGGGCGCCGTGGCGCTCGACCGGCAGGGAAACCTTGCCGCCGCCACCTCCACCGGGGGATATACGGGAAAGCTTCCGGGGCGGGTGGGCGACTCGCCGCTCGTGGGCGCCGGCACCTACGCCGACAATCGCGCCTGCGCCGTCTCGGGCACGGGCCTGGGCGAGGCGTTCATCCGCGCGCTCGTGGCCTACGACGTAGCCGCGCGCATGCGCTACCGCGGCAATTCGCTGGCCGCGGCCGCCCGCGCGGCGCTCTCCAACGTCGCGAGGCTCGGCGGCGACGGCGGGCTGGTGGCGGTCGACCGCCGCGGCAACGTCGCGATGCCCTTCAACAGCGAAGGCATGTATCGTGCTTCGATCGACCGGAGCGGCAAGCGAACCATCGCGATCTACTGAGGACGAAACAGGGACAGACCACTTTCTCCGGCGATGGATCCTTCACCGCTTAGGGGCGGTTGCTACTGCGGCGCCATCCGCTACGAGGCGGGCGGGGAGCCGTACAACGAGTCCTGCTGTCACTGCTCCATCTGCCGGCGCACGAGCGGCGCGCCGTTCGTGGCGTGGTTCACCGTGCCGCGCAAGCAGTTCCGGTATGTCTCGGGAGCCCCGGCGCGCTTTGCCTCCACGCCGCAGGCCACGCGAGCGTTCTGCGCCCGCTGCGGCACCCAGCTCACCTTCGAGCACCGCGGCTATCCCGGCGAAATCGACGTCACCACCTGCAGCCTCGACCGGCCCGAGCTGCTGCCGCCGAAGGACCACATCTTCACCGCCAGCCAGTTGCGCTGGGTGCACCTGGACGACGGGCTGCCCGCCTTCCCGGAGCGCCGGACCTAGCTCAATCGGCGGCGAAGCAGTAGATGAGGCCGGCACCGCCGCTCGAGCGCAGCGCGTCGTCGCTGCAACCGCGCGAGGCATGCGAGGAGTTCCAGGAACGCGAGGCTTCGTCGTCGCGCAGGCCCATGCGGTCGTGATGGCCGACGAAGGCCGACCCCTCGCCGCTCTTCGTCCAGTTGCCGCAGGTCCGGTCTTCGCCCGGCGGAAAGGCCGTGCCGTCGCGCTGCGAGCCGGTGAGGATGTCGTGCTTGTTCGGCGAGTCGCCGCGGGCGTTGACCGTCTGGCCCTTCTCGTCGAGCCCGGCCTGCTTGTTGATGTTCGGGTCGGCGTGCAGGTCCTCGATGCTCTTCGCCACCACCTCGCCCTTGGCGTTGCGCCACGGACCCTTGCCGATGCGGTCGCGGGCGTTGACGGGATTGTCGCCTTGCGTGCTGAGATAGGCGCGCCATTTCTTGTCGCCTGCGCCCGCCGCCTGCGCGAGCGACTGGCAATGCCTGTCGGCGCCGTCGAGGCCGCCGAAGTCGGCGCCCTTGCCCGAGCCCGTGCTGGTAATGAAGAACGACATCTCCGATTTCTGCGCCAGCGCGGGAAGCGCGAAGGCGAGCGATGCAAGAATGACGACAGGTTTGAGCATGGAATCCTCCGTTCGCGGCAAACACCCGCCGCCCGCAAAGAATTCCGCCCTGCGCGTGCAGCTGCGCTACGCGACGCTGCCGTTTCCGTTCGGCCTCTTGGCCGTGCACTACTGGTTCGTCGTCTTCGAGCCCGGCGGCAGCTGCCATCGCTGGGAGGTCTGGCAGACGAAGGATGCCGGCGGCACGAGCATCGGCCACGTGCACTGCGACCTGAAATCACCCGATGCCGGCGTCGGCGGCGGCCCGGCGCGCATTGCGGCGCAATGGCAGGGAAAGGATGCGGTCTCCATCATGGAAGTGCTGGAAAAAGCCGCTTCGTATCCCTATTGCCACCGCTATCTGCCATGGCCCGGGCCCAACAGCAACACGTTCGCCGCTTGGGTGCTCCGGCAGGCGGGGATCGAGCATAAGCTCCCTTGGAGAGCGCTTGGCCGAGCTTTCTGAAACAGCTTCGGGCGCCTTGCGCTCGGCAGCGTCAGCGCCGCTTGCGTCGTGCCGGCGGGCCTGAGGCACCGTCGAGCTCGGCAACGCGCCGCTCGAGCTTCCCCAGTAGCGTAAAAAAGGTTTTTCGCTCGACCGCAGTAAGTGCGCCCACGAGCAACGCCTGACGCGCAAGGGCCGCCGGTACCAGGCGCCGCAACAGGGCACGCCCGTTAGTAGTGAGCGCGACCAGCGAGCGCCGTCCGTCGCTGTCCGACCAGGCACGCGCAATCAGGCCGCGCCGCTCGAGCGAAGCCAGCGCGCGGCTGATGCCCGCTTTCTCGACCGCCGTAAGCCGGACGATCTCGCTCGCCGGGGTGCCGGTTTCGCCGCCTCGCCCAGACAGGACCGCAAGCACGCGCCATTCGCGCAGCGCCAGACCGAAGCGCTTCCGATAGAAACGCGCGCTCGCGGCGCCCCAGGCGCTCGAGAGCACCGAAAGGCGGTAGCTCACGAACTGGTCCAGGTCGATGCGAGGGGCGAGACGGCGCATGGCGACCGGAGTATAGTCGGCGCCCATAAGTTGTCATGACAACTAACGCGCCTTTCCGCAACGTCTTGATCCTGCTGTCGGACGAGCACAACCCAGGTTTCCTGGGCTGCGCCGGGCATCCGCTTGCACGCACCCCGAGCCTGGATGCGCTTGCCGCGCGTGGCACGCGCTTCAGCGACGCCTATACACCCTCCCCCATTTGCGTTCCGGCGCGCGCCAGTCTCGCCACCGGGCGCTGGGCGCACGAGCTCGGCTGCTGGGACAACGCGATGGCCTACGACGGCCGCGTGCGCGGTTGGACGCACGCGCTGCAGGCCGCGGGCGTCCGCGTGGAGGCGATCGGCAAGCTGCACTACCGGAACGCGAACGACCCGACCGGTTTCGATCGCCAAATCGAGCCCATGCACATCCTGGATGGCATCGGACAGGTTTGGGGATCGGTCAGGAATCCGCTCCCGCTCGACCGGCTCGCGCCGCCGATGCTGGCGGAGCGTGGCCCCGGGGAATCGAGCTACAACCGCTACGACTGCCGCATCGCGGATGCCGCCTGCCGCTGGCTCGCGCATGCCGCGGGCGAGCACCGACGCTGGTGCCTGTTCGTCGGATTCGTCGCACCGCATTTCCCTCTTGTCGTGCCGCAGCGGTACCTTGACCCGTTTCCCCTGGACCGCGTCCCTCTGCCGAAAAGAACGGCGGTGCGCCACCCGTGGATCGAGGGCATGGACCGCTATACCCAGGTGGAGCGCGGCTGGAGCGACGCGGATCGCGTAGCGGCGGTGCGCCTCTACCTCGGGCTCTGCGCGTTCCTCGATGAGCAGGTCGGCCGCGTCCTCGGCGCCCTCGATGCGACCGGCCAGGCGGACCGGACACTGATCATCTACTGCAGCGACCATGGCGACAACGCCGGCGCGCGCGGGCTGTGGGGGAAATCGACGCTGTACCGGGAATCGGTGGGGATCCCGCTCATCCTCGCCGGACCAGGAATCGCCGCCGGTCATGTCGAGCGCTCGCCGGCCAGCCTGGTGGACCTGCACCCGACAGTGCTGGAAGCTTTCGGCCTTGCGGCTGACCCCGCCCTTCCAGGGCGCAGCCTGCTCGGCGATGTTGATCCGCATCGCGCAGCATTCTCCGAATACCACGCCATCGGTGCGGAAAGCGGCGCGTTCATGTTGCGACGCGGACGCTGGAAGTACCACCACTACGTCGGCTTCACGCCCGAATTGTTCGACCTGGAGGCCGATCCGGAGGAACTGACCGACGTCGCCGCCTCGCGTCCGGAAATCATCGCGGAATACGACGCGCTCCTGCGCCGGATCTGCGATCCAACAGAAACGGATCTGCGCGCGAAAGCGGACCAGGCGGCGCTGGTGGAGCGCTTCGGCGGCCGCGAGAAGGCGCTGGCAACAGGAACTCTGGGGGCAACCCCTGCCCCCGATTGAGGAAGGGAAGGCCATGAGAACGACGCTGATTGCCTTGCTGCTCGCTGCATCCGCAGCAGCGACCGCACAGAGCTATCCCACCAAGCCGGTCCGGATCATCGTGTCATACCCTCCGGGCGGCGGCCTTGATTTAATGACGCGCATGGTTGCGCTGAAGCTCCATGAAGCGTTCGGCCAGCCTTTCGTGGTCGAGAACCGTAGCGGCGCCTCTGGCACCATCGGTGCCGCGGCGGTGGCGAAGTCCGATCCCGACGGCTACACGCTGCTCGCGGCGGGAAACCCGGAAATCACGCTCATGCCGCATGTCGCGGACAAGCTGCCCTACAACGCGCTGGCGGACCTTGTCCCATTGGTGCAGGTGGCCACCGCCGCGAGCGTCCTCGTCGCCCATCCTTCGCTCGGTGCCACGACCTTGAAGGACGTAATCGACATGGCGCGAGCCAGCCCCGGCAGGCTTTCATACGGCACGCCGGGCGCCGGAACGCCGACCCATTTTGCAATGGAGGTCCTCAAGGCAGGCGCCCGCGTGGACATCGTGCACGTCCCGTACAAGGGCGGCGGGCCCGCCGTGCAGGACGTGCTCGCCGGCCAGGTCCCCCTCGCTGTGATCAACGCGCCGCCGCTGATGCCGCACATCCGGTCAGGAAGATTGCGGGCGATCGCGGTCATGGGCGCAAAGCGCTCGACGCTGCTCCCGGACGTGCCCACGGTCGGCGAAGCAGTCGGCATCGATCGCGCCACATCATCGGCCTGGTTCGCTTTCTTCGCCCCTGCCGGAACGCCGGCGGAGATACGTAGCCGGCTCGAGACGGCGATCGTCAAGTCGCTCGACGAACCGGGACTGCGCACGCGGCTGGTCGACAGCGGCATGGAGCTTTCCGCCCTGACCGGCGAGCCCTTCGCAAGCCTGATTCGCGAGGAAAGCGCCATGCACGCCGAGCTGCTGAAGCGGTTCGCCTCCAAGCCGCAGTGAGCGGGCTGCGGCGATGGCGCTCAGAAGGAGCGTATCCCGGAATAGGGCTCGCTGACGTCATGGCGCGCGCCGGCGTCGTCGTACCAGTAGAGCTTCCCGGGCTCCTCCCCCCTGGTGAGCTTGTGCGAGCCATCGCAGTAGGGCTGGTTCTTCGACAGGCCGCACTTGCAGAACCACTGCTCCTTGCCGTCGATGACGAACTTGGTCGGCTCGGTCGGCGTACGTCTCACGATCCTGGGCATTTGCCCTCCTGCTTGAGATAGGCGATGAGGTCGGCGCGCGCCTTCGCTTCGGGCACGCCGGCGTAGGTCATGGTAGTGCCGGGAACCGTCTTCATGGGGTTCGCAAGAAAGCGCTCCAGCGTGCGTTCATTCCAGACCAGCCTGGAACGCTTCATCGCCGCCGAATATTCCTCGAACCCGGGCGCGCTGCCGGCGCGCCGGCCGAACAGCCCGCAATGCCTGGGGCCAGTGCGGTGCCGCTCGAGCGAGTGGCAGGCGAGGCAGCGCGAGTACACCGCCTCTCCCGCCTTGGGATCGCCCGCCGCCAGAGCGGCGAGCAGCAGCGCGCCCTCGAGCATTACGCGACGAAGGCCGAGGGCACCGGGTTCTCGCCCAGCGCGTTGCGCAGGATCGCCCAGTGCATCGCCTCGTCGCCGAGGATGCTCGCCGCGGCCTTCGACAGCTCGCGGCTGGCGAAAAGCGGCACCGCGCCGAGGTAGGCGCTGACCGCGCCCTTTTCCAGTCCCGCGGCGAAGCGCAGCACATCGGCCTGGTTCTTCAGCGATTCGACCGGGAAGTCGTACCTGGTCTTCGCCGCCACCGCCTTGCCGCCGAGCTTGCGGATGGTGGCGGCCAGCACGTCGGCGTGCTCCTTGTGGTGGCCCTGGAACTGCGCGGCGAGCGCGAGCACCGGCTTCTCGAGCAGGCCGCTTTCGGCGCCGACCTGGTAGGCGGCGACGGCCTCGAGCTCCGCGCCGAGCGCGGTGTTCAGGATGCGCACGTCGGCGGCGGTGGAGCCGCCGCCGGCTTTCGCCGCGAGGGCCTCGCGGCCGGCGAGCAGCGCCACCGCGGCGCCGGACAAAATCATGCCCTGTCTGAGAAAGGCACGGCGGGCCACTGCGGGACTGGTGAGCTGGAAGAACGATGTCATGAATGCCTCCGTTGTTGGTAACGGAGCATTCGATGCCGCGAGGCTACGCGGCCGTTCCCGCCGCGACAATGGCGAGCACGCGCGCGACGATGCGGTCGCAGCGCTCGCCGGCGAAGCCGAAGGCGTCGTCGAACGCGTGGTCGATCTCGCGCGAGAGAGACTCGCGCAGCTGGCTGCGCGCGCGAAAGAAGCGCGTGCGCACCGTCGCCTCGGGGATGTCGAGCGCCGCCGCCGTCTCCTCGACCGAGAGCTCCTCGAGCGCGCGCAGCACGAACACCGCGCGGAAGCCGTCGGGCAGCGCGTCTATCCTGCTCTCGAGGATCCTGCGCATCTCGCTTCGCTCGGCGCTGCGCTGCGGCCCCTCGGCTTCGTTCTCCACCGTCGCCATCTGCTCTTCCCCTCCATGGATCGGCACGATCTGGGCGCGGCGCTCGTCCTTGCGCCGGCGCATGAGCGCCTCGTTGGCCACGATGCGCACCAGCCAGGTGGAAAGCTTCGCTTCGCCGCGGAACGTGCCGATCGAGCGGTAGGCCCGCAAGTACGCCTCCTGCAGCGCGTCCTCGGCAGCCGCGTCGTCGCGCAGGATCGCCCGCGCGGTGCGGAAGAGCCGCCGGTTATAGACCCGCATCACCTGCTCCAGGGCCCTGGCGTCGCCGCGCGCCATGCGGCTCGCCAGCTCCTGGTCGTTGTCCTTGCCCGCGGCGTACGCGTGGGTATTAGCGCTCATGGACGATTGGATGCCATCGGCCGCCTGGACGTTCCCACGGGGGCGCGAGTTGCCCACAGCCGTGTCATCCTCGACCGTGCGGGCGCGAGAAATCGAGCGACGGCCCCACCGGAACGATGCGGCCGGGGTTGATGTGCGGGTGGCTCATATAGTAGTGGCGCTTGATGTGATCGAGGCTCACCGTCTCGGCGATGCCCGGGACCTGGTACAGCTCGCGCAGGAAGCCGGACAGGTTTGCGTAATCCTCGATGCGCCGCAGATTGCACTTGAAATGCCCGCTGCGGACGGCGTTTCCCTACTTGCTCCGCTGCGACGGGCGCCTGAGCCGGTGCCAGATACCGCCGCACGAGCAGCTCGACATCGACTGACCTTCAGGCCGATCCCCACACTTCCCGTGCGGTCTCGACGACCAGGCGCAGCTTCGCTTCCTGGTCGGCGAAGCTGAGCGCCGTGCCTTTCCGGTGGCTGGCGAAGCCGCACTGCGGGCTGATGGAAAGGCGCTCCAGGGAAACGAAGCGTATCGCCTCTTCTATTCTTTCCATCAAGTACGATTTTTCCTCAAGCGCGGGCGTCTTGGTCGACACCAGGCCCAGCACGACCCGCGTGCCCTTCGGCACGAAGCGCAGCGGCTCGAAGCCGCCGGCGCGCTCGCTGTCGTACTCGAGGAACAGGACGTCGGTCTCGAGCGAGCCGAAGGCGCGCTCGGCGATGCGCTCGTAGCCGCCCGAGGCGATCCAGCGGCCCATGGCGTTGCCCCGGCACATGTGCACGCCGAGCGTCATGTCGGCGGGGCGCCGGCGCGCGATGCGGTTGATGAGCCCGATGTAGAGATCGAGGAGCCTCTCCGGATCGTCGCCGCGCGCGCGCAGCGCCTCGCGGATGCGCTCGTCGCAAAGCAGCGGCTGTGCCACCTCGTCGATCTGCACGTAGCGCCCGCCGGCGGCGTGCAGCGCCGCGAGCTCCTCGGCGTAGATGTCGACCACGTCGTCGAAGAAGGCTTCGAGCTCGGGATAGGCGGCAGGCTCAACGCAGGCGCGCCCGCGCGGATAGTGCAGATACGAAGGCGCGGGCAGCGTCGCTTTCACGACGCGTTTGGTGTGCTTCAGGGAAAAAGCAACTTCGTCCGCGACGATCGGCTCGCTCCGACGCACCCTGTCCACCGCCACGGGCGCCGCGCCGACGCGCGCGACCCTCCCGGCGTCGTCGTGCTGCACGTCGACATCGCCGACCGCCTCGGCGCGGGCGAATCCCCGCACCTTGGCCAGGAATCCGAGCCGCCAGGACTCGCGCCGGAATTCGCCGTCGGTGACCATCTCGAGGCCGAGCGACTCTTGCCAGCGGATCGCCTCGGCGATATGCCTGTCCGGATTCTCGCCGTCGAGGACCGCCTTGGGCCGCAGCAGGCTGCCGATGTGCTCCGCCCGGAACGGCGGCGAGGTGGAGCTCATGGGTGCGCCCGGAGCAAGGCGACCGGGAAGGATGCCAGCAGCGCTGCCAGGCGCAACTCGCCGCCGCCGTGGCGCTCGCCGGTCAGCACGTTCTCGAGCTCGCCTTGCACGTCGATGCCGATCTTCGCCTCGCCCCAGGCGCGCTCGCCGAGCGGCGCCGGATCCTCCGGCCCCATGAGCCCCGAAAAGAGCCGCGGCGCCACCGCCACGACCGCCTGGCCGCCCGATCGCAGCGCGAAAGCGACCACATTCTCCTCGCGCCCGCCGTCGGCGTAGAGCGGCTGGTAGCGGGCGCCGTGGAAAAGCCCTGGGAGCGCCCTGCGCAGTTCGAGTCCCTTGCGGATGACGTACAGCTTCGCCTTTCCGTCCGAAATGTCCTTCAATAGGGAAGCCGCAGATGTCGACTGCTCGATATCCGACAAGAGCTTTTTTCGCAGAGCGAAGTCGACGGGCCTGCGATTGTCCGGATCGACCAGGCTGAAGTCCCAGAGCTCCGTGCCCTGGTAGTAGTCCGGCACGCCCGGCGAAGCGACCTTGAGCAGCGCCTGGGCGAGTCCGACCAGCAGCCCGATACGCGAGAGTCGCGAGATCAGCTCGTCCGCGTCCTTGCGAAAGAGACTCGAGCCGAGCGCGCCATCGACGAAGCGCTCGAGCGTCGCCTCGTATTCCGCGTCGGGGTTGATCCAGCTCGTGCGCAGCTTCGCCTCGCGCGCCGCCTTGAGCATGTAGGCCTTGAGCCGGGTCGCGAGCTCCGCCGGCGAGCCGCCCGGCCAGATTCCGATCAGCGCCTGGTAGAAGTGGTATTCGTCGTCGCGCGAAGGCGCGGGCTCGCCGGCAATCTCGGTGCGGTGGCTGCGGTTCACGAGGCTCCAGCGCCGCAGCGCCATGCGCCAGCCCGACGGCGTCTCGGAGAGCGCCGCGAGGCGCGCGCGAGCATCCTCCGAGCGCTTGGTGTCGTGCGTGGAGCTGCCGAGCATGGTGTAGGGCCAGTGGCGCGCGCGGTCCTCCTGCGCGGCGTGAAAGGCCTTGAGCGACAAGCCGAAGCGGTCGGGATGTCCTCCCACCTCGTTCAGCGCGATCAGGCGGTTGTAGCGGTAGAACGCGGTGTCTTCCACGCCCTTGGCGACGACCGGAGCGGTGAACTGCTGGAAGCGGGTGACGAAGCGCAGCATCTCCGTGCGACGCATGCCGGAAGGCGGCGCCGCCTCGAGGGTCAGTACGCTGCGCACGAAATCGAGCACGCTCGGGTCCGCGGCGCGGCTCGCACGCCGTGCCGCGCCCACGGCCCAGTCGATATAGCGGCGGTCGGCGTCGGCGATGCCCTCGCGAGTGACATAGGTGCGGTAGACGGGGAAGCGCGCCGCGATTTCGCCGATCGCGAGGCGCAGGCCGCTCGCGGTGTAGTCGCGCGTCCGACGGTTGCCGGCGGCGATGCGCGCGAGCCAGCTTGCAAGCATGTTCAACTCGGCCGCGAGCGTCGTGCTCATGATGAGCCAGCGGCTCATGTAGGCGATGTGCGCGAAGCTGCCCGCCTCGCCGATGAAGCGGCGGTACACGCGATCGAATCGCGCCTCGGCGCCGGCGTCGATGAAGACGCCGGTGAGCACGTTCGCGAAACGATACCCGGTGGTGCCGTGCACCGGCCAGTTCTCGCGCAGCCGCTCGTGGTCGGCGAGGATCTTCTCCACCACGATCCAGCGGCGCGGGAAGATCCGGTTAAGGCGCTCGAGGTACCCGCGCGGGTCGGCGAGGCCGTCGGGATGATCGATGCGCACGCCATCGATACCGCCTTGCGCGGCGAGGCGCCGGGCGAGCGCGTGCGTGGCGTCGAACACCGCCTTGTCCTCCACGCGCACGCCCGCGAGATCAGTGATCTCGAAGAAGCGCCGGTAGTTGATCTCGTCGGACGCGACTCGCCAGAAGGCGAGGCGGTAGTGCTGCTGCTCCAGCAGCCGGTGAAGGTCGAGCGGGTCGCGGATCCTCTTCAGCCCCTTGCGGCTCTTCTCGTTGAGCGGGAACCGGTGATCGAAGTAGCAGACGCTGTCGCCGCGCACCTCGAGCTTTCCCGACTCGAGCGCTTCGCCGTAGTGCTCCCCGAGCACCGGAAGGAGGAGCTTGCCCGGCGCCCAGTCGATGTCGAAGTAGCGCGCGTACGGCGAGGCCTCGCCTTTGCGCAGCACGTCGAGCCACCAGGCGTTGTCCGCGTGCAGCACACCCATGTGGTTGGGCACGAGGTCCATCACGAGACCCATGTCGTGCTTCCTCAGTGTCTTGAGAAGCTCTTGAAGATCCGTTTCCGCGCCGATCTCCGGGTTCACCGCGTTGTGGTCGATGACATCGTAGCCATGCGCGCTGCCCGGCCGGGCCTTGAGGAACGGCGAGGCGTAGAGGTGGCTCACCCCGAGGCGCGCGAGGTAGGGCACGAGCTTCGTCGCGTCCCGGAAACGGAAGCCCCTGTGGAACTGCACGCGGTACGTGGCGCGCGGCAGCGGCACGGCGCGTCGCTCGCAGAAGGCCTGCGCGAGCGCGCCGACCCGCGGGTCCGAGCGCCACTGCTCGAGCGGCACCGGGAGCTTGCGCCGCCAGTTCGGGTGCTCGTCCAGGGTGCCCGGCAGGTTCGCCTGGTCGAGAACCTCGAAGACGTCCTCCGGCTGCACCACGGCGATCCGGCAGGGCGTGCGCGCGACGAAGGCATGCGCCGATGCGGCGGAAAGATCGAGCCCCTCGCTTTTCAACAGATCGAGAAGCCTTTTCTGATCGGCCTCGCGCTGCGCCTTCTCTGCCCTGGCGTCGACCGTGAGCCCGAGCTTCTCGCGCAGCTCGAGGTCGTGCGCCGTCCAGTAGCCCCGCCAGGTCGGCAGGTCGTGCGTGCTCACGCAGACCATGGCTTGGCGCGGGTACTCTCGCGGAGAGATCTTCTCGAAAAGGAGCGGCCGGTAGGACAGCACGCTGTGCTCGCGCAGCGCGTCGCGCAACTCGGGTGGCACCGTGCCGAGGTCTTCGCCGATCACCAGGCACCGGCGCGCGCGGCTTTCGCGGGCCAGGACGTTCAGCAGGTCCTTGAGCGGATAGCGCACGTAGCCGCCCCGCTCCGGCTTGTTGCCCCGGGGAATCCAGTACAGCCGCATGAGCGCCATGACGTGGTCTATGCGCAGCGCGCCGCCCTCGGGCATGTTGGCGCGCAGCAGCTCGGCGAACGGCGCATAGGCGGCCGCGCGCAGCGCGCGCGGCGAATAGGGCGGCAGGCCCCAGTTCTGCCCGCGCGGGTTGAAGTCGTCGGGCGGCGCGCCGATGCTTGCGCCGGTCGCGTACGCCGCCTGGTCTGCCCACAGCTCCGCGCCGCCGGCGTCGGCGCCCAGCGCAAGGTCGAAGTACAGGCCGATCGGCATCCCGAGCTCGCGTGCGTGGCGCTGCACTTCCTCGATCTGCGCCCGCAAGCGCGACTGGATGAATGCGTGAAACTCGACCCTTCTCCTGCTTTTGCGCTCGAACGCTTTCACCGCCGGCGAGCGCGGAGTGCGGTAAGCCTTCGGCCAGTTCTGCCAGCCGTTGCCGAGCTTCTCGCGCAGCGCCTCGAACACGGCGTATTCACGTAGCCCGCGGGTGGGGAGATCGCTCGCTTCCTTCACCTCACGAAAAACAACTTCGAGAACCTCCCGCTTCGCGGAGGCGACGCCCTCGTAGTCCACGAGCGGCGCCTCGCGCAGCTTCTTCAGTCGCGCCTGGAACGCGGCCGAGCCGACCAGCCTGCGCGCGGCTTTCGATGCCGCGTACTCGGGTAGCGCCTCGATGTCGAGATACAGGACGTTGAGCGCGTGGCGGCTCGAGGGGCTGTACGGGCTGCCTTGCGTTGCGTGCAGCGGGCTCACGCCGACGATCGAGGCGCCGAGACTCGCGGCGATCTCCACCAGCTCGCGCAGATCGCCGAAATCGCCGATGCCCCAGTTGCGCGACGAGCGCAACCCGTAGAGCTGCGCTGCGAAGCCCCACACGCGCGCACCGCGCGCAAGAAGCTCGGGCTCCCAGCAGCGGCCCTTGGGCAGACGCAGCCGCGGCGCCTTGCGCGTCGGCCCGAGCGCCTTGAGCAGCGCCCGCCGGGTTTCCGCGTCGAGCTTCCTTTCCTTGCCCCAGACGTCGATGTAGCTGGGAACGATCTCTCTCATGAGACGAGGAGATCGGGGTCTGACCCCGAATTCATTCCGTCACCCACCAGTCCACCGACCAGGGCTCGCCCGCCGGGGCGTTCGACCAGAGCGGCTTGCCCCTGGGCAGCTCGCGCACCTCGATCTTCTCGTCCGAGCAGTTCGCGATCAGGACGAGCTTTCCCCAGTTCACATCGAAGGCGCGGTCGGCGAGCATGCGGTAGCGGCCGGGACCGCACTTGAGCGGCACGATGCGACGCTGCCGGAGAGCAAGCAGCTCCTTGTACAGCGCGAGCCAGGACCGGTCCCGTTCCTTCCAGCGCAGCACGCATTGCTCGAACGTCTCCGAGGAGGTCGGGTCCGGTATCCGCTCGCGCGCCTTCGGGTCGCGGAAGGCGGCGAATCGGGCGAACTCCTCGCGCCGGCCTTTGCGCACCGCCTCGCCCAGCTCGCCCTCGAAGTCGCAGAAGAAAAGGAAGGGCTGGCGGCAGCCCCACTCCTCGCCCATGAAGAGCAGCGGCGGAGACGGCGCGAGCAGGAGGATCGCCGTTAGCGCCCGGAGAGGCTTTTCCTCGGAAAGAGAGATCAATCTTTCCCCAAAAGCGCGATTGCCGACCTGATCGTGGTTCTGCAGGAAATCGACGAAGGCCGAGGGGGGCAGATGGGCGCTCGGCTCGCCGCGCGGCTCGCCGCTGAAGGGCGAGACCTCGCCCTGGTAGGCATAGCCTTCGGCAAGGCAGCGCGCGAGATGCTTCGCCGGCGCGCCCGCGTAGGCGGCGTAGTAGCCGTCGGACTCGCCGGTCGCGAGCACGTGGTAGCCGTGGTGCGAGTCGTCGTTCCACTGCGCGGTGTACCTGCCCGGCCCGATGAAGCGCGACTGATTTGCGTCGTTCTCGAGGATCAGGTGCTTTCCCTGCGGAACGGCTTCGCGGATCTCCTCCAGGATGTGTTTCGGGGAATCGTCCTTGATCGCATGCACCGCGTCGAAGCGCAGGCCGTCGAGGCGGTACTCCTCCAGCCAATAGAGCGCGTTGTGAACGAAAAAGCTTCGAACGTTCTCGTTCTCAAAATCGATAGCTGCACCCCAGGGCGTTCTGTGCTTCTCGGTGAAGAACTGCGGCGCGTACGCGTGGAGGTAGTTGCCTTTCGGGCCGAAGTGGTTGTACACGACGTCGAGAATCACCATCAGGCCGGCGCGGTGCGCCGCCTGGATCAGCGCCTTGAGCTGCTCCGGCCTGCCGTAGGCGCTGTCGGGTGCGTAGGGCAGCACGCCGTCGTAGCCCCAGTTGCGCCGACCGGCGAAGTCGGCGAGCGGCATGAGCTCGATCGCCGTCACGCCGAGGTCGTGCAGGTGGTGCAGCTTCCTTTCGATCCCCTTGTACGTTCCGGCAGCATCGAACGTCCCGACATGCAGCTCATAGATGACCGCCTCCTCCCAAGGGCGGCCTTGCCAGCCGTCGTCCCATGCGAATTCGCCGGGGTCGATCACCTCGCTTGGGCCGTCGACGTCCTTCGGCTGGAAGCGCGAAGCGGGGTCGGGGACGAGGAGCTTGCCGTCGATGCGGTACCGGTAGCGCGCACCCGGCTTGGAGGCGCCGTCGACGAGCTCGAACCAGCCGTCGCTTCCTTTCTCCATCGGAAGCGTCTTTCTGCCGAGCGAAACTTCCACGGCGCTCGCCGCGGGCGCCCAGAGGCGGTAGCGCACGCCGCCGCCTCGAAGAACTTCCGCCCCGAAGGGCATGCGGTGAATCGAAGCTAGGGCCGGCGCCGGGGCCACCATCGCTCGAGCATCTCCGCCGCCCAGTCCTTGCCGCCGAGGCCGAAGGCGAGCGCGAGAGCGAACACCAGGCCGGCGAGCAGGATGAGGAAGCTCTGGCGCACGATGTCGCCGCCGACGTTGACCTGGTCGAGCGCGATGAGGACCACGAATGTCACGATGGCGTACTGGGCAATGCGCCCAAGCAAGTCTGCGTCCTGGAGCTGCACGCTGCGGCAGTACGTAGTGATCGCCATGCCGACCGCGCGCGCGAAGTAGGCGCCGAAGGCCAGGATGAGCAGCGCCACCATCACCCGCGGCACGAACAGCACCACGCGCCCGAGGAGGTCGGTGATATAGGTGAGGCCGAGCAGGTTGAAGCCGATGACGAGCGCCGCGAGGATCACCAGCCAGTAGAAGAGCAGCGCCAGGATCTCGGTGGCGTCGAGCTCCACGCCGCCGTCGCGCAGGAAGCCGTCGATGCCCGCGCGCTCGGTGAGCACGTTGAAGTTCATCGCGCGCAGACCGCGGCTGATCGCGAAGCGCACCATCTTCGCGACAACCCAGCCCGCCAGCAGCACGAGGAACGCGAGCGCGAGGCGCGGCAGGAAATCGCCTACCTGCCGCAGGAACACCCGAACAGGCTCGAGCATCACCTCGATGCGGTCCATATCAGCCTCCCTCCTTTGGATTCGGTCCGAGCGGCCTGCCAACGAGCTCGGCCAGGCCTGCGAGCGGGATCGGCACCCACGCGGGCCGGTTGTCGAGCTCGTAGCGCAGCTCGTAAAGCAGCTTCTCGATCTCCGCCAGTCGTAGCAGTCCCCGCATGTCGTCAAACGATGCGAATACGCCGCTGCCCTGCATGGTGTCGGCGTACGCCGCGACGAAGGCTCGCCGCGCATCGCCCTCCCAGGCCGACAGCGCGGCGGCAAGGCGCTCGCGTTCCCCCGGGGGGTCGGCCGGCGCGCGCGCGAGCGAGGCGGCCGCGGCGTAGCTGAAGGAGCGAAGCATGCCGGCGACATCGCGCAGCGGCGAGCGCTTGCGCCGGCTCTCGATGAGCGGACGCGCCGGCTCGCCCTCGAAGTCGATGATGAGGAAGTCGTTGTTGGCGAGCAGCACTTGCCCGAGGTGGTAGTCGCCGTGGTGGCGGATCTTGTACGCCGGCTCGCGCGGCGATTCGCAGGCGTCGATAAGCTGCAGGACGCGTTCGATGTCGGGGCGGGCGTCCAGGCGCGCCAGCGTGACGGAAGCGTCGTCGCGAACCCGCTTCTTCCAGTCGAGGACGTCTTGCGCGCTCATCGGCTCGGGCTCGAAGGCGGGGTCCCCCGAGCTCTTGGCGAGCGCCCGGTGGAGCTGTGCGGTGCGCGTACCGAGCGTCTGCACCAGCGCGAGGTACGCGCCGTGGATGTCCTGCTGCGCCGCCCCCTCGGGCAGGCCGCGCGGGGTCTCGAGGGTGCGCTGCAGGTATGCCAGCGTGTAGCTCCAGCCGTCGCCCTGGTTGGGCACGAACTGCTGGAGGATCGCCACAGCGGCCGGCTCGCCGGCCGCACCGACGTACTCGACCACGCCGGCGAGCGGCACGCAGTGCGGGAACTTCGCCGCCTCGGTCAGGAAGCGGCCGATCTCGAGCTCCGGATTCACCCCCGGGCGCACGCGGCGATAGATCTTGAGGAACAGCTTGTCGCCGAGGGTGACCGTAGTATTCGTGCTTTGCGCGTGCAGGCGGTTGAGGCCGAGCGCCGCCAGCTCCTCGCTCGCGATCCGGGAGAAGAGGCTGGTCGGCGTGAACTTGATCGCGCCATGCTGCGTCGGCAGGCTCTTGCTCTCCCCGATCGCCTTGATGACGTGCCGGCAGAACGACACGTCGGCGATCGCGTCAGCGAGCACGCCGACGTTCGCCTGCTGGCGCACGCGTGCGAGCGTAGCGAGCGACAGCGCCTTGACCTGCTCCTCGTCATCCTCCCAGGCGAGCGCCATGGGAAGGAAGTACACGTGCTCGCGCACCTCGAGCAAGGCGAGCAGCCAGCTGATGCCGCCCACGCTCCAGATCGCGTGGTCGCGAATCTCCGCCCGTCCGACCGGCTCGCCCTTCTGCGCGTACCAGCGCTGGTTCTCGACGAACGGCGGCAGCACGTGGGTCTCGAGCTGCGCGCGCAGCTTCTCCGCCATCCCGATGCGCCAGGGGACCACGCTCTCGCGGAAGAAGCTCGTCCAGCCGTCGAACAGCACCACCATCGGCTGCTCCTGCGGCGGCACCACCTGCGCGTGCCACTCCGGCGAGGGCGCGTCGGCGGCGAGGCGGAACCAGTAGAACGCGTACGCCGGCAGCGTGAGGAGGTAGAAGCGCTCGCCGACGGGCGGGAACGAGGTGCGGCCGAGCATCTCCACCGGAACCCGGCCCTTGAAGCGCTTGAGGTCGAGCTCGACCGGCTGCGCGGTGCGCGACAGGTTGGCGACGCACAGGATGGCTTCTTCGCCGAATTCCCTCAAGTACGCCAATATCTTTCTGTTGCCGGGATGCAGGAACGAAAGCTTGCCGCGCCCGAACGCCTGGCTCGTCTTCCTGGTGGCGAGCATGCGCTTCATCCAGTTGAGCAGCGACGCCGGGTCGCGCGACTGCGCCTCGACGTTCACCGCCTCGTAGCCGTAGATCGGGTCCATGATCGGCGGCAGGTACAGGCGCTGGGGATCGGCGCGGGAGAAGCCGGCGTTGCGGTCGGGCGTCCACTGCATGGGCGTGCGCACGCCGTTGCGGTCGCCAAGGTAGATGTTGTCGCCCATGCCGATCTCGTCGCCGTAGTAGATGATCGGCGAGCCAGGCATGGACAGCAGCAGGCTGTTCATCAGCTTGATGCGCTCGGGATCGTTCTCCATGAGCGGCGCGAGGCGTCGGCGGATGCCGAGGTTGAGCCTCGCCTGCATGTCCGCGGCGTACATCCTGTACATGTAGTCGCGCTCGCGGCTCGTCACCATCTCGAGCGTGAGCTCGTCGTGGTTGCGCAGAAAAATGGCCCATTGGCAGAGGTCCGGAAGCTCGGGCGTCTGCTGCATGATCTCCACCACGGGGTGGCGGTCCTCCTGCGCGATCGCCATGTACATGCGCGGCATGAGCGGGAAGTGGAATGCCATGTGGCACTCGTCGCCGTCCCCGAAGTACTCGCGCACGTCCTCGGGCCACTGGTTCGCCTCGGCGAGCAGCACCCGGCTCGAGTAGCGCGCGTCGATGAGCGCGCGGATCTTCTTCAGCACCGCGTGCGTCTCGGGCAGGTTCTCGTTGTTCGTGCCTTCGCGCTCGCACAGGTACGGGATCGCGTCCAGGCGGAAGCCGTCGACCCCCATGTCGGCCCAGAACCCCATGATGCGCAGCACCGCGCGCAGCACGCTGGGATTGTCGAAGTTCAGATCGGGCTGGTGGCTGAAAAAGCGATGCCAGTAGTACGCCTTCGCCAAGGGGTCGTAGGTCCAGTTCGACGGCTCGGTGTCCCGGAAGATGATGCGCGTGCCCTTGTACTTGGTGTCCGAGTCGCTCCACACGTAGTAATCGCGCTTCTTCGAGCCGGGCGGCGCGCGCCGCGCCGCCTGGAACCACGGGTGCTGGTCCGAGGTATGGTTCACCACGAGCTCGGTGATCACCTTCAACCCCCGGCGGTGCGCCTCCTTCACGAAGTTGCGGAAGTCCGCGCGCGTGCCGTAGTGCGGATGCACGTTGTGGTAGTCGGCGACGTCGTAGCCGTCGTCCTTGAGGGGCGAGGGATAGAAAGGCAGCAGCCAGATGGCGTTGACGCCGAGCTCCTGCACGTAGTCGAGCTTGGCAGCGAGGCCCTTGAAGTCCCCCATGCCGTCGTTGTTGGCGTCGAAGAATGCCTTGATGTGCAGCTGGTAGACGACCGCGTCCTTGTACCAGAGGCCGTCGGCCGTCCCCGCCTGCACCGGGATGGCGGCCTGCCCCGCGGGCGCTTCGGCGGCGCTAGCCTCGCCGTTCAATACGGAGGACATGGGCGGGAAGCGTGTGCGGGTTGAGCTCTACGTAGTTGCGCCCGCCGTGCCAGGCATAGCGCCCGCCGGAGAGCAGGTCGTGCACCTGGTACAGATCCCCGGGCGTGCCGAAGTCGATCCAGCCGGACTGGATATGTCGCGGGTCCAGGTTCACCACGGTGAGGATGATATTGTCGCCGGCGCGCTTCGAATAGCCGATGAGCTGGCCGTTGTCGATGTCGTGGAAACGCAGACTCCAGTCCGACTGCAACGCCGGATTGGCCTTGCGGATCTGGTTGAGCCTGCCGATCAGCTCGGCGAGGCTGTCGGGCCGGTCGCGGTCCCAGCGCCTCACCTCGTACTTTTCGCTGTGGAGGTACTCCTCGCTTCCCGGCTCGCGCGGCAGGTGCTCCATCAGCTCGAACGCCGGCCCGTACACGCCGTAGTTCGCCGCGAGCGTCCCGGCGAGCACCAGGCGCGCGATGAACGCCGGCCGTCCGCCGTGCTGAAGGGTCTCGTGCAGGATGTCGGGGGTGTTGGGCCAGATGTTCGGCCGGAAGTACTCGCGCGAGGAATGCTGGGTGAGCTCCGTGAAGTACTCCATCAGCTCATGCTTGGTGTTGCGCCAGGTGAAGTAGGTATAGGACTGCGTGAACCCGAGCTTCGCGAGCTTGTGCATGATGCGCGGCCGGGTGAAAGCCTCCGAGAGAAAGATCAGCTCCGGATGTCTTGCTTTCAGTTCAGAGATGGTCCATTCCCAGAAAGGGAAAGCCTTGGTGTGCGGGTTGTCGACGCGGAAGATGGTCACGCCATGGGAGACCCAGAACTCAAACACGCTCTTGAGTTCTTCCCAAAGAGATTTCCATTCTGAAGATTCAAACTCGAATGGATAGATGTCCTGATACTTCTTCGGCGGGTTCTCGGCGTATTGCACCGTGCCGTCGGGCCGCCAGCGGAACCATTGCGGGTGCTCCTTCACGTACGGGTGGTCGGGCGAGCACTGGAAGGCGATGTCGAGGGCGATCTTGAGGCCGCGCTTTCCCGCTTCCTTCACGAGCATGTCGAAGTCGGAGAAAGTCCCGAGCAGCGGATGGAGCGCCTTGTGGCCGCCCTCCTTCGCGCCGATCGCCCAAGGGCTGCCGACGTCGCCGGGCTGGGCGGTGACGGCGTTGTTCTTGCCCTTGCGCGCGGTGACGCCGATCGGGTGAACCGGCGGCAGGTAAAGGACGTCGAAGCCCATCTTCTCCACGTAGGGCAGGAGCTCCACCAGGTCCCGCAAGGTGGCGTGCTGCCCGTCGGCGCGCGCCGAGCGCGGGAAGGTTTCGTACCATGCGGAGAAGCGCGCGCGCTCCGGGTCGACCACCACCTCCAGGGTTCTTTCGTAGGTCCGGGTCCGCTCCTCCGCCGGCGCACGCGCCGTTGCTCTCATTCCCGCTTCGTAAGAATGAACTTGTGACCCCAGAAGCTGCGAGCCAATCTGCAGATCGATGGTGAGGTCCTGGCCGGCCTCCTGGCGCTTCTTCAGGTCGCGCTGCCAGGTGACGAAGGGATCGGTCCAGCCGCGCACCGTATACTCGTAGCGCCCGAGCTTCTCGACCCTGAAGCTGCCCACCCAGTGGTCGTTGTGGCGATATTCCATCAGCATGCTTTTCCATTCTTTGTCTTCCTTATGACGGAAAAGCAGCTCGGCCACGACCGCGTCGTGGCCGTCGGCGAAGACGTCGGCTTCGACCTGGACCTCCTCACCCAGGGCGCGCTTGACGGGATAGCTGCCGCAATCGACCTCGGGCCGGACCGACTCGATCACGACCCGCGCGGGCGCTTTGGCGGCGTTATTCAGGCTTGAGGACGAGCGCGGCAAGCGGCGGTAGCGTAAGGGTCAGTGAGTGACTGTAGTCCTCGTAAGGCATCGGCGCGGCATCCAGGCCGCCGAAGTTTCCCATGCCGCTGCCGCCGTAGTGCTGCGCGTCGCTGTTGAGCAGCTCCCGCCAGTAGCCCCCGCGCGGCACGCCGACGCGGTAATTATGACGCGGGACGGGGGTGAAGTTGCACACCACGAGCAGGGGCGCCGTGCCCTCCTCGCCCTGCCGCAGGTACGAGAGCACGCTTTGCTCCCAGTCGCCGCGCTGCACCCAGCGGAAGCCCTCGTTCGCAAAGTCCCTCTGGTAGAGCGACGGGTTGTCCCGGTAGGCCCGGTTCAGGTCGGCGACCCAGCGCCTCACGCCCTCGTGCAGGGGGAACTGGAGCACGTGCCACTCGAGGCTCGACTCGTGCGCCCATTCGCGGCGCTGGCCGAACTCCCCGCCCATGAAGAGCAGCTTCTTGCCCGGATGGGTCCACATGTAACCGAAGAGCAGCCTGAGGTTCGCGAACTGCCGCCAGTCGTCGCCGGGCATGCGCCCGATGAGAGAGCCCTTGCCGTGCACCACCTCGTCGTGCGAGAGCGGCAGCACGAAGTTCTCGTGGAACGCGTACCACAGGCTGAAAGTCAGGCTGTCGTGCCGGTACTTGCGGTACACCGGATCGAGCTTGAAGTAGCCGAGCGTGTCGTGCATCCAGCCCATGTTCCACTTCATCCCGAAACCCAGGCCGCCGAGGTAGACCGGGCGCGAGACCTGCGGCCAGGCGGTCGACTCCTCGGCGATCGTCTGCACGTCGGGGAAGTCGCGGTACACGCTCTCGTTCAGGAAGCGCAGGAACTCGATCGCCTCGATGTTCTCCCGGCCGCCGTGGCGGTTCGGCACCCACTCGCCGTGCTTTCGCCCGTAGTCGAGGTAGAGCATCGAGGCGACCGCGTCGACGCGCAGCCCGTCGGCGTGGAACTTGTCGAGCCAGAAGCGCGCGCTCGAAGCGAGGAAGGCCCGCACCTCGTTCCTGCCGTAGTTGAAGATCGCGCTCGCCCAGTCGGGATGGTGGCCCTGCCGCGGGTCGGCGTGCTCGAAGAGGTGCGTGCCGTCGAAGTAGCCGAGGCCGTGCTGATCCCACGGGAAGTGCGACGGCACCCAGTCGAGGATCACCCCGACGCCCGCCTGGTGCAGCGTGTCGATGAGGAACATCAGGTCCTGCGGCGTGCCGTAGCGCGCGCTCGCGGCGAAGTAGCCGGTGCACTGGTAGCCCCAGGAGCCGTAGAACGGATGCTCCATGATTGGCATCAGCTCCACATGCGTGAAGCCCATCTCCTTCGCGTAGCTCGCCAGCTGCGGCGCAATGTCCCTGTACGACAGGAGCTCTTGCGGGTTGTCCGGGGAGCGGCGCCAGGATCCCAGGTGCATTTCGTAAACGGAACAAGGGGCGCCCAGGGCGTTGCGATGGTGCCGCGATCTCATCCACTCGCCGTCGCCCCAGTCGTAGGAGAGGTCCCAGACCACCGAGCCGGTGCGCGGCGGCGTCTCGGCGCGGAACGCGAATGGATCGGACTTGTCGACCCTGAAGTCACCGTTCACGACATGGAACTTGTAGACGCTGCCGTGCCTCGCGCCTTCCGCCCGAGCGGTCCAGACGCCGGACTCGCTCGGCCGCATTGGACTGGCGCGCGGGTCCCAGCCGTTCCAGTCGCCGATCACCGCAACCGACTGGGCATTGGGCGCCCAGACGGCGAATTCCACGCCGCCAGGCGCTGGGTGCGCGCCGAGCCTCTCGTAGAGCCGCGAATGCGTGCCCTCGCGGAAGAGGTACTGGTCGTGGCGGGTAAGGCCGATGTGCCGTTCGGTGGTCGTCGTCATTCCATATACTTTTGAAATGCAAACCGATTACGTTCAACGCTTCCTTTTCGAGGACCTCGATATCCGGGGGCGCCTCGTGTGCCTCACCGGCGCATGGCGGCGCATGCTCGACGGGCGCGACTACCCCGAGGATATCGCGGCCCTGCTGGGCCATACCACCGCACTAAATGTGCTGCTGGGTGCGAACCAGAAGGGGTCATGTCGTGTGACGCTGCAGGTGCAAGGCTCGGGCCCGGTGCGGCTACTCGTGGCCGACTGCACCGCGGAACTGAGGATCCGAGGGATGGCCCAGTATGCGAAACAGGAAATGATTCCCTCCAATGAAAGGCATCTTCTGGGCGATGGCCGCCTGTCCGTCACCCTGGAGGAAGTCGGCAGCGGCCAGATGTACCAGAGCCTCGTGCCGCTCGAAGGCGACACGCTCGAGCAGATCTTCGAGCATTATCTGTCGCAATCAGAGCAGACCCAGGCTTATCTGAGGCTTAAGGCCGATAGCGGCGCGCTGTGCGGACTGCTGCTGGAGAAGCTGCCCGGGGCCGACGGCCGCGACCCCGACGGCTGGAACCGCGTCCGGCACCTCGCCTCGACGCTTACGCTCGACGAGACCATCGACGCGCAGCCCTACGACCTCCTCACTCGCGTCTTCCCCGAGGAGATGATGCGCGTGTTCCGCCTCTACCCGGTCGAGTACCACTGCCCCTACGACGAGAAGAAGGTCAAGGACATGCTGCGCGGCCTGGGCCGCACCGAGGTCGAAGCCATCCTCGCCGAGCAGGGCGAGGTCGTGATTCGCAACGAGATGTGCAACCACGAGTACCGCTTCGGGCGCGAGGCGATCGAGCGCCTCTTCGCCACGCACTAGAGATCGGGGTCTGACCCCAATCTCGCTAGAGATCGGGGTCTGACCCCGAACTCCCGCGCCGGCGTCCGGAAAATCCCCACAGCCAGCCGATGGCGATGCCCAGCGCGAGCACGATCAGGAGCAGGAGCGACGTCGAGAGGGCGAACGACCAGAAGAGGAAGCGCACCTCCACCGCGGCGACGTTCTGGAGCACGAACGCCAGCGCGAGCCCGGCGAGGACGAGGCTGGCGAATATACGCGGGGTCATCGCGAAAGCACTCGATCGGCCAGCATCCCGGCACTCACGATCTCGAGGTCGCTACGCTCCCGCGCCCGCGTCAGGATGCGCCGCACGGCGGCAAGCCGCTCTTCATCGACACCGCTCACGAACGCGTGGACCACCACGGTGATCGCCTTCTTCTCGCGCGCCGCCTCGTCGATGCCGGCCTGCCAGAGCGCTTCGAGCTCCCGAGGCGTGCGGGGACGCACCGGGTGGCGCAGGTACTGGATCGAGTCGACCATCTCCCAGCGCCAGGGAATGTGCGCGAAGCCCGGCGCGAGCAGCGCAGGCTGCGCGGAGCGGTCCTCGGGGCCGATGCTGCTGTCGTAGCGGAACCCCAGCGCGCGCAGCACCGGGAGCGCGTACGGCCCGCGCTCGCCGCCCGGGGCGCGAAAGCCCTTCGGGCGGATCCCGATGCGCGAGAGCGCCGCGGTGCCGTCGTGCAGCAGTTGCTCCGCGCGCAGCCGCTCGAGCGTGCCGAAGCGCTCGTGCACCCATCCGTGCAGCCCCACCTCGTGGCCGCGCTCGGCGAGCTCCTGCACGCGTTCCGGGTGATGCAGCGCGTTCCAGCCTTCGATGAAGAACGTGCCCCGCAGCTCGAGTTCGTCGAGCAGCGCGAGCAGCCTGGGATAGCCGACCGCCAGCCCCGGCTCGTTGGCGTCCGGCGCCGCCGCCCTTCCCTCCGCGATGTCGCGCGCCCGTCCCATGTTGTCGAAGGTGAGACACAGCACGCCCCGGTCGTTTCGCAAGTCCACGGGGCTAGAGTGTAAGCGCACGGGCGACGATCCCGACAAAGACGACTCGTGAAACCTCCCGGCAGAAATTGCCCGCTTTCCTATCGCTACCGGCCCGGCGTCTTCGACCGGCCGCCGGAGCTCGCCGCCGACGCCCTGTGGATCGCGGGCGGCCTCTACGGCAATCCTTTCGCGCTGCAGGCGCTCGGCGCGCTTTTCGAGAAAGAAAAAGGAAGCAAGGCGCTCGTCTTCAACGGCGACTTTCACTGGTTTGACGCCGATAGCGCGCTGTTCTACTCCGTCAACGCGGAAGTGATGAAATTCCATGCGCTACGCGGAAATGTCGAGACCGAGCTCGTGGAGAGCGGCTTCGACGCAGGCTGCGGCTGCGCCTACCCGGAATGGGTCGACGACGGCACGGTGGCTGGGGCTTCTCCCAGGAAGCCCTCGCTACCGCCGAGGGCCTCGCCGCCGCCCGGCAGGCCTTCGACGAGGCCCGGGTCGATGTCTTCGCCTCGAGCCATACCTGCCTGCCGGTCCTGCAGCGCGTCGGAGACGGCCGCCTGATCGCGAACAATGGCGCAGCCGGCATGCCAAATTCCCGGGGCGAGCGATACGGGATCGCGACGCGGATCTCGGTTTCGCGTTCCACGAACGCCATTTATTCGATGAGAGCCGCAAGCGTCTTCGTCGAAGCGATCCCGCTGCGCTACGACTATGCGGCGTGGGAAAGGGTGTTTCTCGAGCTCTGGCCGGAAGGCTCGGCGGCGCACCGTTCGTACTACAAGCGAATCACCGGCGGGCCCTCCTACGACCTCGTGCAGGCCGTGCGCGAGGAAGAAAAATGGGCCCCCGCCTCCGCGGGGGCGACTATTTAGATTTCTTGGACCGGGCGTCGGCCCACCAGGGACTTCACGCCGGCCGCGCCGAGCGGTTTCTCCTCAGGCGGATACGGCCAGGCCCGATCCGGCGACGAACGCGCCGATCGTGCGCGCGGCGTCGAAACCGTGACGCCGGAATACCTCGAGCACCTCGGCCTCGCTGTCGGGGGAGCATGCCACCAGCAGCCCGCCGCTCGTCTGCGGGTCGGTCAACAGGTGCCTTTCCCAGTCCTTCAATCCTTCGAGCGAGACTTCCTTGCCATAGCCGGTCCAGTTGCGCGTAGAGGCGCCGGTGAAAACGCCCGCCTTCGCATGCTCCACCGCTTCCGGCATCACCGGTACGTCACGCCAGCGGAGCTTCGCGCCCACGCCGGCGCCGCGGCAGAGCTCCAGCAGGTGCCCGGCGAGTCCGAAGCCCGTCACGTCGGTGAGCGCGTGCACGCCATCCATGTCCCCGAACGCGACGCCTGGGCGGTTGAGCTTGGTGGTATAGTCGACCATGCGGCGGTAACCCTCGTCCGAAAGCTTGCCTTGCTTGAGGGCCGCGCTGAGAATCCCCACGCCGAGCGGCTTGCCGAGAATGATGCGGTCGCCCGCGCGCGCGCCGCTGTTCTTCTTCACCTTGTCGGGATGCACGAGGCCGAGCGCCACCAGGCCGTAGATCGGCTCCACCGTGTCGATCGAGTGCCCGCCGGCGATCGGGATGCCGGCTTCGGCGCAGACCGATTCGCCGCCTTCGGTGATGCGGCGGATCGTCTCGAGCGGCACGGTGTTGATCGGCATGCCGAGGATGGCGAGCGCGAGGATCGGCTGCGCGCCCATCGCGTAGATGTCCGAGATGGCGTTGGTGGCGGCGATGCGCCCGAAGTCGTAGGGGTCGTCGACGATGGGCGTGAAGAAGTCGGTGGTCGCGACAATCGCCTGGCTCGCGTTCAGCCGGTAGACCGCGGCGTCCTCGTTGTTGTCCGTGCCGCGCAGCAGCGCCTCCGGCAGCGTGCCCCGCGGCAGCGTCTGCAGGATCTCCGATAGCACCCCCGGTGCGATCTTGCAGCCGCAGCCGCCGCCGTGGGCGAGCGAGGTGAGACGCAAAGGTGCGGCAACGTCGTTCATGAATCTCTCCTCGCACAGGTGCGAAAGCCGCAGAAGACGTCCGAGCGGTGCGGCTGGTAGAAGTTGCGGAAGCGCCGCGGGCGCAGGCGCTCGGGCGTGGCGAAGCTGCCGCCGCGCAGCACCCGGTGGTCGCTCGCGAACCACGGCTGCGAATAGTCGGCGTAGGGGTCGGGCGAGAAGCCGGGATACGGGGCGAAGCGCGTCTCCGTCCACTCCCACACGCCGGAGGGCGCGAGAGCCTCCTCGCGGCACGCATATTCCCATTCCGCCTCGGTGGGCAGCCTGCGCCCCGCCCAGCGGCAATAGGCCTGCGCGTCCTGCCAGCTCACGTGCGTCACGGGCAGGTCCGGGTCAAGCTCGCGGCTCCAGTGCCGCGGCACAGGCCCGCCGTCGTCCACGAACCTCGCGTACTGCGCGTTGGTGACCGCGCGCCGGGCAATCGCATATTCCCCCAGCGCAACCTCGTGCGCCCACTTCTCGTTGTCGAACACGAAGCCGCTTTCCTTACGCGAGCCGAGCATGAGCCGCCCTCCCGGGACGGAAACATCTCCGGCGGGAGATTCCTTCCGCTCGGGTCGGAGGACTTCGGGGTATCCGAGCGTCCGCCACATGTAGCAGAACGCCTCGTTGTGCATGTCGTGGTGGAAGATGCCGAGCTGAACGAAGTAGGCAGCTTCGTCGTCGAGCTCGCTCCCGGAGAGCGCGTCGAGCGTCCGGGCGTGCACCGCGTCGAGGTAGGCCCAGGTACCCTCGAGCGAAGGCAGCGCAAGATCCCAGCGGCTGTCGTGCGGCACGTTCGAGGAGTCGTAGAGCTTGTCCGCGCCGGGAAGCATCGAGGGCGCCGAGAGGTCGCCGCGCCGGTGGATCCAGAACTCGTGGAACCAGGCGACGTGCCCGAGTTCCCACACGGGCGGGTTGACGATCGGCACGCAAGGCACCTGGAGCTGCGCGGGCCCTATGAGGGAGAACGCCCGGCGCGTGAGCCCGCGCGCTTCCTCCAGCCATCGCGCGAGCGTCTCGCGCGGCGGATGCGGGCGATAGAGCGCGAAGGAAGGCCAGGCCTTGCGAAACGTCGTGGCGGCGGCGAACATCGTCTTCACAAGTGCGAATTCAAATTGTAACCCCTGCCCCTGCAGGCTCCCGGCACGGCAACCGCCATACCGCCATGCGCTGGGCCGCGCACCTGCGGGCGCTCGGCCACCTTGCCTCGATCTCGACCGCGTGGCGCGGCGCGAAGGCCGATGCGCTGATCGCGCTGCACGCGCGCCGCAGCCATGCTTCGGCCTCCTCCTGGAAGCGCGCGCATCCCGACCGCCCGCTCGTCGTCGTGCTCACCGGCACCGATCTCTACCGCGACATCCGCGCCGAGCGCGACGCGAAGGCTTCGCTCGACATCGCCGACCGGCTCGTGGTGCTGCAGGAAGAAGGCCTCAAGGAGCTGAAGCCCGCTCACCGCAGCAAAGCGAGCGTCATCCATCAATCCGTCCCCCACATCCGCCGTCTCCCGCCGTGCAAGGATCACTTCCTCGTCACCGTCATCGGCCACCTGCGCGATGAGAAGGATCCGTTCTGCGCCGCGCGCGCGCTCGCGCACCTGAAGGACGCCGAGCTGCAGGTCGTGCAGCTGGGCAAGGCGCTCTCGGAGGGCATGGCAAAGGCGGCGCGGCGCCATATGAGGAAGGACGCGCGCTATCGCTGGCTTGGAGAGCTCCCGCATCGCGGCGCGCTACAGTGGCTCGCGCGCAGCCACGCGATGGTGATCTCGAGCCGCATGGAAGGCGGTGCCCACGTCGTCTCGGAAGCGATCGCGGCCGGCGTGCCGGTCCTCGCCTCGCGCATCCCCGGCAACGTCGGACTGCTCGGCAAGGGCTATCACGGCTACTACCCCGTAAGCAACGCCCAGGCCCTCGCGAAGCTCATCGCCCGCGCAAAGCGCGACCCGGCCTTTCTCGAGGACCTCGAAAAGGCCGTCAAGGCGCGCCGCCCGCTCACCTGGCCCGATTCCGAGCGCAGCGCCCTCGCGGCGCTTCTGAAATGAACGCTCTCTTCGACCTCGACGGGACGCTTACCGACCCCGGAGACGGCTTCGTCGCCTGTGTCTCGTACGCACTGGAAGAACTCGACTGCCGCCGCCGCACCGATCATGAAATTCGCCGACACATCGGACCGCCGCTTCAGGAAACACTCGCGCTCCTGCTCGACGACCGATCCATGATTCCCCAGGCGCTCGCCCTGTACCGAGAACGCTATGGCACCGAGGGATTGTTCGGCTGCACCGTCTATCCCGGCATCGCGGAGACGCTTGCGGCGCTCCGCTCGCGCCGCATGACGCTCATGGTGGCCACGTCCAAGCCCACGGCGTACGCAAAGCGCATCCTCGACCACCACGGCCTGTCGAAGTACTTCGACGCCGTGTACGGCAGCGAGCTGGACGGCACGCGCGCCCGCAAGACGGAGCTGATCTCCCACCTCCTGCGGAGCGAATCGATCGAGAAAGCCGTGATGGTCGGCGACCGGGCGCAGGACATGGCGGCTGCGCTGGCACACGGGTTGCATCCCGTCGGTGCGCTCTGGGGATACGGCTCGCGCGAAGAGCTCGCGGGTGCCGGCGCCGCGGCGCTCTGCGAGCGCCCGCACGACCTGCCTTCGTTACTTCTGTAAGGAAGCGGGCTCGGCGGCGACCATACCGGCGCATAGACAAGGAAAGCCTCCGCCACGAAAATGGACCAGATGCAGCGCCGCCCGCAGCCCCAGTCCCAGCCGCGTGACGAGCGCGCGCGCCGCTACCAGGCGGTGCGCGATGCGAGCCTCGCGCTCGCCGCGCCCCTGACGCCCGAGGACTGCGCGCTGCAGTCGATGCCCGACGCGAGCCCGGTAAAGTGGCACCTCGCGCATCCCACCTGGTTCTTCGAGACCTTCGTTCTCACGCCGCACGTGCCGGGATACCGGCTGTTCGACCCTGCGTACGGCTATCTCTTCAACTCGTACTACAACGCGATCGGCGCGCGTCATCCGCGGCCGGAGCGCGGGCTGCTCTCGCGGCCATCGCTCGAGGACGTCCTCGCCTACCGGCGGCATGTCGATGATGCGATGCTCGGTGTCCTTGAGAAACAAGGAACCCAGGAAAACCTTGTCGAGCTGGGCCTGCACCACGAGCAGCAGCACCAGGAGCTCATCCTCACCGACCTCAAGCACCTCCTCTCGAAGAACCCGCTGCGCCCCGCCTACGCGAAGCCCTGGCCGCTCGCGTCGATCGAGCCGCGCCGGCGCGGCTGGGTGGCGATCGCGGAGGGACGCTACGAGGTCGGCCACGCGGGCGAGGGCTTCGCTTTCGACAACGAGGGTCCGCGCCACCGCGTGTGGCTCGACGCCTTCGCGATCGCCACGCACCCGGTGACGCATGGCGACTGGATCGAGTTCATGGACGACGGGGGCTACCAGCGCCCCGAGCTCTGGCTCTCCGCCGGTTGGGACGCCGTGCAGGCGCGCGGCTGGCGGGCGCCGCTCTACTGGGAGCAGCGCGACGGCGCCTGGCACACGTTCACGCTGCACGGCATGGCGCCGGTCGATCCGCTCACGCCGGTCTGCCATGTGAGCTTCTACGAGGCCGAGGCCTTCGCGCGCTGGGCGAACGAGCGCCTGCCCACCGAGTTCGAGTGGGAAGTGGCTTCGCGCGAGGCCTCGCTCGAAGGCAACTTCGTCGAAAGCGGCACGCTGCATCCGCTGCCGCTGCGCAAGGCGCCCGCGCGCGGCAAGACGGCGCAGATGTTCGGCGACGTGTGGGAGTGGACGCGCAGCGACTACGGCCCCTACCCGGGATTCCGCATCGCCGAGGGCGCGGTCGGCGAGTACAACGGCAAGTTCATGTCCGGGCAGTACGTGCTGCGCGGCGGCTCGTGCGCCACGCCGCAGAGCCACATCCGCGCCACCTACCGCAACTTCTTCCCGCCCGACGCGCGCTGGCAGTTCTCCGGCCTGCGCCTCGCGCGCGACGACTGAAGACCGACATCGCCCTCGCCGACGCGCCGATTGCGGCGCGCCCCGCCGCGGCGCTCCCCGCCCGGGTGGTGCGCGCCATCGAGGCGCAGCGCGACCGCGGCGAGATCCTCACCACCTGGGTGCAGGCCGGGCTGCTGGTGGTCTTCGCCAGCCTGTACTCGTTCGCGCCGAGCACCTCGCCGCTGCCGCTCCTCGAGCGCCCGGCGCCCTGGGCGCTGGGCTTCTATGCCGTCTTCACGGCCGTGCGCCTGTATCTCGCCTACGCGAGGCGCATCGGGCCCGCGATGCGCGGCGCCTCGGTGATCGTCGACATGGCGCTGCTCACCGTGACGATCTGGAGCTTCCACCTCGAATACGGGCAGCCCGCCGCGTTCTACCTCAAGGCGCCGACCTTCACCTATTTCTTCATCTTCGTCGCGCTGCGCGCGCTCTCCTTCTCGCCGTGGCTCGTGCTGCTCGCCGGCGGCGCGGCCGCGGCGGGCTGGATGGCGCTGCTCGGCTACGCGCTCGCCGCGCCCGACGCCATGGACCTCGTGACGCGCAACTACGTCGAGTACATGACCTCGGCCAGGATCCTCATCGGCGGCGAGATCGACAAGGTGATCTCGCTGCTCCTCGTCTCGGCGCTGCTCGCGATCGCCGCGGGCCGCGCGCGCCAGCTCCTCGAGCGCGCGATCGCCGAGCAGGCGACCTCGAGCCAGCTCGCGCGCTTCTTCTCGCCCGATGTCGCCGAGCGGCTCATCAGCGCCGACGAGCTGCTCAAGCCCGGCGACGGCGAGGGCCGCGAGGCGGCGATCATGTTCATCGACCTGCGCGGCTTCACGCGCATGGCCGCGACGCTCGAGCCGCGCGCGCTGATCGGGTTGCTCGGCGAGTACCAGCGCATCGCGGTGCCGATCATCCAGAAGCACCACGGCTCGATCACCACCTATCTCGGCGACGGCATCATGGTGACCTTCGGCGCCACGCGGCCGAGCGCGACCTACGCCGCCGACGCGCTGCGCTGCGCCGAGGCGCTGCTCCAGGCCCTCTCGGCGTGGAAAGGCCCGCAGGTCGGCATCGGCGTGGAAGTCGGCCAGGTGATCTGCGGCGCCATCGGCGAGGAAGGCCGCCTCGAATACGCGGTGATCGGCGACCCGGTGAACCGCGCCGCGAAGCTGCAGAATCACACCAAGGCCGAGCGCGTGCAGGCGCTCTGCTCGAGCCACGCTCGCGAGCGGGCCGTCGAGCAGGGGTACAAGCTTCCCGTGGGCCAGGAAGTCCGTGCGAAGCGAGAGGTGGGAGGCGTGGTGGCGCCGGTCGACGTGGTGGTGCTCGGCTAGGTTGACTTAGGGAAGCGGCATATCGTCGTCCCCGCAAAAGCGGGGACCTATGTTTTTCAAAGAGAAAAATGCGGCCCCCGCCTTCGCGGGGGCGACTATTTCGGATCTTCCGCAGCCGGCTGTTCGATAATCAGGTCCCATGGACACGAAAGTCACCGCGGTTCCCGACGATACCGACCTCGTCGAGTGGTACTACGAGCAAGGCTACAGCGACGGGCTGCCGGTGGTGCCGCCCACGCCGGGGGCGGTCGACGCGATGGTGCAGGCGCTGGGCGGGGATCCGGCGCGCGTGGAATGCCGCGTGGCGCCGCGCTGGGGAGACCTGACGCGCGAGGTGCTGGCGATCAACATGGTGATGGCGGGCTGCAAGCCGGAGTACGCCCCGGTGGTGCGCGCCGCCCTCCTCGCGCTCGCCGAGCCCGCGTTCAATCTCAACGGCGTGCAGGCGACCACGCATATGGCAAGCCCCCTTCTCGTGGTGAATGGGCCGGTCGCCTCGCAGATCGGGATGAATGGCGGTTGCAATGCCTTCGGGTCGGGAAACCGCGCCAACGCCACCATCGGCCGGGCGATCCGCCTGGTGCTTTTGAACGTCGGCGGCGGCTGGCCGGGCGACCTCGACAAGAGCACGCTCGGCCATCCCGGCAAGTACACCTACGCGGTGTGCGAGAACGAGACCGAGAGCCCCTTCGCCCCTTACCACGTGGAAAAGGGCTTCCAGGCTTCCGATTCCACCGTGTTCGTGATGGCGGCCGAGCCGCCGCACAGCGTGACGAACCACGTCGCCACCGACCCCGAGGGCATCCTCGACTCCATCTGCTCGGCGATGAGCACCATCGCGCACAACAACGCCGTCTCGAGCGGCCACTGCGCCGTGGTGCTGGGCATGGAGCACGCGCACACGATTGCGAAGGCGGGCTGGAAGCGCCACGACATCCGCTCCTACCTCTGGATGCACTCGGGCAACCTCTTCGGCAAGGTCGCCTTCAACCACCGCTACGGCAAGGTCTACAACCGCAACCTGCCGGTCTGGTACAAGCGCGAGCCCGACTCGCGCATCCCGGTCGTCCCGAGCCCCGACCACATCCACCTCTTCGTCATCGGCGGCGCCGCCGGGCGCTTCTCCGCCTTCATCCCCGGCTGGGGCCATATGTCTTCCCCGGTATTGCGTGACGTGGGCGGTGCGGCGGCGGGGAACGCGAAGTGTGTTGATGGAACCTGTTTCCTCTGAAAGGAAGACCCGCATGAGCAAGCCCGTCTACGACCCGCGCGGCACGGTGAGCGCGCAGGAGAAGCCCATCGCGCCGCGCCTGCCGAAGCTCGAGGGCATCCGCCTCGGCATCCTCGACAACACCAAGTGGAACGCCAACAAACTGCTCCGGTCCCTGCTCGCCGAGCTGGAAGAAAAGCACGGGATCTCGAAGACGAATTACTACCGGAAGGAGAGCTTCTCGAAGTTCGCCGACCCGAAGCTCATCCGCGAGATCGCGCAGGCGAACGACGCGGTCGTCACCGCCATAGGAGATTGAGGCTCGTGCACGTCGTGCTGTATGCATGACGGCATGAGCCTGGAAGCGATGGGAATCCCGACCGCCGTGATCATCACCACCGAGTTCGTGCGCGAGGCCGAGGTGCAGCGCGCCGCGCTGGGCATGAACGCGCTCGAGCCGGTGGTCATCCAGCATCCGCTCAGCACCCTTTCGGAGGAGGAGATCCGCGCACGCGCCTCGGGCGCGCTCGCCTCGATCGCCGCGGTGCTGCGCGGGGAAGGGAAGGCGCGCTGAAGGAAAGCCTTGCCACCCTCCCCTCGGTCGACCGGCTGCTGCGGCGCGCGGAAAGCGCGGCGCTCGTGGCCCGTCACGGTCGTCCGGCCCTCACCGACGCGATCCGCAAGGTCCTGGCCGACCTGAGGAAAGACCATCGTGTCGAAGGCGAGACCGGGATCCTTCAACTCGCTTCGGAAATCCTCGATAGGGCATCGCAGCCCTCGCTTCGCCCGGTCTTCAACCTGACCGGCACCGTGCTGCACACCAACCTCGGGCGCGCACTGCTGCCGCGAGAGGCGATCGACGCCATCCTCGCGGTGGCGGCGAGCCCCGCGAACCTGGAATACGACCTGGAGAGCGGCAAGCGCGGCGAGCGCGACGCGCACGTCGAGGCGCTCGTCTGCAAGCTCACCGGCGCGCAGGCCGCCACCGTGGTCAACAACAACGCCGCCGCGCTCCTCCTCGTCCTCAACACGCTCGCGGCGCGCAAGGAAGTCCCGGTGTCGCGCGGCGAGCTGATCGAAATCGGCGGCTCCTTCCGCCTGCCGGAAATCATGGCGCGCGCCGGCTGCCGGCTGCGCGAAGTCGGCACCACCAACCGCACGCACCTGCGCGACTACGCCGAGGCCATCGGCCCGAAGACCGCGCTCGTCCTCAAGGCGCACACGAGCAACTACAGAATCGAAGGATTCGTCGCTTCGGCCGAAGAGAAGGACCTTTCGAAGCTCTGCCGGGAGCGCGGGGTCCCGTTCGTCATCGACCTGGGAAGCGGCACGCTCGTCGATCTGCGCCGCTATGGCCTGCCGCACGAGCCCACGCCCGCGGAGGCGCTCGGCCAGGGCGCGGACCTCGTCACCTTCAGCGGCGACAAGCTGCTCGGGGGACCGCAGGCGGGCGTCATTGCCGGCCGGAAGGAACTGATCGAGAAGATCGCCAGGAATCCCCTGAAGCGCGCCCTGCGCCTGGACAAGCTCACCCTCGCCGCGCTCTCGGCGGTGCTCAGGCTCTACGAGGACCCCGAGCGCCTCGCCGAGCGGCTTCCGACCTTGCGTCTTCTTTCGCGGCCAGTGGAGGACATTCGCGCCATGGCCGAGCGAATCGCAGCTCGCTTTTCCTTGCAGGGTTTTTCCGTTGAACCCATAAGCTGCGAAAGCCAGGTGGGGAGCGGCGCAGCTCCCGGCCAGGGCATCCCGAGCGCGGGGCTCGCGCTGCGCCCGGGCAGCGCGAAGCTCGCCGAGCGCTTTCGGAAGCTGCCGGTGCCGGTCATCGGACGACTCCAGGACGGCGCCTTCATTCTCGATCTGCGCTGCCTCGAGGATGAGGAACTCTTCCTTTCACAACTGGAAAAGCTGTGATCGTCGCGACCGCCGGCCACGTCGACCACGGCAAGACGAGCCTGGTGCGCGCCCTCACCGGCGTCGATACCGATCGGCTGCCCGAGGAGAAGAAGCGCGGCATGACGATCGACCTCGGCTTCGCCTACGCCGGTCCGCTCGGCTTCGTCGACGTGCCCGGCCACGAGCGCTTCGTGCACAACATGCTCGCCGGCGTGGGCGGCGTCGACTTCGTGCTCTTCGTCGTCGCCGCCGACGACGGCCCGATGCCGCAGACGCGCGAGCACCTGGCGATCCTCGACCTCCTGGGCGTCGCGCGCGGCGCGGTGGCGCTCACCAAGATCGACCGCGTCGGACCGGAGCGTGTCGCAGAGGTGCGCACGCAGATCGACGCCTTGCTCGCCCCGACGCTGCTCGCAGGGATGCCGGTATTTCCCGTTTCGAGCATTACCAGCCACGGGATCGACGTTCTGAAACTGCATCTCACCCAACAACAAACCAAGACCGCGTTGCGCTCCACGGAAGGCCACTTCCGCCTGAGTGTCGATCGGGCCTTCACCATCGCCGGCGCGGGGCTCGTGGTCACCGGGACCGCGCTTTCGGGCGAGGTGGCGGTCGGCGACGAGGCTCGAGCGCTCATCGCCGGAAAGACCGCGCGCGTGCGCGGAATCCATGCGCAGAACGCGCCGGCCCAGCGCGGACGGGCCGGGGAGCGCCTGGCGCTCAACCTCGCCGGCCTCGACGCCGGCGCACTCGCGCGCGGCGACTGGATCGTGCGCGGCGAGGTGCCGCCGCCCGCCTGGCGCTTCGACGCGCGCCTGCGCGTCACCGACCCGAAGCCCCTCGCCCACTGGACGCCGGTGCACGTGCACCTCGGCGCCGCCGACGTGCTCGGGCGGGTCGCGCTCCTCGACAACACGGGATTGGTGCAGATCGTGCTCGAGCGCCCGATCGGCGCGCTGCGCGGCGATCGCTTCATCGTGCGCGACCAGTCGGCGCGCCGCACGCTCGGCGGCGGCATGGTGATCGACGTCTTCCCCCCGCCGCGCGGCCGCGCCCGCCCCGAGCGGCTGGCGTGGCTGAGAACGATGGAAACGGGGAACGACCGGGAAGCGCTTGAAAGGCTTCTTCGGGAAAATCCCCTTGGAATCGATCTTTCCCGCTTTCTCGCCAACCGGAACCTCAAGACACTGCCCGAGGTACCGATGCGCGCCGCGGGCGGGATCGGCTTCTCGCCCGAGCACTGGAAAGCGCTGCGGCGAGCCGACGTAGCCGATCACCTGCTTCTGGCGGACCTTCTTCCCCACGCCCATTCCGCTCGCGAAGCGGGAGAGGTGGCCGTAGTAGGAGACGTAGCCGTCGGCGTGGCGGATCTTGACCAGGTTGCCGAAGCCACCCGCCCGGCCGCTGTGGATCACCGTCCCGTCGGCCACCGCCCAGATCGGGGTCCCCTCGGGCGCTGCGTAGTCGACGCCGTGGTGCGGGCGCCGGATGCGCAGGATCGGGTGCAAGCGCGAGTTCGAGAAGGTGGACGCGATCCGGCTGTAGCGCACCGGGGCCATCAGGAAGTTCCGCTCCACGGAGCTCCCGTCGGGCCGGTAGT
>DASRKB010000041.1:0-4834 GCA_035649175.1 Burkholderiales bacterium | reverse complement strand
GCCAGAACGGCGCGAGATCGAGCTTGGGCGAGAACAGCCGGCTAACGAGCGCTTCGATTGCGCGCCGGTCTCCGGCGCCGGCCGGAGTGGCGTCGAAGACGAGCGTCGCTCCGTGCTGCCTGCCTCGCAGGAGCGCGGGCTCGCGGGACAAAACGACTACGCGCGTCCAGGTGCCATCTTCATCCACGCGATCGATCAGGTTGCGGGGCGAGCGGCGCAACACGCGCGCTGTCAGGGCGAAGTCAAGAAAAGGCGATGGTTTGAGGGTGATGTGCGGGTCTCGCACTCCAGGATCCCGGTTCTTGTTATCCGCTAGCTTGATCCGGTTCTTCCGAAGGATAGGTCACTCGGAAAGCGTGTAGCGCGCCTCGACGGCCGCGCACACCAATGCGCGCGTCTGGGCCGGACTGAGATCGCCCCGGCGCTCGATGTCCTGGACCGCCGCGGCGAGGTCCCGGTTCCGGATGACGTCGCGCATCCAGCGCGAGTAGTCGTGGCGGCGAAGATGGAACATCCAGGTCTCCTCGCCGATGCCTTCGGCGATCTGGCAGAACACGTTCAGGTTCTGCGCCCTGAGGTTGTGCTTGCCCGAGGGACCGCGGAAATAGAAGCTGTTATAGCGCACGTCGCCCTCGGCGTACTTCCGGTGATGGCGGATACGCTCCGCCTGCCCGCGTATGACGCGCATCGAAAAGGGACTCTCCCCGGAGCGCACGAACCAGCAGGCGACCTGATCCCTTCCCGGGTGCGGCTCGGGCAGCTCGGCCGGCGGCCGCCCGCTGGCGGCGGCGAGCTCGCGCAACACCTTCTTCGGCGAGGGGCCGACCGCAATGACCACGTCGATCGACGCCAGGACCGACGGCGCGAGGCGCTCGGGATGAACCGTGATGAACACGCTTTCGCTCAGGCGTTGCGGCGTGTGGCCCCAATGCCCGGGCAGAAGATGATGCGCCTCGTCGATCACCAGCCAATGCGGCCGTCCCGTCCGGATGCGCATCGCCTGCAGATGCGGCACCAGGTCGGCAAAATACGCGGGACGATCCGCGAGCGCGATGCCAAGCAGGCTGGCGTTCGCGTGCACGTACGGGTCGCGCAGGACCGCCATGATCTCGGCAACGCCGGGCGCATGATGCTGGTCGCCGATCGTGACCAGCGACTGCACGTTCACATAGTCGCCTTCCGGATCGATCACGCACACTTGGTAGAGCTGCTCGGCGAAGCGCTCGATGAGGCCGGTGGCCAGCGTCGACTTGCCGCTGCCCGAGGCCCCCGCCACCAGGAGGTTGCGGCCATAGGGCGGCAGCCATGCCGTCGTTCCGTCGAGCCGCGTTCCGAGCGCGACATAGCGGCGCGTGAGCTGCGCATCGACATCCTCGAGATCGTTCGCGATCAGCCGGTCGATCAGCTCGACCACGCCGTTGCCCGCCTTGCCGCGCGTCACAAGCGCCGCGATTTTCTTGATCGAGTCGACGGCATTGGCGACCGCCACTGGGCACTCCGCCAGGCGCAGGAGGGAATGATCGTTCTCCGCGTCGCCCACTCCGACGGCTTCGTGCGGCGACATGCCCAGCCTGCGCAGCGCGAGCTTGATCCCCGTGGCCTTGTTGATGCCGGCGGGCAGTACCATCACTGCGTTCAGGTTGAAGATTACCTGCTGCTCCAGGCCGAGCTCCCGGATCGCCTCGAGCACGCTCGCTTCATGCGGCGCATGCGTTGCGACGATAACCTTGCCGACCTCGAGCGGCTGCACGCCCCGGCGGCGCAGCGCCGCAATGAACTGCTCGGGCGGCGGCTCGGCGAGCAGCGTGATTTCGCGGCTTTGCGGCTCATAGACGAGCGCGCCGTTCTCGGCGACCACGTAATCGAACAGATCGCTGCACTCGCAAACGCGCAACAGGTCGTCCAGCCGGCGCCCGGTCACCAGGATCGCTCGCCGTCCGGAGGCGCGCAGCCGTCCGAGCGCGGCGCGCGTGGCGTCAGCGACTCGGCCGTCGGATGCCAGGGTATTGTCATAGTCGGTCGCGAGAGCGAGGTAGCGCATGGCTACGCCTTCGACGCCTTTCTCGCCGTGGCGAGCGCACCCAATACTTCGTGCCGCTTGTCGCTGACGATGCCGAAGGCGAGCTCGACGTACAGCTTGCTGCCGTCCTTGTGCGTGGCGCGGGTGCGCATCGGCTTTCCATCCGAGCGGGTTCGTCCCGCCGCGATCGCCTGGCGATAGCCGTTCCAGTGCGCGGCACGCAGGTGCGGCGGGATGATGAGATCGAGGCTCCTGCCGGCCGCCTCGCTGGCCGCGTACCCGAAGATCTCTTGCGCCCGGGCATTCCAGAGGCGGATGATGCCCTCGCGATCGGCGAAGATCATGGCCTCGAGCCCTTGCTCCACGACGGCTTGGTATAAATCCGCCTGCGGCGCGAGCCAGCCGCGCTGCTCGAGCAGCGCAACGACAAGCGCTGCGCCATCGTCGGGCGTTCTCGTGTCTCCCCGGATGACCAGCTCTGGCGCGAGCGGCGGCTCATAGGGGACCTGCACGCCGGGCGTCGTCGTTTTCCCCGTTCGGTAGAGTCCTTTCGGATCGCGCGCGGCGCAGACCCCGAGCGGCGTATCGACGAACACCTCGGCAAAGCGCGCGATGGCGCTCCTCGCGCGGTCCCGGTAAGCACGCCGGTTCGCCGTCGCATCGAAGACCACAGGCTTGCCCTGCAGCGAAAGATAAGCACCGATGTAAGCGACGGTCGAATAGAAGAAATCGCGTTCCTGCTCGTCGTAGCGCGCGAAGGGCGTGAGCTGGGTGCGCAGCACGTCGGATTCCAGCACGGCGGCATCGACTCCGCGCGCATGGAGCTGATCCCGCAGCGCTGTCGCGATCGCGCTCTTGCCCGAGCCGGAAAGCCCGGTCAGCCAGACTGCGAAGCTCATGCTTCGCAGTACGAGTTGGCGCGCGCGGGATCGAAACGCGTATCTTCCAGCACGTTGCGCACGAAGGTCAGCATCTTGTGCCGCAGGCGCTCGTCGAGCGCCGGGTACCAGACCGGATTCGCCATGACCAGGCCGTGGAAGCGAGAAAGGGCGCCGCGACCTCGAGCATCCCGCGGTCGCCCGAGCGCTCGAGGTAGCGCTCCCAGAAGCGCAGCCACAGCCGCTCGAAATCGTCCTCCAGCTTTCCGGGGTCGAGCAGGGTTAAATCCGCGTCGGCGGAAAACAGGATGTTCGCCTGCGCGCGGTCGGCCATGTGCTCGTGACCGAAGGGACCGGGCCGCACGCTGTCCAGCACGATGCGGCGCGATTCGTCTTCGAGCTCGTAGTCCACGCGCAAAGGGAATGCCGTGGCCGAGCCCGTGTCGCCCTGCCGGCCCCCGCCCAGGGCGCTGATCCGCACGACGCGCACTGCGCCGCCGTAGAGCGCTTGCAGGTACGGCTGCAGCGTTGCCGGCGCGAAACGAGGATAGGCGCTCATAACTTCTGTTCGACACGAACGCGCGCCGTAGGTTTAGCACGGGTTTGCAGCTTGGCGGACGCCTGAAACGCAGTCCGCCCATCGTGCATCCAATAGGCACGCGTTCCCGGAAATGGAGAAATGCAATGAAAGCCTTCGTCATCACGGTGGGGCCCGGCACCGCGGTGCGCCACATCGCCGGACTGCTCTTCCAGCACCGGATCAGCGCGTCCCCGTTCTGGAGAACGGCAAGCTCGTGGGTATCGTGAGCGAAGCCGACCTTCTGCGCCGGCATGAGATCGGCACGGACCGCGGCGCGGGGGTTCCTGGTGGTTACAACTCTTGAGCGCCGACTGCTATGGCGCCAATCTGCCGGCAACACGTATGCACGGTGGGCGCACTGCTCGCGGCCATGCTCGCGCCGCCGGCATGGTCACAAGCTTCCTCGACCGAGGCAGAGAGCGCGAAACAGGCGCCATCGGCCCATTACGGGTTGCTGCGCGCCCGCGACCTCACGCTGTTCGGATTCCTGCGTCTCGACATGCGGCCCGCGCACGCGGTGTCGGGGCCACCGGGCAACTGGGGGGTGGAGGTCGAGCTTGGCTACCAGAACACCTGGGCGCTCAGTCCGAACGTCCGGCAGTACTTGCAGTCCCTGCCCGGCCGACGGCAACTCGGGCCGAACGAGATCCAGGCGATTCGCGATCTTCCCGGCGAAGCGTACCTAGTGGACCTCGAGCTCGGGCTCCTCGACGTCACGTTCCACCGCAAGCTTACCAACCATTGGGGCGTGTACGCGGCGTTCAGCGGCGTCCACTACAGCGGCGGCTTCCTCGACGGCAGTATCGAGTCGTTCCACAGTGCGTTCGGTTTTGGCCAGGCCGAGCGGCCCGCGTTGAACCGCAACCAAGTCGACGTCATTCTCGACTTGAAGAATAGGCAACTGGTCCAGCAGGGCCCGCCTGATGGCGGCCTGCTCGATCCGACGTTCGGCGTGCGATACACCGCGGCAATGAGCCCCACGCCCTGGAACGTGGTGATCGAAGGCGCGGTCAAGGTTCCGATCGCAGGCGAGCGTGCCTTCCTTTCAACTGGCGAGCCCGACTTCGGCTTGCAGATCACGTTGCAGCGGTTCATGCGCAACCATGCCTTCTATGCGAGCCTGGCTGGCGTCTACACCGACGGAAGTAATTCCATAGTGGCTTATCGATCCCAGATCGTCCCGACCGCGATCCTCGGCTACGAATACCTGTGGAGCCGTCAAACCAGCCTGATTGGGCAGGTCTACGCAAGCCGCAGCGTGCTCAATAGCCAGGACACCGATCTGGAACCGCTGCTGGAGAAGAAGTACCAGGCCACGCTCGGCGTGCGCTATCGCATTGGCGCGTCGCTGCTCAC
>DASRKB010000040.1:0-1818 GCA_035649175.1 Burkholderiales bacterium | reverse complement strand
CTACTTGCTTCTTGGTTTCAAGGGCTTGCGCTGTCTTCGTCGCGCCGCCGAAGTGCGCTACGACCTCTTCGTATCTCATGCGCGTAGTGTAGAAGTACTACGACAGAACGTCAACTGTGAGGGACAACCTTACTAATTCCTTACTTAAGTTATTGCCGCGACTAGACAAGTCTTGATGTTCGGAGTAAAGATAGGGGGACGATATGTCCCTTGGAATAGAGGCAATGACTACATTCGTTGAGCGGTTAGTACAGGCAGCGGAGCACAAGAGCGTCGGCACAACACAGTCGGAAATTGCCGCTGCGCTCGGTATGCACCGTCAGACAGTGAACAAGTGGTTCGCGGCCGGAGTGCCCCCGAGCGGGGAGACTATCCTGTACATCGCGAAGACTTGGGAAGTGGACCCGCACTGGCTCGAGACTGGCGAGGGCACCATGCTCCCGCCGCCGGCCGCAGAAGGTCTTTCCGCCGAAGAGCGAGAACTGCTACGCAACTACCGCACAGCCAACCAGAGAACTCGAGAGCAAATCTCGCGTGTGGTGCGGACGCTGCGAAAATCGGTCTTCGTCATAGCCGCCGTACTGCCGCCGTTTCTTGCACCACAGCATGGTGAAGCAGCGACTTTACATAACATTTTTTACGAGCAAGTCGCGGCCAAGATACACATTGCCCAGCAATGGCTTGTCAGGATGCTTGGGTTCCTGACTAGTCCTGTCAGATACCGGACATTGGGATAAGCCAACCGCACTGCAGCATCGGTCCAATGAGTGGATGGACTCGACATCAACCCCGGCTCTCGTCGCCGCGATTCTCAATGACTGGTTCATGGTGCGCCACTACGTCCGGGGCGCCCGCACAGGGATAAGCCGCACCGAGCGGCGCCAGGCCATACAGAAACTCGGCCTGACCGTGCGCTATGCCTTCTCAACCTCGGACGATTTCGAGCCCCTGCTAGCCGCCGTCGTAGCTGGCGGCAACCCGAAGGACGATCCTCCGTTCTAGGTATTGTCCCCTCTATTTGACTTTCGCGCGTAGCTAAGGGACAATCGCTCCCAGCACTTCAACAAGGGGGCGTGATGGAAGAAGACACCTACTGGCACAAGCAGCCCTGCGGAAGCTTCCAGCTCATCGACCGTGAACACGCCGCGGCTGCGTTCCTGGCAATCCTTGCGCTGGCTCTCGTGCTGTACCCGTACCTATGAGCCTCCTCAAAGAAGACTTCATGGTGCTCCTCGCCATCGTCCTGATACTGCTGCTGTCGGGATGTGACTTCGATGATTACGAGCGCCACGTACGCGCCGCTGAGTTCAAGACACGGTTTATGAACGGCTGCATGCCGCGCAAGGGAGACATCGTGACCGCTCGATGGGAGCGAGGGGAGTTGATCTGCAAGCGCATTACGCCAACTGGCAGGTACGGCAAGTCGTTCCCGCACGCGGAAATTCGTGTAGCTCACATCAGCGAGGTAGAACAATGACAGACAAGAACTTCGACTTCGATAAAGTGGTGCAGGACATGGCATCAAGCTACGCCGAGATTATGAAAGTCGGCATGGCTGCTGGTGAGCAGAAATTCGTGCCAGCGATCCGCGCGCTCGAGCAGGCGTTTTTCTCGGCACTGATTGACCCTGAGACGAACATGAAAACTGCTCTGCAGGTTGCGATCTGTCACGTGCTCGCGCTCGCGCCGTCGCCTATCACGTCGAAGGTTCAGGAATACGCTGACGTGAAGATCAAGCGCGACCAGCTCGCACGGCACGAGGGACGCGCGGACCACGATACAACGACGTTCGGCACGAGGCTCTATCCAGGCGCATGA
>DASRKB010000039.1:0-8780 GCA_035649175.1 Burkholderiales bacterium | reverse complement strand
ATCGATCACCGCCTTGCGATCCACGCCTACCGCCTCGATCGATTGCTCGAGGACCTGTAGCGAGGCATAGGTGACTGCGCTCGCCCAATAGTCGGCGGGCTTTCCCGTGACCTTCGAGTGCGCGGCGAAATAGGCCTTGATCTGGGGGCTCTCGGTGTCGACGCCGCCGGCGCCGAGGTGGCCCTCGATCGACTTGCCGAACTTGGCACCGTACCCGGGGAACGCAGTCGCCACCGCGGTGTAGAACGCCTTGACGTTGAGGCCTTCGATTTTCGCCTGCTCGGTCAGCGCGAAGGTGTCCGGGGGATAGGACCAGGCGACGAACGCGTCCGGATTCGAGGCCTTGGCGCCCTTCACGATGGGCGACAGATCCTGCGTGCCCAGCGGATACGAGCGGTCGAAGACGATCTCGAAGCCCGCCTTCCTGAAGATGGGCCGCGAAACCTCCGCCAGCTCGATGCCGAACGCATCGGCCACGTTGACCATTGCGACCCGGTTGCCGATCTTTCCTTCGCTGCGCATCTTCGCGAGGACGTCGGCGACCGAGCCGGCGAGCGTGGTGGTCGCGCCAAGCGCGAAGAAGATGCTCGGGTATCGCTGCGTCAGCTCGGGGATCTTGTCGGTGATCGACGTGGCGGTGATTTGCGGGTAGCCGAGCTTGGCGAATGCCGGCGCCGCGGCGACGTTGAGCCCCGTGCTGTACGGCGCGATGATGAAGTCGACCTTGTCCTGCGTGGCGAGCCGCTCGACCGCCTTGATCGTCTCGCCCGGATTGGTGCGGTCATCGTACTCGATGATCTCGACCTTGCGGCGGGACCCGTCCTTCATCCTCAAGCCGCCGCGCTCGTTGACTTGATGTGCCCAGAGCTGAATGTTGGGCCAATGGGTAATCGCTGCGCCGGCAGCCAAGGGCCCTGTCTTCGGCGCCACCGCGCCGATCTTGATGGTTTGCTGCGCCGATGCGGTAGCGACCGGCCACACGCTCGCGAACGCCACGGCAGCGGCGAGCGAGAAGATGGATCTGCGTCTCATGCGTCCCCTCCTCCAGGGTTGGCGCGCGCGGCGGGAAGTCGCGCGGGATGCGTCGGCAATCTAAGGACTTCGCGCGGCCCTTGTCAATGTCTTTGCCCCTTACAACGTACCGGGGAAAGCGCCGCCGTCGAGGAGCAGGTTTTGCCCCGTGATGTACCCGGCCTGCGCGCTGCAGAGGTAGGCGCAGGCGTCGCCGAACTCCTCGATGGTGCCGAAGCGCTTCGCCGGGTTCCCCTCGGCGCGCGCCTTCGCGATCTCGGTGGCAGTCTTGCCGAGCTTCTTCGCGTTGAACTCGAAGCTCGAGCGCAGGCGGGCGGTGTCGAAAGGCCCCGGCAGCAGGTTGTTGATGGTGACGTTGTGCTGCACGGTGGCGCGCGCGAGGCCGGCGACGAAGCCGGTCAGGCCGGTACGCGCCCCGTTGGAGAGCCCGAGCTCGGCGATCGGCATCTTCACGGCGCCGGAAGTAATGTTGACGATGCGCCCGAACTTGCGCGCGATCATGCCGTCCACCACAGCCCGGATCAGCAGGATCGGCGTGATCATGTTCGCCTCGAGGGCCTTCACCCAGTCCTCACGCGCCCAGGACCGGAAGTCCCCGGGGGGCGGGCCACCCGCGTTGTTCACGAGGATGTCGGGGGCAGGGCAGGCCTGCAGGGCGGCTTCCTGCCCGGCCGGCGTGGTGATGTCCCCCGCGACGGCCTTCACCTCGACACCGAACTTCTTCAGCTCGTTCGCCGTCGCCTGAAGCGCCTCGGCGCCGCGTGCGGTAATGACGAGGTTCACGCCTTCCCGCGCGAGCGCCATGGCGCAGCCCTTGCCGAGTCCTTTCGACGCCGCGCACACGAGCGCGGTCTTGCCGCGAATTCCAAGATCCATTGACGCTATCTCCTTTTGCCGCCGAGAAGTGAGCCCAGAATGCCGCGAATGATCTCGCGGCCAACCTGAGAGCCGATGGCCCGCGCGGCGCTCTTGGTCATGGCGTCGACCAGCGTTTGCGGCTGCCTGCCGGATGTCTTGGGCGTTTCCTGCGGCGTCTCTGCCGCGCGCGCCTTGAGCTTTTCGTACGCCGACTCGCGGTCGATCGGCTTATCGTAGACGCCCAGCCCGGACGCGGCGATGATCTGCGAGCGCTCCTGCGCCGTGATGGGGCCGAGCTGGCTGCCGGGCGGCACGATGAAGGCGCGCTCCGTCACATTGGGCCGCCCCTTATCGTCGAGGAGGCTCACCAGCGCCTCGCCGACACCGAGCTCGGTGATCGCCTCGGCGATCTTCAGCCGGGGATTAGGGCGCATGGTCTCCGCCGCCGCCTTCACCGCCTTCTGGTCCTTGGGGGTGAAGGCGCGCAGCGCGTGCTGCACGCGGTTGCCGAGCTGACCGAGCAACGACTCGGGGATGTCGAGCGGGTTCTGCGTCACGAAGTACACCCCGACGCCTTTGGAGCGGATGAGTCGCACGACCTGCTCGATCTTCTCGAGCAGCGCCCTGGGCGCCTCGTCGAAGAGCAGGTGCGCCTCGTCGAAGAAGAAGACGAGCCTGGGCTTTTCGGGGTCACCGATCTCGGGCAGCTGCTCGAAGAGCTCGGCGAGCAGCCAGAGGAGGAAGGTGGAGTAAAGGCGCGGCGACTGCATCAGCTTGTCCGCCGCGAGGATGTTCACGACGCCGCGGCCGCCTTCGGCCTTCATGAGGTCGGCGATGTCGAGCATCGGCTCGCCGAAGAACGTCGCCGCGCCCTGGCTTTCCAGCGCGAGCAGGCCGCGCTGGATGGCGCCGATGGAGGCCGCCGAGACATTGCCGTACGCCGTGGTGAACTGCGCGGCGTTGTCGCCGACGTGCTGCAGCATCGCGCGCAGGTCCTTGGTGTCGAGCAGCAGCAACCCGGCGTCGTCGGCGATCTTGAAAACGAGGTTGAGCACGCCTTCCTGGGTGTCGTTCAGTCCGAGCAGGCGCGCGAGGAGCAACGGCCCCATGTCCGAGATCGTGGCGCGCACCGGATGGCCCGCGGCGCCGAAGACATCCCAGAACACGACCGGGCAGGGGGCAAAGGTCGGCTCGACCTTCAGGTCCTTCAGTCTCTGAAGGACCTTGGCGTTGCTGCCGCCGGCCCTCGCCATGCCGGACAGATCGCCTTTCACGTCGGCCATGAAGACCGGCACGCCGATGCGCGAGAACTGCTCGGCCAGTGTCTGCAGCGTGACGGTCTTGCCGGTGCCCGTCGCGCCGGTGACAAGCCCGTGGCGGTTGGCGAGCGCCGGAAGGAGGTGGAGCGCCGCGCTTCCTTTCTTCGCTATGAGAAGCGCCGGCGCCATGCGTAAAATTATAGGGCCATGGCCGGACACAGCCGATGGGCGAACGTCAAGCACCGCAAGGAGCGCGCCGACGCGAAGCGCGGGAAGATCTTCACGCGGCTCATCAAGGAAATCAGCGTCGCGGCGCGCCTGGGCGGCGCCGACCCGGCCGGCAACCCGCGACTGCGGCTCGCGATCGACAAGGCAAAGGAGCAGAACCTTCCGGGCGACAACATCCAGCGCGCCATCCAGCGCGGATCTGGCGACCTCGAAGGCGCGACGTACGAGGAGGTGCGCTACGAAGGCTACGGGCCCGGCGGCGCTGCGGTGATGCTCGACTGCCTCACGGACAACCGCACGCGTACCGTCGCCGAGGTGCGCCACGCGTTCACGAAGAACGGCGGTAACCTCGGCTCGGACGGCTCGGTCGCCTATCTCTTCAAGCACTGCGGACAGTTCGTGTTCCCCCCGGGGACGAGCGAGGACAGGGTCATGGAGGCGGCGCTGGACGCCGGGGCCGAGGACGTCTTCAAGAACGATGACGACTCCGTGGAGCTCCTGTGCGCGCCCGCCGATTTCCCCGCGGTCAAGGAGGCGCTCGCCAAGTGTGGCCTCAAGCCCGAGCTCGCCGAGGTGACCATGAAGCCGACGACCGAGAACGCGCTGCAGGGCGAGGAGGCGGCGCGCATGCGGCGGCTTCTCGAGGCGCTCGAGAACCTCGACGATGCGCAGGACGTCTTCACCACGGCGGTGCTCGACTGAGGATCCTCGGCATCGATCCGGGCCTGCAGGTGACGGGGTTCGGCGTCATCGATTCCAGCGACAGGAAGCTCGTTTATGTGGCGAGCGGGTGCGTCAGGTCTGGCACCGGCGAGCTCGCGCTGCGGCTCAAGGCCCTGCTCGAAGGGCTGCGCGAGGTGATCACGGCGCACGCCCCGATCGAAGTCGCGGTCGAGAAGGTCTTCGTCAATGCCAACCCGCAATCCACGCTCGCGCTGGGGCAGGCGCGCGGCACTGCGATCTGCGCCGCGGTGATGGCCGGCCTGCCGGTCGCGGAGTACACCGCGCTTCAAGTCAAGCAATCCGTGGTGGGCAACGGCCACGCAGCCAAGGACCAGGTCCAGCACATGGTGCGACGCCTTCTCGCGCTGCCCGGCAGCCCGGCTGCCGATGCGGCCGACGCGCTCGCGTGCGCCATCTGCCACGCGCATGGGCGCAGCCTGGGTTCGATTTCGACCAGAACTTTTCGGGTGAGGAAAGGAAGGCTGGTGTGATCGGCCGCCTGAGCGGGCGGCTCGCCGCCAAGCAGCCGCCGCAGGTGCTGGTCGAGGTAGGCGGCATCTCGTACGAAGTCGACGTGCCGATGAGCACCTTCTATGGCCTGCCGGCGAGCGGCGAGGCGGTGAGTCTCTACACGCACCTCGTGGTGCGCGAGGACGCGCACGTTCTCTACGGCTTCGCTACGCTCGAGGAGCGCAGCGCATTCCGGCAGCTCATTCGCATCTCCGGCATTGGTGCGCGCACCGCGCTTGCGGTGCTCTCCGGGCTTTCGGTCGCCGACCTCGCGCAAGCGGTGGCGCTGCAGGACGGCTCGCGCCTCGTCAAGGTTCCCGGCATCGGCAAGAAGACTGCCGAACGGCTCCTGCTCGAGCTCAAGGGCAAGCTCGCCGACGCGCTGCCTGAGGCCTCGCATGAGCGCCCATCGGACGTGATGAACGCGCTCCTCGGCCTGGGCTACAGCGAGAAGGAAGCCGCTGCAGCGGTGAAGGGCCTCGTACAGGGTCTCCCGCTCGCCGAGGCGATCCGCGCTGCTCTCAAGGTGCTCGCGAAGAGCTAGTCGTTGCTATTTCGCAACACAGAGCTTTGGTGTAGTGTGCGCGCACGATCGCCAAGAAAAAGGGGACACGCAAGATGAACGTCAAGCAAGCATGGGCGGCTCTCGCCACGGTGCTCGCACTGGGCCTCGGGACCTCCGCCCCCGCATTGGCCCAGGATGCCGGAACCTGGTACGTGGGCGCCTCACTCGGCCAGGCCCAATACCGCAAGAGCTGTCAGGACGTCATTGGTGCCTGTGACGACAAGGACACCGCGTTCCGCGCCTTCGGCGGCTACAACTTCAGCCCGGCGTTGGCGGTCGAAGCCGGCTACGGCGACTACGGCAAGATCGCCGCCAACGGCAGCGTCGGCGGATTCCCGGTGAACATCGAGGCCAAGGTGGAGGCGCTCGACCTGACGGTGGTTCCCGCGTGGGTGCTAAGCGAGCGACTCGCGCTCCTCGGCCGCTTCGGGATCTACCGCTCCAAGGTGCAGGTGAGCGATCTGTCCGGCGGCGGCAGCGAGAGCGAGCGCAACAGCGCCTGGACCTATGGCCTGGGCGTGCGCGTGAGCTTCGGCAGGGCCCTCTCGCTGCGCGCCGAGTGGCAGCGCTACGACAACATCGGCGGCTCGAGCACCGGCGAGGACGACATCGACTTCATCAGCGTCGGAGCGGTCCTGCAGTTCTGACGTTCCACTAGAATCGCCGGAGTGAGCGTCGAGACCGACCGACTGATCTCCCGCAAGCCTGCCTCGGCGCAGGAAGAGACCTTCGAGCGCTCGCTGCGGCCGGCGACGCTCGCCGAGTATGTCGGTCAGGAAAAGGTGCGCTCGCAGCTCGCCATCTTCGTCGAGGCGGCGCGCGCGCGGGGCGAGGCGCTCGACCACGTGCTGCTCTTCGGGCCGCCGGGCCTGGGCAAGACGACCCTGGCGCACATCCTGTCGCGCGAGCTCGGCGTCAACCTGCGCCACACCTCCGGCCCGGTGCTCGAGCGTCCGGGCGATCTCGCGGCCCTTCTCACCAACCTCGAGCCGCGCGACGTGCTGTTCATCGACGAGATCCACCGCCTCTCTCCGGTGGTGGAGGAGATCCTCTATCCGGCGCTCGAGGACTTCCAGATCGACATCATGATCGGCGAGGGGCCTGCCGCGCGCTCGATCAAGCTCGACGTGCCGCCCTTCACCCTCGTGGGCGCGACCACCCGCGCCGGCATGCTCACCAACCCGCTGCGCGACCGCTTCGGCATCGTGGCGCGACTGGAGTTCTACAGTCCGGTGGAGCTCGCCGCGATCGTCAGGCGCTCCGCGCGGCTGCTCGACGTCGGGCTCGCCGACGAGGGTGCCGTTGAGATCGCGCGCCGCTCGCGCGGCACGCCGCGCATCGCCAACCGCCTGCTGCGTCGGGTGCGCGACTACGCGCAGGTCAAGGCCGACGGCCTCGTGTCGAGAGCCGTCGCCGAGGCGGCGCTCGCCATGCTCGAGGTCGATGCGCTCGGCCTGGACGTGATGGATCGCAAGCTGCTCGGTGCGGTGATCGACAAGTTCGGTGGCGGTCCGGTGGGGCTCGAGAATCTCGCGCACGCAATCGGGGAGGACGCCGAGACCATCGAGGACGTGCTCGAGCCCTTCCTCATCCAGCAGGGGCTCCTGCAGCGCACGCCGCGCGGCCGGGTCGCCTCGCCCGCAGCGTACCGCCACTTGGGCATCCTCGCGCCGGCCGCGCCGAAGGATCTCCTTTCAGGTTCTTGAAAATACCGGTCCGTGTTTACTATCAGGATACCGACGCGGGCGGCGTCGTATTCCACGCGCAGTACCTCGCGTTCATGGAGCGCGCGCGTACCGAGCTTCTCAACGAAGCCGGCATCGACCTTGCCCGGCTCGCCGAGCAGCAGGGGGTGCTGTTCCTGGTGCACGAGCTTCAGGTGCGATATCACCAGCCCGCGCGGCTCAACGACATGCTCTCGGTCAGCGCCGAAGTCGTAGAATTGGGACGCGCGAGCCTCGTGTTTCGTCAGCGCGTGGAACGCGACGGGTTGCTGCTGGTCGAAGCCGATGTCACGGTCGCGCTCGTCGATCGCGGGCGCATGAAGCCCACGCGCATCCCGCAAGAACTCGAACAGGCCCTGCAAAGATGACCGCCACGCCCGACCTCGACATCTGGACGCTGATTCTCAACGCGAGCCTCGTCGTCAAGGCGGTGATGGTGCTGCTGATGGTGGTGTCGTTCCTCTCCTGGATGTTCATCTTCCAGAAATGGTTCGCGATCCGGCGCGCGGGACGCCAGACCGAGCGGTTCGAGCGCGATTTCTGGAGCGGCAACGACCTCAACGCGCTCTATCAGGGCGCGGTGAACCACCGCCACAGCATCGGCAGCCTGGAGCGCATCTTCGAGTCGGGATTCCGCGAGTTCGCCAAGCTGCGCGGCCAGCGCGGCACCGACCCGAGCGACATGGTCGACGGCGCGCGCCGCGCCATGCGCGCCACCTTCCAGCGCGAGATGGACTTCCTCGAGCGGCACCTGTCGTTCCTCGCCTCGGCCGGCTCGGTGAGCCCCTACGTGGGCCTGTTCGGCACCGTATGGGGCATCATGCACGCCTTCCGCAGCCTTGCGAACGTGCAGCAGGCGACGCTCGCTCAGGTGGCCCCCGGCATCGCCGAGGCGCTGGTCGCGACCGCCATCGGCCTGTTCGCGGCCATCCCCGCGGTCGTGGCGTACAACCGCTACTCGCACGACATCGACCGGCTCGCCAACCGCTTCCAGAGCTTCATGGAGGAGTTCTCCAACATCCTCCATAGGCAGGCCGTGAGGTAGCGCCGTGGCGTTGCGACGGCGCGCCCCGATGCACGAGATCAACGTGGTCCCGTACGTCGACGTGATGCTGGTGCTGCTCGTCATCTTCATGGTCACCGCGCCGCTCATCACGCCCGGGGTCATCGACCTCCCGACCGTGGACAAGGCGAGCCAGCCGCGCATCGTGCCGCTCGAGGTGTTCGTGAAGGCGGACCATAACCTTGTCGTGCGCAGCCGCGACCGGACGGGCCATATCCTCGAGGAGAGGACGGTCTCGCGCGGCGAGCTCGCTGCGTTCATCAAGCGCGCCGGCAAGCCCGAGGAGCTCTCGGTCCTCGTCGGCGGCGACAGGAACGCGCGCTACGAGGCGGTGCTGCACGTGATGGACGAGCTGCGCAAGCACGGCGTGCAGAAGGTCGGCCTGCAGGTGAAGGTTGGCCAATGAGCGCCGGGGCGCTTCCCGGCCCCGGCCCCGGCTACGGCGAGCCGCGCGAGCCGGCGTTCGGCCGTTCCTTCGTGCTCGCCTTCCTGGTGCATCTTGTCCTTCTGGGGGCGATGTTCATCGGTGTGCGCTGGCAGAGCCACAGCCCCAGTGCGGTGACGGTGGAGCTCTGGGAGCCGCCGCCGCCTCCGCCGCCCAAGGCCGAGCCCAAGCCTGAGCCGAAGGTCGAGCCCAAGCCCGAGCCCAAGCCGGAGCCGCCCCCGCCGCCCAAGGTCGAGCCCAAGCCCGAGCCCAAGGTCGAGACGCGGCAGCCAGCGGTGATCGACACGCCGCACGGCGGCGACGGCGTCAGTGGACATCGCCTTCCTTAATGCGGTGAAGTCTGTCGATTGCCGGATGCTGGATCGTCATGCCT
>DASRKB010000038.1:0-1921 GCA_035649175.1 Burkholderiales bacterium | reverse complement strand
CTAGACAGAATGGCTTCTTGTTGATGCGAGGCGGCCTGCCTCCGTTGTAACGTGGTTTGCGTGCTGCGAGCACGTAGAGCCACAGGTTGAGCACGAAGGCGTCAACAACCAATCCAGGAGGCAGGCCATGGAAAAGTCTATCAAGGTTTTCGTCGGAATGGATGTGCACAAGGAATCGATCGATATCACCCTGGCGGAGCAAGGGGGGGAGGTACGCCGGCTGGGGCAGATTGGCGGGGATCGGGCCTCGCTGCTCAAGATGGTGAGGAGACAGCAGTCCCGGGGCGGGGAGCGAGTGTTCGTGTATGAGGCGGGCCCGTGCGGGTTCTGGATTTACCGTGAGATTGCGGCACTGGGTGAGCGCTGCATGGTGGTGTCGCCGGCGTTGGTGCCGCGGCGGGCGGGGGACCACGTGAAGACTGACCGGCGCGACAGCGAGCGACTGGCGAGCCTGGCGCGTGCGGGGGAGCTCACGGCGATCCACGTGCCCGATATCCGGGACGAGGCGATACGGGATCTGGTGCGGGGTCGCGACGATGCGGTGATTGCGCAGCGGCGCGTACGCCAGCAGTTGAAGGCGCTGCTGTTGAGGAATGACGTGCGCTACGTGGGCCGGACCTCGTGGACAGGGGCGCACCGGCGCTGGCTCTCCGAATTGAAGCTGCCCGAGCCGGCACAGCAAATCGTGTTCGAGGAGTATGTCGATGCCATCGTGGTGGCCACCGCCCGCATCGAGCGGTTGACCCGGGCGATCGGGACGGAGGTCGCAACCTGGCGCTTCGCCCCGGTGGTGGCGGGGCTGCAGGCGATGCGCGGCATCCAGTTCGTGCATGCCGTCACGCTCATCGCCGAACTCGGCGATCTCACGCGCTTTGGCTCGGCGCGAAGCCTCATGGGCTATCTGGGCCTGGTGCCGCGGGAGGACTCCTCCGGCGAGCACCGGCGCCAGGGCTCGATCACCAAGGCGGGCAACAGCTACGCGCGGCGCGCGTTGATCGAGGCCGCCTGGGCCTATCGTCATCCGGCGCGGGTCACGCGCATCATCGCCGCCCGGCAAACCGGATTGCCCAAGGCGGCCTGCGACATCGCCTGGCGCGCGCAACTGCGCCTGAGCGCCAAGTACCGGCGACTCGCTGCCCGGCACCTCAATCACAACAAGATCGTGGTCGCCCTCGCACGCGAACTCTCCGGCTTCGTCTGGGCCATCGGCCAGAGCGTCAGGCCGCAGTCGAGCTGAACATTACAGCCACTGACACCGACTCAGCGAAGGAGGTCAACGCACTCCACCCCTTATGACAGATAGGCAACGCGGCGCGGCCGCGGAAAGGAGAATCCTCGACGGACGTTATTGGTCCGGCCTCATCTCATCAATGCGGTCGGCATCCCAGATCCTAGACCGAGGCAGCTCCGCGACGCACAGCAGTCATGCCGCTAACCAACGCGCGAATATCAGCTTGATCGACCGTCGCTGAAGATGGCCCCGCCGCGTTCCCTATCTGGCCCTGAATTCCCTCGAGTCCCACCATACCAACGTGGGAAGGCCGCGCTCGACCCCGTTGACAGGGAAAGCCATATCAACGTCCGCGATGACGCGCGCCCGGAAGCGCGCAGCGCTTTCCTGCGTCGCGGTCGATCGCGTGGTTAGTTGTCACTTGCGCGACCACCGTACTTTTTCTCGAGATCGCGGATCAACCATCGCTCGTGAATCTGAAGCGCGGTCCCAACAAGAAGGGCCAGGATGACAGCGCCAAAGAGTACGAGGACACCCACGTAATTGAACTCAACGAGCCAGAACGTCCGATATGTCTCCAACCCCTGTCCCGATAGCACCTTGTCGATCGCAAGGGTGATCAGATGAGCGAGCCCCGCGAAGGACGCAACAAACGTCAACAGCCACCCCACTATGACCCATCGCGAGATC
>DASRKB010000037.1:0-7007 GCA_035649175.1 Burkholderiales bacterium | reverse complement strand
ACCTCGAGCTCGGCGCCGAGCTGTGGCTCGCGGCGCGCCGCGGTCCGGTTCTCGAGACCACGGCGCGCGAGTTGATGGACAAGCATGGGGGAAAGGTCAAAACCCATGCGGTCGACATCCGCGACGCGCAGGCGGTGGACGCGATGGTGCAGCGGATCTGGGACGAGTCCGGGCCGCTCACCGGCCTGGTCAACAACGCCGCCGGGAATTTCATCAGCCCGACGAAGGACCTCTCGGCGAATGGTTTCAACGCCATCGCCAACATCGTCTTCCACGGCACGTTCTACGTGACGCACGCCGTGGGCAAGCGCTGGATCGCCGGCGGGCACAAGGGCTCGGTGATCACCATCCTCGTCACCTGGGTCCACACCGGGTCGCCCTACGTCGTGCCCTCGGCGATGTCCAAGGCCGGCCTGCATGTGATGACGAAGTCGCTCGCCGTCGAATGGGGGCGCTTCGGCATCCGCTTGAACGGCATTGCACCGGGGCCCTTCCCGACCGAGGGGGCGACGAAGCGGCTGCGGCCGGGAGACAAAGGTTTCCAGGATTCGGCACAGATGAATCCCATGCGGCGCGTGGGAGCGATGAGCGAGCTGCAGAATCTCGCCACCTTCCTCATGGCCGACGGCTGCGAGTGGCTGACGGGCGAGACGATCGCCATCGACGGCGCGGGCTACCTCGCCACCGGCTCGGGCGCCTACTTCACCGAGCTCGACAAGCTCTCGGATGCCGACTGGGAGCGCATGCGCGCGCTCATCAAGGCGCAGAACGACAAGGACCGCGCCGGCCGCAGCGCCTGACGATGGCAGCGCCCGTTCCCCGCCCCGCCGCGACGCTCGCGCTCCTGCGCGATGCGCCGGAGGGTCCGGAAGTGCTGATGCTGCAGCGGACGAAGGACGCGGTGTTCCTCGGCGGCGCGTACGTCTTCCCGGGCGGATCGCTCGACCCGGCCGATGCCGACCCGCGCATCGCGAAGCGCGTGCTGGGCGAGATCGACGATGCGGACCTGCCCTACTACGTCGCCGCGATCCGCGAATGCTTCGAGGAAGCGGGCGTGCTCCTCGCGTGCGACGCGCAGGGGCGGCAGATCGACCTCGAGCACACCGCGCGGCTGATGGCGTTCCGCAACGAATCCTTCGTGCGAATGCTCGAGGCCGAGGACCTCTACCTGCCCACGGGCGAGCTCGCCTTCATCGGCCACTGGATCACCGCGCCGGGCCGCGCGCGGCGCTTCGACACGCGCTTCTTTCTCGCCGCCGCGCCCGCCGGCCAGCAGGGCTCGAACGACGCGAACGAGACGGTGCACGACGTGTGGATCCGGCCGCGCCTCGCGCTCGAGCGCGCCGAGCGCGGCGAAATCGAGCTGGTCCACGCCACCAAGCAGACGCTGCACGAGTTCAAGAATTTCGCTTCTGTAGAAGATTCGATGCACCACGCTCGCTCGCTGCCGCGCCCGGAGCCCAACCGCGCGTGCTGGGCTAAGGGCAAGGAAGGGCCGAAGATCTTCCGCCGCGCCGACCCGCAGTACTTCGAGATTCACTGGTGCGATCCGCAAGAGAGCGGAGAGTCGAGCTACGACCTCGTGCCCGGAGAGCCCAAGCGCCTCGACCGCTGGGTGACGCGGCTCACCGCGCCCAATCCCGGGATGATGACTGGGCCCGGAACCAATACGTACATCGTGGGCGAAGGCGAGCTTGCGGTGATCGATCCCGGCCCGGATGTCGCTTCGCACATCGAGAAGCTCTCGAAGTACAACATCAAGTGGATCCTGTGCACGCACACGCACATGGACCACTCGCCCGCTGCGGCGGCGCTCAAGGCGGCGACCGGCGCGCAGCTGCTGGGGCGCCCGGCGCCCGAGGGGCAGGACGCGAGCTTCAGGCCGGACTTCGTGGTCGAGAACGGCCAGCGCATCGACCTGGGAAGCGTCTCGCTCCGTGCGATCCACACGCCGGGCCATGCGTCGAACCATTTGTGCTACCTGCTCGAGCAGACGAAGATGCTCTTCACCGGCGACCACGTGATGCAGGGCTCCACCGTGGTGATCAACCCACCCGACGGCGACATGCGCGCCTACCTCGCTTCGCTCGAGCGGCTGCTCGTCGAGGAGATCGCGATCATCGCGCCGGGCCACGGCTACCTCATCGGCGCGCCGCACAAGGAAGTGCGCCGGCTGATCGCCCACCGGCTGGGGAGAGAAAGCAAGGTGCTGAAGCACCTGGAGGCGATGAAGGAAGCATCGATGGACGAGCTGCTCCCCCTCGTCTACGACGACGTGCCGGCGAGGCTGCACCGCGTGGCGGCGCGCTCGCTCACCGCGCATCTCGACAAGCTGCTCGCCGAAGGCGCGGTGCGCGCGGCGGGTGGCCGTTTTGCGCTGGTACAATCCTTGCCGCGAAGAAGCGCGCCATGACGAGCGAGGCCGCCTGGACTACGACTTCGACCTCTTCACAATAGGAGGCGGATCGGGCGGCGTGCGGGCGAGCCGCGTGTCCGCCGGCTATGGCGCACGCGTGGCGGTGGCGGAGCCGGGCCGGTTCGGCGGCACCTGCGTGAACGTCGGCTGCATCCCCAAGAAGCTCTTGTCCTACGCCGCCCACTTTCGCGAGGACTTCGAGATCGCCGCGGCGTACGGCTGGGCGCTCGGCGAGCCGCGCTTCGACTGGCGGACGCTCATCGCCAGCAAGGACCGCGAAATCGCACGGCTGAACGGCATCTACGAGCGGCTGCTCGTCAATGCCGGGGTGAGGATCTTCCGTGAGAGGGCGCAAGTCGCGGGGCCGAACACCGTGCGCATCGGACGCGCGACTTACTCTGCAAAGCACATTCTCGTCGCCACGGGCTCGTGGCCGCAGGTGCCGGCGATTCCGGGAGCCGAGCTCGCCATCACCTCCAACGAGGTGTTCAGCCTCGCGCGGCTGCCCGGGAGCGCGCTCGTGGTGGGCGGCGGGTACATCGCGCTCGAGTTCGCGTCGATCTTCCAGGGGCTGGGCGTGGAGACGACACTGTCTTACCGCGGCACGCGCCTGCTGCGTGGCTTCGACGCAGAGCTGGGCGAGCGCATGGCCGAGGAGATGCGCGAGAAGGGCGTACGCATCCATTTCGGCGCGGAGCCGGTGGCGCTGTCGAAGCGCGCGGGCGGCGGACTGGAGGTCGCATTCGGCGACGGCTCGCGCCAGCAGGCCGAGCTCGTCATGTTCGCCACCGGGCGGAGGCCGAACACCGCGGACCTCGGCCTCGAGGCGGCCGGCGTGAGGCTCGGCGCCGACGGGGCAGTGGTGGTCGACCGCTACTCGCGCACGAGCGTGGCGTCGATCCACGCCATCGGCGACGTCACCAACCGCATCAATCTCACACCGGTCGCCACCGCCGAGGCGATGTGGCTGGCGAAGACGCTGTTCCGCAACGAGCCGACGGCCGTCGACCACGACTACGTGCCGACCGCCGTGTTCGCCAACCCCAACCTCGCCACCGTCGGGCTCTCCGAGGAGCGCGCCCGCCAGCACTTCGGCGCGGTCGACGTGTACAAGGCCAGCTTCCGCGCCCTCAAGCTCGCCCTGACCCCGAGCAGGGAGCGCACGTTCATGAAGCTCGTGGTCGAGCGCACCGGGCAGCGGGTGGTGGGCGCGCACATGATCGGACCGGACGCGGGCGAGGTCATTCAGGGGGTGGCGGTGGCCGTGAAACTGGGCGCCACGAAGACCCAGTTCGATGCGACCATCGGCATCCATCCGACCGTCGCAGAGGAGTTCGTCACCATGCGGGAGAAGGCGGGCTGATGCTGATCGAATCGCGCGTCGAGAAGGCGATCGACGGGCTGCGCGGCGCGGGGCTGCCGCTCGCGATCGAGCTCTGGAACGGCAAGCGCTACCAGCTTTCGGGCGACGCGCCGGTGACGTTGCGCATTTCGGCCGCGGGCGCGCTCAAGTACTTCGTCGGCGCCGACCTCGCCAAGCTCGGCGAGGCCTACGTCGAGGGCCACATCGACGTCGTAGGGCCCATCCGGGAGGTGCTGCGCGCCGCCGAAGGGCTCTCGCGCTACCTCGGCGGCGAGAAGAGGGGTCGGCTGCCGCGCCTCCTCAACGTCCACAGCCGCTCGCGCGACGCAAGAGCGGTCCAGTATCACTACGACGTCTCCAACGAGTTCTATTCGCTCTTCCTCGACCGCGAGATGGTCTACTCGTGCGCCTACTTCAGGACGGGGGACGAGGACATCCACACGGCGCAGGCGCAGAAGCTCGATCACATCTGTCGCAAGCTGCGCCTGGCCCCCGGCGAGCGCTTCCTCGACATCGGCTGCGGCTGGGGCGCGCTCGCGCGCCACGCCGCGAGGCACTACGGCGTCGACGCCACCGGCATCACGCTTTCCAGGAACCAGCATCGGCTCGCGAACGAGCGCATCGCGGCCGAAGGTCTCTCCGAGCGCTGCCGCGTGCTCTTGCAGGACTACCGCGACGTGCCGGGCGAGGCGGTGTACGACAAGATCGCCTCGGTCGGGATGTTCGAGCACGTCGGCCTCAAGAACCTGCCCGTGTACTTCGGCGCGATGCGGCGCCTCCTGAAGGACGGCGGCATGGCAATGAACCACGGCATCACCTCGGTCGACGCCGACAGCCGCGCGGTCGGCCTCGGCGCCGGCGAGTTCATCGGCAAGTACGTTTTCCCGCACGGCGAGCTGCCGCACATCTCGCTCGCCATCCGCGAGATGTCGGCCGCGGGCCTGGAGGTGATGGACGTCGAGACGCTGCGCCTGCACTACGCCAAGACGCTCTGGCACTGGTCCTCGCGCCTTGAGGATCGCCTCCACGAGGCGCGCAGGCACGCCGACGAGAAGCGCGTGCGCATCTGGCGCACCTATCTCGCCGGCTGCGCGCATGCCTTCGAGCAGCGCTGGGTCACCGTCCAGCAGGTGCTCGTCACCAAGACCCTCGACCCGCGCGTGAATCCGCTTCCCTGGACGCGGGACTTCATGTACAAAAAATAGATCGGGGTCTGACCCCGGTCTCCGGGCAGGAATCTTGCTGGCCGGATGGCATGTCGCGCCATGAAACGCTCTGGGCCGCTTCCGCGGCGACGCCCGCCTATCCTCCGCTCCACGAGAACGCGCACGTCGACGCCGCGATCGTCGGCGCGGGCATCGCCGGGCTGACCACCGCCTATCTCCTCGCCCGGGAGGGCCTCGCGGTGGCGGTCCTGGACGACGGCCCGGTCGCCGGCGGCATGACGCAAATGACGAGCGCGCACCTCACCAACATGCTCGACGACCGCTACTTCGAGCTCGAAAAGCTGCACGGGCCTGAGGCGGCGCGGCTCGCGGCCGAGAGCCATACCGCGGCGATCGATCGCATCGAGGCGATCGTGCGCGAAGAGGCGATCGACTGCGACTTCGTGCGGCTCGACGGGTACCTGTTTCTTGCGCCGGGGGACCGGGAGGCGACGCTCGATGAGGAGCTCGCCGCCGCCCACCGCGCCGGGCTGCGCGGCGTGAAGCGCGTGGCGCGCGCGCCGTATGCCTGGGATACGGGACCTGCGCTGCTCTTTCCGAACGTCGCGCAGTTCCATCCGCTGAAGTACATGGCCGGGCTGGCACGCGCCGTGGAGCGCGCCGGCGGGCGCATCTACTGCTCGAGCCACGCCGAGCACCTGGAGGGCGGCGTGCCGGGCCTTGTGCACGTCGGCCGGCACGTCGTGGCCGCGGACGCGGTGGTGGTGGCGACCAATACGCCGGTCAATGACCGGTTGGCGATCCACCTGAAGCAGGCGCCCTACATGACCTACGTAATCGCTGCGCGCGTGCCGCCGGGCTCGGTGCCGACGGCACTCGCCTGGGACACCGGCGACCCCTACCACTATGTGCGCCTGCACGAGAGCTTTTTGATCGTCGGCGGCGAGGATCACAAGTCCGGCCAGGCGCACGACACCCCCGCACGCCACGCGCGCCTGGAGGCCTGGGCGCGCGAGCGCTTCCCGGCGATGGGGCCGGTCGAATACGCCTGGGGCGGCCAGATCATGGAGACGCTCGATTACCTCGGCTTCATCGGCAGGAACCCGATGGACCACGAAAACGTCTTCGTGGCCACCGGCGACTCGGGCATGGGGCTCACGCACGGCACCATCGCGGGGATGCTGATCGGCGACCTGGTGCGTCAACGGAAGAATCCCTGGGAGAAGCTCTACGATCCCTCGCGCGTCCCGGTGCGCGCCGCCGCCGAATGGGCGCGCGAGAACTCGAACGTCGCGCTGCAGTATGCCGACTGGCTCACCGGCGGGGACGTCGGCTCGGCCGAGGAGATTCCCGCCGACAGCGGCGCGGTGATCCGCCGCGGCCTGGAGAAGATCGCGGTGTACCGCGATGCCGGGGGCAGGCTCCACGAGCGCTCGGCCGCCTGCACGCACCTCGGCTGCATCGTGCACTGGAACCCGGCGGAGAAGACCTGGGACTGCCCCTGCCATGGCTCGCGCTACGATAAGATGGGCGCCGTGATCAACGGCCCGGCGAACAAGGACCTCGCGCCCGCGCCCCAGGCGAGCCAGCGGGCGGCTTGATCGGCTCGAAGACCAGGCCCGGCTTCACGGTGCGAATGACGATCGAGCGTCCCTGGGTCGACGTCTACCGCTTCGTCGCCAATCCGCAAAACCTCGCGGCATGGGCATCCGGTCTTTCCAAGACCGCGAAGGTGCGCTTCGCCGAGGCCAACCGCTACGGCGTGCTCGACCACTACGTCAGCCTCGACGGCGGGCCGGAGGTCTACGTGCCGATGCGCGTCTTTCCCAACGGCGAAGGCGCCGAGGTGCTGCTGACCATCTTCCGGCACCCGGGCACGAGCGAGGAGAAGTTCAGCGAGGACGCGCGCTGGGTGCTGCGCGACCTCGAGGCGCTCAAGGCGCTGCTCGAAAAATGAGCGACGCCCCGCTCGCGAGCAGCATCAGCATGATGACCCGCATCAGCGTCTCGCGCGGCACGCGCCGGTAGATTCGGCGCGCCACCCCGATTCCCACGAGCGCCG
>DASRKB010000036.1:0-3982 GCA_035649175.1 Burkholderiales bacterium | reverse complement strand
GAAGAGCAACACCTTCCCCTCTTGCGGCACGAGCATCAGCTCGCCGTCGGCGTCGTAGAAAACGCGATCCTTCATCGAGCGGTTGGCGCGGTAGATATGAACGGCGATGCCGATCTGCATGTCGGGCGAGCCCGAGCCCGCGAGCGTAGCGACGCCATCGACGAAGTCTGTCGGCTTCGTGGGCATCGGGAAGGGATCCCAGCGCAGGCGGTTGGGCGTCGGCTCGACCTCGATGAACGGCCCCGAACGCCAGAGCGTGTCCCTCAGGCGCTTGTAGGGTCCGTGCATCGCCGAGGGGCGGCGGCGGTACATCCAGGTGCTGCGGTTCTCGGCGCGCGGGGCGGTGAAAGCGGTGCCGGAGATGCCCTCCGCGTACAGGCCCTTGGGTGGGCGCTGCGGCGAATTGCGCCCGATGGGTAGCGCGCCTTTCTCCGCCTCGGTGGAGAAGGTGTTTCCGAAGCCGGACTGATAGATAACGTTCAACAAGGCCAAATGGGGTTGTACACGCTTGTACACCCATTTTCCCTGAATAAATTACAAGGGACGAAGGACGCGCGAAACATGCGCCGCGGGGGTGCATGGGCGCTCGATCTGCACAAAATATGATTCATAGCCGGACCTCCGCTGCTATGATCTCACCCACGGAACAACGCCACATGCCTGCCCAGACTCCCGCAATCCGCGTCATGCTCGTCGACAGGTATCGTCTTGTCCTCTGCGGCCTGCAGCGGGTCATCGACGACGAGAAGCCGGATCTCGCAGTGGTCGGAACATCGACGAGCTGCGAGAACGCGGTCGACTTGGCTGAAGATCTCGCGCCCGATGTGGTCGTGCTCGACGCCACGCTCGCCGCGCAGAACGATGCGGTGGTGCCCGGCGTGACGAACGGCCGCAACACGCGGGTCCTTCTGCTCGGCGCGATGGACGTGAATCTCCCGCACGAGGTTGCGATGCTGCGCGGCGCGTGCGGCCTGGTTCGCAAGGAAGACACGCCGGAAGTCCTCATCAAGGCGATCAAGAAAGTGCACAGCGGCGAGCTGTGGCTCGACCGCTCGACGACCGGGAAGCTTTTTGTGGAGCTCTCCCGCCAGCACGGTCGCGTGCCCGTCGATCCGGTCAGCCGTACGCTGGGATCGCTCACCTCGCGCGAGCACGACGTCGTACGCTTGCTGGCGAGCCGGCCGGGCGCGGACAACAAAACGCTTGCCTCGACGCTCGGCATCGGCGAGCACACGCTGCGCAATCATCTCAGCCGGATCTACGACAAGCTCGGCGTTCCGAGCCGGGTCGAGCTTTACATCTTCGCGCAGCGCCACGGGGTGAACAGCCGCCCCGGCCTTTTGAAAGAGGGGCGCCTCTCCGTAATCCGGTGAACAAAAAAAGCCCCGGCAGAAGGGGTCTCCCCGGGGCGGGCATTCGAGCGGGTCCAGTGCTCGAAAAGCGCCCCCCCATCAGCAATAAGCGGGCCATCCAGCGGTATCAATGACTTGGGTAGTGCACCAGCGGCGAGCGTAAACGAGGCCGACGCGCACAGAACTTGTGCAGCGCCTTGACCCGCCGTATCGTGCGCAGAGCTAGTACACATATCCCATGACAAATGTCATGCCTAAAGTCGTTAGGGCCATGACATTAGTACCTAGCAAAACAGTACTGGGGTCTCGCTCGCGACCCGATCGCTTACTTCATCATCTTGTCCCAGACGCCGTGCTACATCAGAACCAGAAGGCCTTCGTGCCCGGACGAAAAGAGGAGCGGTTTCAGACCGAGCTGCCGGTCCGGTTTGAAGGCGGGGAGGGTGTGACACGAGACGTCAGCGCGAACGGCGTTTACTTCGTGACTGACGCGGCGCTGGAGTTGGGCCAGGTGGTGAAGTTCACGATGGAATTCGCGAACTTCCCGGACGGCCCGATCGTAGTGAATTGCGTCGCACGCGTGGTGCGACTGGAGAAGGGGACGAGGCGTGGTGTGGGAACGGCAATCAGCAGTTTCGAGTTTCGCCGTATACCGGCCGCGGCCAAAAATGATGACTAACGAGGGTCCAGTAAATGAATACGGTCCAGGCAAGGCTTCCGAGCTGGGTAGGCGTTTGCAACGTTGAGCTGGCGCCATGGTCGGCCCGCGCGCCGATCAAGCCGGCGGGCGAGATCCCGCTCAAGGGTTTCCAGTTCACCGCCGAAGAGAGTGCACGCTTCCTGCGCATCGTCGCCGAGTGCGGTCGAATCCGCGGCCACTACGACCTCTACCGCTGGCTCGCCGGAGAGGTGCAACAGTTCCTGCCGCACGAGGTTCTGCTATCGGCATGGGGTGATTTCGCCAGCTGGGACCTGAAGCTCGACGTCACTTCGGGCCTGCCCGGCGTGCGCACGGCGCAGCTCGCCTACTGCCGCGTCGACCCGATCATCCGCCACGCCCACGCGCGCTGGATCGACGGCGGCCGCACTGCGGTGCTGCTCAAGCCCGCCGACCTGGAGCCCGAGCAGGACTGCCACTGCGCGATCCATGCCGCCCTGCGCAAGATGCACTCGGTGCTCGTGCACGGCGTGCACGACAAGCGCTCCGGGCGCGACAGCCTGTTCATCGCGCTTGGCGCAGGCCCGTTCGCCAAAGGCCGCAGCCTGCCGCGCTTCCTCGCGTCAACCGACGCGCTGGTCGCGCAAATCGATGCCGCGTTCCGCAAAGTGCCCGCGCTGCCGATCGTCGCCGCCGGCTCGGCGCTGCGCGAGAGCGTGCTCGATCTGAGCATGCGTGAGCTCGAGGTGCTGGAATCGATCTGCAAAGGGAAGACCAACCTCGACATCGCTGCCGCGCTGGATATCAGCCCGTTCACGGTCAAGAACCACGTGCAGCGGATTTTCCGCAAGATCGGCGTAACGAACCGGACGCAGGCGGCCGCGCGCTACGCCGATGCGATGCGCGACGCTGCGGCTGGACCCGGACAAGAGCAGCGCACCGCGCAGTCGAACGTCATCTAGGGCCCGCATGACCCCGGTCCGCGTGCGCGCCTACAGGCGCGAAGACGCCGCCCGCTGGGAAGCGTTCGTCGAGGGCTGCCCCGAGGCGACCTTCTTTCATCGCATCGGCTGGCGTCAGATCCTCGAGCGCTGCTTCGGGCATCGCACGCATTACCTCGTGGCCGAGCGAGGCGGGGACATCGTCGGCATCTTGCCGCTTGCCGAGGTGCGAAGCCTCCTCTTCGGGCACGCGCTCGTATCGCTGCCATTCTGTGCGCACGCGGGGGTGGCGGCTCTCGACGAAGTCGCCACGGCAGGCCTGCACCGCGCGGCGGAGAGGCGCGCCGAGCGCCTGGGCGTGGATCATCTCGAGCTGCGCCACCGCGCAATGCGGCTTCCAGCATGGGCGCAGCAGGACCTGTACGCCAGCTTCCGCAAGACGCTCGACCCGCAAGCGGAGGCGAATCTGCTCGCGATTCCGCGCAAGCAGCGCGCCATGGTGCGCAAGGGCATCAAGAACGGCCTCGTCTCCGAGATCGACGAAGGGGTGGAGCGGTTCTTCCCTCTCTATGCCGACAACGTGCACCGGCACGGTACGCCGCCCTTGTCCAGGCGCTACTTCGAGGCGTTGCTCGAGACCTTCGGCCCGAGCGCCGAGGTCCTGACGGTCAGCGACGCGCGCGGCGAGGCAGTCTCCAGCGTGCTCAGCTTTTACTTCCGCGACGAAGTGCTGCCCTATTACGCCGGCGATGCGCTCGCGGCGCGCGAGGTCGCGGCAAACGACTTCAAGTACTGGGAGCTCATGCGCCGGGCCTGCGAGCGCGGCGTGCGCGTTTTCGATTTCGGACGCAGCAAGCAGGGCACCGGCCCATACAGCTTCAAGAAGAACTGGGGCTTCGAACCGGAGCCGATGGCCTACGAGTACTCCCTGTACCGGCGCTCGGCCATCCCGCAGAACAACCCGCTCAACCCGAAGTACCGGGCGTTCATCGCCCTTTGGCGGCACCTGCCTATCCCAGTGGCGAAAGCCC
>DASRKB010000035.1:0-21394 GCA_035649175.1 Burkholderiales bacterium | reverse complement strand
GTAGAAAAAGGGTCCTGACCCCTTTTTTCACCGGAACTGCGGGTCGACCGGCACCCGCAAGCCGTTTGCCAGCCGGTTCGTCTTGTTGGCGAGCGCGGTCACGGCGAGCAGCTCCATCAGCATGGCGTCGGACATGCCCTTCTTCCGCGCGGCGGCGGTGTGCGAGTGGGTGCAGTACTCGCAGCCGTTGGTCGCGCTCACCGCCACGTAGACCATCTCCTTCACCAGCGGATCGAGCGCGCCGGGCGCCATCACGCGCTTCACCTCCTCCCACACCTGGCGCAGCAGCGACGGATCGTTCGCGAGCGCCTTCCAGAAGTTGTTGATCCAGTCGACGCCGCGCGTCTTCATGATGTCGTCGTACACCGCCTTCACCTCGGCGTCGGCGTCGGAATACTCGATGAGCGTGACCAGCGACACGGGAGCCTCCTCGGATTTTGGCTATATTAGCAACGTGATCGACTGGCTCGCCGGTCTCGAACCGCAGGTTCTCCTCGTCGGCTTCGCCGCGCTCGGCATCCTGATCGCGCTGCCGCTCGAGCTCGCCGCGCTCGCACGGCTGCGGCGCCTGCGGGTGGCGAGCGGCACGCTGTACTTCCTCCTCGGCGCGCTGGTGGTGCTGCTCGCCCTCGCCGCGGGGCTGGTGGCGGCCTCGCTGCACAGCTACCGGCGCCTCACGCACGAGCAGCTCGCCGCGAAGGTCTCGGTCCGCCAGCTCGGCGAGCGCCACTTCGTGCTGACCCTCGCGCGCCCGGACGCGCCGGCGCGGCACTTCGAGCTGCGCGGCGACGAGTGGCAGGTTGATGCGCGCGTGCTGAAGTGGCGCGCGATGGGTACGATCGCCGGCTTCGACACCGTGTACCGGCTCGAGCGCCTGTCCGGCCGCTACGCGGACGTGCCGGCGGAAAAGAGCGCACCGCGCACCGTCTACGCGCTCGCGAAGGACGAGGGCCTCGATGTATGGCCCGCGCTGCGCCGCTACCAGGACTGGCTGCCCTTCGCCGACGCCCTCTACGGCAGCGCGGCCTACGTGCCGCTCGCCGAGAGCGCCGACTACGTGATTACCGTCTCGAGCTCGGGCCTGATAGTGCGGCCCGCCAACGATGCCGCGCGCAAGGCTCTCGCCAGCTGGCGTTAGGGGGCTCGGGCGCGGGGTGCTCGCCTGCGCGGCGCTCGCCCTGCTCGGCGCGTGCGCCACCCAGGAGTACTTCCGCGACGCCGGGAACGCACCCGCCTCGCCTGCGATCCCGCTGGAGCGCTGGCCACACCCCGAGGTCTGGACCGGCGTCGTCTTCAACGGCGAGAAGGTCGGGTTCACGCGCCGCGCGGTGCGCGCCGCGACGGACGCCCCCGGCCGCTTCGAGATCGAGTCGGAAGCGGCCATCCGCCTCCGGTTCCTCGGCATCGACAAGCGCCTCGCGCTACGCTCGCTCGACCGGGTGCGCGCCGACCTGACGCTCGAGTCCTTCCGTTACTCGCACGAGATCGACGGCAGCTCGCTCGAAGTGGAGGGAACGTCGGACCGGAAGGTGCTCGAGTTCTCCGTCAGGAACTCCTCTGGCGTCGAGCAACACTCGGTTCCTCTGGACAAGCCGTTGTATCCGTCCAGCGTTCTCACCATGCTGCCGGCGGCCAAGGGCCTCGCGGTCGGCGACACGGCGAGCTACGCCGTCTTCAACGGCGAGACGCAGTCGGTCGCCGAGGCCGAGCAGGAGGTGCAGGCCTGGCAGTCGAGCGAGTTCTTCGCCGGGCTCGCTTTCCGCGTGCTCACCCGGCTGCACGGCCTGGAAACGCTCACCTGGATCTCGCCCGACGGCCGTCCGCTGTTCGAGCGCGGGCTGAACGGGGTGATGATCTCGGCGCTCGAGGACGAGGCGCGCGCGCGGCGCTACCTCGTCGAAGCGAGCCTGAGCCGCCAGGACGCGCTCGTGGACTTCAGCCTGCTGCGCGCGGGGCCGATCAAGGACCCGCGCCGCGTATCGCGGCTCGAGATCGCGCTCGAGGACGTGCCACCGGGCTTCGCGGTGCCCCAGGGCGGCGGTCAGCGCTGCTCGCGCGCCGGCCGGCGGCTCGACTGCATCGTCGACCGCGCCGCTCCCCCCGCCCGGGACGATCCGGCGCGCTACCTCAAAGCCACCCTGGCCGCACCCAGCAACCTCGGAGAAATAAAGGTATTGGCGTCGAGGATCTCCCAGGGGGAGAAAGATCCGGACAAGGTCATCGCCTCGCTGCTTGCCTGGATTGACGCGAACATCGCCAAAGAGGCGATCGATGGCTTCAGCGCGGTCGACGTGCTGCGCGAGCGCCGCGCCGAGTGCCAGGGACATTCCTACCTGCTCGCCGCATTCGCGCGCGCGCTCGCCATCCCGGCGCGCATCGTGAACGGCATCGTCTACTCCGAGGCGCATGGCGGCTTCCTCTATCACACGTGGAACGAGCTCTGGATCGAGGGCAGCGGCTGGCGGCCCGTGGACGCCACCTTCGCGCAGGCGCACGCCGACGCCACGCACCTCAGGCTCCTCGAGGGCGAAACGGCGGCGGAGCTGCTGCCCCTCGCCACGCTGGTCGGCAGGATCCGCGTGGCGTCGGTGTCCGCCGTCGGGCGCTGGTAGAATCCCGCTCCTCGAATGAAGTTTCTCTTCGACCTTTTCCCGGTCGTCCTCTTCTTCGTCGCGTTCAAGCTGGCTGACATCTACGTGGCGACTGCGACGGCGATCGCCGCGACGTTCGCGCAGGTGGGCTGGCTCAAGCTGCGCGGCCGGAAGGTCGAGCCCATGCTCTGGGCGAGCCTCGCGATCATCGTCGTGTTCGGCGGCGCGACGCTCGCGCTCAAGGACGAAACCTTCATCAAGTGGAAGCCCACGGTGCTCTACTGGCTCTTCGGCGCGGTGCTCGCCGGCGCCGCCGCACTGAAGCGGAACCTGATCCGCGCCATGCTGTCGGATCACATGCGCCTGCCCGAGGCGGTGTGGTCGCGCCTCAATCTGAGCTGGATCGCCTTCTTCCTCGTCATGGGCGTGCTCAACCTCTACGTGGCCTACAGCTTCTCTACCGACCTCTGGGTCAACTTCAAGCTCTTCGGCGGCATGGGCCTGATGTTCTTGTTCGTCCTCGGCCAGGCGCTCGTGCTGGGCAAGTACGCCGAGGAGGAAAAGACTTGAGCGTGGACGAGGAAATCCGCCGCCGCCTGGCGTCGCTGGAGCCGCTGTCGCTCGACCTGGTCGACGAAAGCGAGAGCCACCGCGGCCACGCCGGCTACCGCGAGGGCGGCGCGACGCACTGGCGCCTGTCCATCGTCTCGCCGCGCTTCTCCGGCAAGCCCACCGTGGCGCGCCACCGCATGGTCTACGAGGCGCTCGGCAGCCTTATGCAGCATCCCATCCACGCGCTCGCGATCAGCGCGCGCAGCCCCGAAGAAACGAAAGGAAGCCCATGAAGATCCTCATCGCCGCGCTCGCCGCGGGTTTCACCCTCGCCGCGGCCGCGCAGGACGCGGTCAAGCCCAAGCCCGCCGCGCCGGCGGCGGCCGCCCCCGCGAGCGGCCCGGTCGCCAAGGTGAACGGCGTCGCGGTGCCGCGCTCGCGCATGGAGTACATGGTGAGCCAGCAGGTACAGCGCGGCGCGAAGGACACGCCGCAGATGCGCAACATGGTGCGCGAGGAGCTGGTGAACCGCGAGGTGATCGTGCAGGAGGCGACCCGCAGCGGCATGATGAAGAAGCCCGAGCTGCAGGCCGAGCTCGACCTCGCGCGCCAGCAGATCATCGTCAACGCCTACCTGCGCGACTGGGTGAGCCGCAACCCGATCAGCGATGCCGACATCCAGAAGGAGTACGAGCGCGCCAAGGCGCAGACGGGAGAGAAGGAGTACCGGGCGCGTCATATCCTCGTGGAGAGCGAAGCCGAGGCGCAGGGGCTGATCGCCGAGCTCAAGAAGGGCGCCAAGTTCGAGGACCTCGCGGCGAGAAGCTCCAAGGACACCGGCAGCAAGGAACGCGGCGGCGACCTCGACTGGAATGTCCCAGGCGCGTTCGACAAGCAGTTCTCCGACGCGATGGCCAGCCTCGAAAAAGGCAAGATCACCGAGACGCCGGTGCGCACGCGCTTCGGCTTCCACGTCATCCGGCTCGACGACGTGCGCCAGACGCAGTTCCCGCCGCTCGCCGACGTGCGCGGCCGCATCCAGCAGCAGCTCGTGCAGAACAAGGTCGAGGGGTTGGTCAAGGGCCTGAAGGGGAAGGCGAAGATCGAGTGAGGTAGCGAGACGGACGCAGGGATCCTCGCGCAGGAGGAAGTCGCCCCGGGCCGGGTGTTCCAGGTCGTGCGGGGCGACCTCCTCGCCGAGCCGGTGGAGGCAATCGTCAACGCAGCGAATGGCCATCTCGCGCACGCGGGCGGAGTCGCGGCCATCATCGCGCGCGCCGCCGGGCCCGCTCTCCAGGAAGAATCGCAGCGTATCGCTCGGGAGCGGGGACCGCTGCCCACCGGCTCCGCTGTCGTGACCACCGCCGGGAAGCTGCCGTTCAAGGGCGTCATCCATGCGGTCGGACCACGCCAGGGCGAGGGGGGCGAAGAAGACAAGCTCGTTCAGGCCCTCGGCGCCGCCTTTGCGCTCGCCAAGGACAATTCCTGGAATTCCGTTGCGTTTCCGGCTGTTTCCAGCGGTATCTTCGCCGTGCCGCTCGAGATCTGCGCCCGCGCCTATGTGCGTGCGGCGCGCGCCTCGCCCCTCGGTAAGGTCAGGTGCTGCCTGCGCGACCAACCCGTCATCGACGCCGTCCTCAAGGAGCTCGCCAAGTGAAATCCCTCGTGATAAGCCTCGCGCTTGTCCTCGCCGCGCCCCTCGCCCACGCGCAGCAGAAAGACATGGAGAAGCCGCTGGAGAAAGCGACCTTCGCCGGCGGCTGCTTCTGGTGCGTCGAGGAAGTCTTCGAGAAGGTCCCCGGCGTGGTCTCCGCCGTGTCCGGCTACATCGGCGGCAAGGTCAAGAACCCGACCTACGAGCAGGTCTCGAAGGGAGATACCGGCCACACGGAGGCGGTCGAGGTTATCTACAACCCCAACGCGGTGAGCTACGAAAAGCTGCTGGATGCCTTCTGGGTGAACCACGACCCGACGGTGCTCGATCGGCAGTTCTGCGATGCCGGCTCGCAGTACCGACCCGAGATCTTCACCCACACGCCCGAGCAGAAGCGCCTCGCCGAGGCGTCCAAGGCGAAGTGGGAGAAGCTCAAGCCCTTCAAGCAGCCGCTGCTCACGCCGATCACCCCCGCCGCCGAGTTCTGGCCGGCGGAGAAGTACCACCAGGACTACTACAAGAAGAACGCGCTGCAGTACCGCTTCTACGTCACAGGCTGCGGGCGCTACGCGCGCCTCGACAGCTTGTGGGGCGCCCTTCGCAAGCAGTAGCGATCAGGGCTTCTTGAGCGCGGGGTCCTCTTCCTTGGCGCGCTGCTTGCCGAGGCGCTCGGCCTTCTGCATGGCCTGACGCTCCTCCTCGGTCTGCGGCTCGGCTTGGCGCGCGGCCTTGTCGACCTTGCCCGCATCGACGAACTTCTTCGTGCGTTGGTTGTAATCCTTGCTGCCGGTATAGCTGCCTTCGCCTTCCACCCGGTCCTTGTCGGCCATGTCGGGATCTCCTTTGACGGGATATCCCGGAGCCGCAAGGACCGTGCCGGTCAGAACCGGCGCACGCGCTCGACCTCGCCGACGCGGCCACCGACGAGAGTAATGGTGGTGGTGAACGGGTCGGGGCTCGTTGGCATGTAGGTCCAGGTACGCAACTCGAAGCCGCCTTGCCCGAACCGGTCCACGAAGGTCGTCCCCTGGTACGACACGAAGTCCGGCTCGCCGGCGATGGTGAGGAGCTCCCCCTCGCTCATGCCACGCTGGATCCGGGTGTAGGTGCGGAAGTCCATGCCGCGTACCGGCTTGGGCGCCGCGGCGACCCGATCGACGTAGGCCTTCGCCTCGGCCTCCTCGCGCCGGCGCAGACGCTCCTCCATGCGCTCGCCTTGGCAACGCACCGTGTAGCACTCGGTGCTGTCGGCCGACGGAACGCCGGGTTGCGCGTCGATGGGGAGCTTCTGGGCCTTCACCCCGGGCGGCGGCGGCGCGTTCGAATAATGCACCGTCCCGTTGGCGTCGACCCAGCGGTAGACCTCGGCCTGGACGCTCATCGCGCCCAGGAGCGCAAGGAAGAGAACGAACCTAGGCATAACGCCCGAGCCGGACCATCGTCGTGCCGGGCTTGAGATGCGCCATCGAGGGCATCACCATCACGCAGTCGTCGTAGGGCGTCATCCAGACCTCATCGCCGTCACGCGCGACGACGGTGCCGGCCTTCGGCACGACTTCCAGCCCCTTCCAGGGCGCGGCGAAACGAAAGCCCATCGTCCTCGCCACGACCGGCTCGGTGACGCGCACGACCCGCTGCTCGACGTTGCCGAAGCTTTTCTCGAGCATGCCGGCCACGGCGAGAAACCGCTCGGTCGCGTCGATCGCGACCTCCACGGAGCTTCGCGCCCAGTGCTGGCCGCACTCGATGAGCACCGCGGTGCGCTCGCTCGCCGGGTCGGAGAAGGCGCCCCGCTCGATCATGCGCAGCCCGGCGGGGTGACCGGTGTCGAGCAGCAGGTCCGCCGGCGCTCCCATGCGCCGCGCGAGCGCGACCGACTTCTCGCTTCTCGCGCACACCATGATCGGCCGGCAAGGCTCGTGCATCGAGTGCAGGTCGAGCAGCAGGTCGGCGCCGTCGACGAAGCGGCGCAGCTCGCGCGCGCGGCGCAACTCCGCCGAGTCGCGGCCGCCGAGCAGCACGTTGTCGCCCCAGACGCGGTTGTAATCCTCGTCGATGTACCGGGATCGGTCCGGGTCCTCCCGCGTGAAGCGCGCGAAGGCCGCCACGTTGGCGAAGGCGAGAACCAGCCTGCCCTTCAACGGACGAAATCCCTCTCGGAAGAGCCGGTCGAGGGCGATGGCGCCGCAGAACTCGTTGCCGTGCGTGAGGGCCTGGATCATGACTTTCGGCCCGGGCTTGCCGGAATCGAGCACGTGCACGAACTCCACGCCGGCGTTGCCGCGGCGGTAGGGCTCGATGTCGGGGGGCGAGATCTCGATCGGGCGGTTCATCGATATTGGAGGATTGCCCTCATGAGCTCGTGGAGATGGGCCTGCAGGCTCGAGAACCCCCGCCCCTTCGCCAGCGTTTGCTCGTCCATGTAAAGACGCTTGTTGATCTCGATCTGCAGGCTGTAGCGCCCCGCCTTCGGATCGGAATACGCGCGCACCAGCTCCACGCCCTTGTACGGGTCGTTCACCTTGACTTCGTAGCCCATGCCGGCGAGCGTCGCGCGCACGAACTCGGTGAAGCGCGGATCGCAGGTGGTGCCGTCGCGGTCCCCCAGCACGAAGTCCGCGCGCACGTTGCCTGGGCCCTCCTCGCTCTGCTTGCCGGCGACCGAGCGCATCGAATGGCAGTTGATGTGGAACACTCTGCCGAAGCGCCGACACGCCTCGTCGAGGTGCGTCTTGAGCTTCTGATGATAGGGGCGATGGAAGCGCTCGATCCGCGCGCTCACCGTGTCGACTTTCAGCTTGCGCGCATAGATCGGCCGGCCGTCCTCGAGCGTGCGCCAGACGAGCGCCTTGCCGATGCGCGCCTTGCCGCTCGGCCGGTACTCGCCCGGCCACGGGCCGTCGATCAGGTCGAGGTCCACGTCGCCCGCGTGGCGGTTGGGATCGACGTAGGTACGCGGGAACGACGCGGCGAGCAGCGCCGCGCCGAGCTCGCGCGCCCCGGCATAGAGCTCGTCGACGTAGCAGTCCTCGGCCTCGCGCAGCTCCGCCTCGCTCACGATGGCGTCGAAGTCGGCGGGGAAGTCGCGTCCGGAATGCGGGGAGTCGAGTACAAGGGGGACCATCGGGTTAGCATACTTCAATGGAAACGCTCGAGGCGTACTACGCTAAACGCGCGGCGGAATACGAGGCGATCTACGCAAAGCCCGAACGCCAGGCCGACCTCGCCCGGATGCGCGTGGACATTCCCGCCCTCTTCGCGGGCAAGCGGGTGCTCGAGATCGCCTGCGGCACCGGGTACTGGACGCCGCTCATCGCGGCGCAGGCGGAGTCGGTGCTCGCGCTGGACTTCGCCCCGGAAACCCTGGCGATCGCAAGGAGCAAGAAGGTCCCGCGGGGAAACGTGCGTTTCGAGCAGGGCGACGCCTACCGCCTGCCCGCCTGGCCGGAAAGCTTCTCCGCCAGCTACGCCGGTTTCTGGTGGTCCCATATTCCCTTGGAGAGGGTGGACGCCTTCCTGGCCGGGCTCCATCGGCGCCTCGCGCCCGAAGCCCGCGTCGTCTTCATGGACAACCTCTACGTGGAGGGAAGCAGCACGCCCCTCGCGAGGCGGGACGCCGCCGGCAACACCTACCAGGAGCGACGCCTCGCCGACGGCAGCCGGCACGAGGTGCTGAAGAACTTTCCGACGCCCGGAGAGCTCGAAGCGCGGCTCGGCCGCGTCGGAACGGAGGTGAGGGTGAAGCGCTACGAATACTACTGGCTTGCGACCTATCGCATAATGGCCTGAAGGAGGAGAAAACCCCATGACTTTCTTGTCCCGTGTCCTGGCCACCGCTGCCGCGCTCGCGATCTCCGCCGGCGCTTCCGCACAGGAGCTGCGCGTCGGCCTCGCGTCCGAGCCCACGTCGATGGACCCCCACTACCACAACCTCTCGCCGAACAACTCGCTGCTCTCGCACATCTTCGAAAGCCTGGTCGACCAGGACGAGCGCCAGCGGCTGCAGCCGGGGCTTGCCGAATCGTGGAAGGCGATCGACGACAACACCTGGGAGTTCAAGCTGCGCCGCAACGTGAAGTTCCACGACGGCACGCCCTTCACCGCGGACGATGTGCTTTTCAGCTTCGAGCGCGCGCCGAACGTCGAGGGCAGCCCGGCGAGCTTCGGCATCTACGCGCGCGGCAAGACGCTCGTCAAGGTCGACGACCACACGGTGCACATCAAGACCGAGACGCCCTACCCGCTGATGCCGAACGACGTGTCGCAGATCTTCATCGTCTCGAAAAAGCACGCCACCGGGGCGAAGACGCCCGATTTCAATTCCGGCAAGGCCGCGGTCGGCACCGGGGCCTTCCGCTACGTCGAGTACACGCCCGGCAATCGCATCGTCGTGCAGCGCAACGACGCCTACTGGGGCGCGAAGCCGCAGTGGTCGCGGGTGACCTTCCGCGGCCTGAAGTCGGCGCCCTCGCGCGTCGCCGCGCTGCTCGCCGGGGACGTCGACTTGATCGAGCAGGTGCCCGCCATCGACCTCGAGCGCCTGAAGAAGGACCCGAAGATCGACGTCGCGCAGATCGTCTCCAACCGCATCATGTACCTGCACCTCGACCACTTCCGCGACGACTCGCCGTTCGTGAAGGCGAAGGACGGCGGCGCGATCAAGAACCCGCTGCGCGACCTGCGGGTCCGTACCGCGATCTCGAAGGCGATCGACCGCGATGCGATCGTGAGCCGCGTCATGGAGGGAGTGGCGATCAAGGCGGGCCAGCTCCTGCCGGAGGGGTTCTTCGGCGTGAGCTCGAAGCTCCAGCCCGTGGCCTACGACCCGAACGGCGCGAAGAAGCTGCTCGCCGAGGCCGGGGTGCCGAACGGCTTCCGCCTCACCATCCACTCGCCGAACGATCGCTATCCCAACGACGCGAAGATCGCCGAGGCGATCGGCCAGATGCTCACGCGCATCGGCATCGATACGCAGGTGGTCACGATGACTTCCGGCGTGTTCTTCCGCGAGGCCTCGAGCGGCGGCCCGGACAAGACGCCGAAGTTCAGCCTGATCCTCGTGGGCTGGGGCTCGGGCACCGGCGAGACGTCCTCGCCCCTCAAGTCGCTCCTCGCGACCCACGACCAGAAGAAAGGCATGGGCGGCGCGAATCGCGGCCGCTACTCTAACCCCGCGGTCGACAAGCTGATCGACCAGGCGCTCGCTACGGTGGACGACGGCAAGCGCCAGGATCTGCTCGCGCGCGCCGCCGAGGTGGCGATCGAGGACGTGGGCATCGTGCCGCTGCACTACGTCGTGAACGTCTGGGCGATGCGCAAGGGCTTCAGCTACAAGGCGCGCGCCGACGAATACACGCTTGCGGGAGGCGTGACGAAGGCCAACTAGGGCCGCTCGATGGTCTTCGTCATCCGGCGCGTCCTCCAGAGCGTCATCGTCGTTCTGGTGATGTCGCTGGTGGTGTTCGTTGGCGTGCACCTGGTCGGCGACCCGGTGCACATCCTCATCAACGACGACATGACGAAGGAGGAGGTCGAGCGCTTCGTGCGCAAGCTCGGCCTCGATCGCCCGATGCACGAGCAGTACCTGCACTTCCTAGCGAACGCCGCGCGCGGGGACCTCGGCAACTCCTTCGTCCACAACGAGCCGGCGCTCAAGCTGATCGTCGAGCGCATGCCGGCGACGCTCGAGCTCGCATTCGCGGCATTCCTCCTCGCCATCGTCGTCGGCATCCCGCTCGGCATGTACGCCGGCCTCAAGCCCGAGTCGCCGGGAAGCCGGGCGATCATGGCCGGCTCGATCCTCGGCTTCTCGCTTCCCACGTTCTGGGTCGGACTGATGCTGATCATGGTGTTCGCGGTGATGCTCGGCTGGCTGCCCTCCACGGGGCGCGGCGAGTTCGGTACCTGGGACGGGCTGCGGCACCTCGCGCTGCCGGCGCTCAACCTCGCGCTCTTCAAGATGGCGCTCGTCACCCGCCTCGCCCGCGCCGGCACCCGCGAGGCGGCGCTGCAGGACTACGTCAAGTTCGCGCGCGCAAAGGGTTTGTCGCCCTCGCGCGTGGTGCTGGTGCACGTGCTGAAAAACATCCTGGTGCCGGTAGTCACGGTGCTCGGCCTCGAGCTCGGCGGGCTCATCGCCTTCTCGGTGGTCACCGAGACCGTCTTCGCCTGGCCGGGCATGGGAAAGCTCCTCATCGACTCCATCCAGCGCCTCGACCGGCCGGTGATCGTCGCCTACCTCGTGATCACGGTGCTCATGTTCGTGGTCATCAACCTCGTCGTCGACCTGCTCTATGCGGCGCTCGATCCGAGGGTGAGGTTGCGCGAGATGAAAGCATGAGCGCGCGCGTCGAGTCGCTGCCCGTCGCGCAGCAGAAGCCCGAGACGCCGCTGCGGCGCCTGGCGAGCGAGTTCTTCGCGAGCCGCGTCGCCGCCGCGGCCTTCTTCTCCTTCTGCTTCATCGTCTTCCTCGCGCTCTTTGCGCCCTGGCTCGCGCCGCAGAACCCGTACGACCTCGCCAGCGTCACGGTGATGGACGCGCGCCTCGCGCCCGGCGAGCGCGGCTCGGCGGGCTTCGTCATGTGGCTCGGCGCCGACGGCGCCGGGCGCGACATGTGGAGCGCGATCCTGTACGGGCTGCGCATCAGCCTCGGCGTGGGCGTCGCCTCGGGCATCATCGCGCTCGCCGTCGGCACGGCGATCGGCCTCGCGGCCGCCTACCGCGGCGGGTGGATCGACGCGCTCATCATGCGCATCGTCGACCTCCAGCTCTCGTTTCCGGCCATTCTCGTGGCGCTCATCCTGGTGGCGATCCTCGGGCGCGGCGCCGACAAGGTGATGATCGCGCTGATCCTCGTGCAGTGGGCCTACTACGCGCGCACCGTGCGCGGCAGCGCGCTCGTCGAGCGGCGCAAGGAGTACATCGAGGCGGCGCAGTGCCTGGCGTTACCCGGCTCTCGCATCGTATTCCGCCACCTCCTGCCCAACTGCCTCGCGCCGATGATCGTGGTCGGCACGCTGCAGACCGCGCACGCCATCTCGCTCGAGGCCACGCTGTCCTTCCTCGGCGTTGGGTTGCCCTTGACGGAGCCGTCGCTGGGCCTGCTCATCGCCAACGGCTTCGAGTACATGCTCTCGGGCAAGTACTGGATCAGCTTCTACCCGGGCCTCGCGCTGCTCGCGACCATCATGAGCATCAACCTGGTCGGCGACAGGCTCCGGGATGTCCTCAATCCCCGTCTTGAGCGCTAGCACACTCGAAGTCGAGGACCTGAAAACGCACTTCTTCACGCGCGCCGGCGTGGTGCGCGCGGTGGACGGCGTGAGCTTCTCCGTCGGCCCGGGCGAGGTGCTCGGGCTGGTCGGCGAGTCGGGCTGCGGCAAGACCGTCACCGGCTTCTCGATCCTCGGCCTCGTCGATCCGCCGGGCCACATCGTCGGCGGCCGCGTCCTGCTCGAGGGCAGGAATCTCTTGAGATTGAAGGAGGAGGAACTGCGGCGGATCCGCGGCGCGCGCGTGGCGATGATCTTCCAGGACCCGATCATGACGCTGAACCCGGTGCTGCGCATCGACACGCAGATGGTCGAAGCGGTCCGGGCGCACCAGGATGTCGGCGCCGACAAGGCGCTGGCGCTTGCCCGCGAAGCCCTCGAGCGCGTAGGAATTCCCTCGCCGGCCGAGCGCCTGCGGGCCTACCCGCACCAGTTCTCCGGGGGCATGCGGCAGCGCGTCGCCATCGCGATCGCCATGCTGAACCGCCCGCGGCTCATCATCGCCGACGAGCCGACCACCGCCCTCGACGTGACCATCCAGGCGCAGATCCTCCACGAGGCGCAGAAGCTATGCCGCGAGTCGGGCACGGCGCTCATCTGGATCACGCACGACCTGTCGGTCGTGGCCGGGCTCGCCGACCGCATCTGCGTGATGTACGCCGGCCGCATCGTGGAAAGCGGGACGGTGGACGAGGTCCTCGACAGGCCGCTGCATCCCTATACGCAGGGCCTCATCGGCTCGGTGCCGAGCCGCAACCGGCGCGGCGCGCCGCTCGCACAGATCCCCGGCATGATGCCGCGCCTCACCGAGCTGCCGCCTGGGTGCGCGTTCCGCGCCCGGTGCGTTCGAGCGGCGCAGGAATGCATGCAAATGCCTGAGTTGAGGAACAGGCAGGGCCGCTGGGTGCGCTGCCACTACCCGCTGTGACGATCCTCGACATCGAGCGCGTAACCAAGCGCTTCGTGAAGCCGCTCGACCTCGCCGAGCGCATTGCCGGCATGAAGCCTGAGGTGGTTCAGGCGGTCGACGACGTGTCCTTCTCGGTCAAGGAGGGCGAGGTCGTGGGCCTCGTGGGCGAGTCGGGCTGCGGCAAGTCGACGCTCGGGCGCATGGCGGCGGGGATCCTCGAGCCGAGCGCCGGTCGCATCCGCTTCCGGGGCGAGGAAAGGCCCGGGTTGAAGGTGCAGATGATCTTCCAGGATCCGTTCGCCTCCCTGAACCCGCGCATGCGCGTCGAGGACATCGTCGGCGAGGCGCCGCTCGTGCACGGCATCGTCGAGCGCGAGGCGCTCGGGGACTACGTGGACGAGCTGCTCCTGCGCTGCGGGCTCGACCCCGGCTACAAGCGCCGCTACCCGCACCAGTTCTCCGGCGGGCAGAGAAGCCGGATCGGCATCGCACGCGCGCTCGCCGTGAAGCCGGAGCTCCTCGTATGCGACGAGGCGGTGGCGGCGCTCGACGTCTCGATCCAGGCGCAGGTGCTGAATCTGTTCATGGCGCTGCGCCGCGACCTCAACCTCACCTACCTCTTCATCAGCCACGACCTCGGCGTAGTCGAGCACCTCTCCGACCGCGTCGTCATCATGTATCTCGGCCGCGTGGTCGAGTCGGCTCCCGCGGAAGAGATCTTCCGCGCGCCCAACCATCCGTATACGCAAGCGCTGCTGCGCCAGGTGCCGCGCCTCGAGACGCGCAGGACCGACTTCCAACCGATCGTCGGGGAGATCCCCTCGCCGCTCGCCCCGCCGCCGGGTTGTCACTTCCACCCGCGCTGCCCGCACGCCAGGCCGGTCTGCAGGGAAAAAGCGCCCGCGCTGCGCGAGGTCGCCTCAGGCCACCTTTCAGCCTGTCATCTGAACGGCTAGCAGGTCGAGATCCGCACCACCGGGGCGCGGGAGCGCGGCAGAAGCTTCTCGAGCGGCGTGCACCACCCTTCGCCGCAGACGATGTAGTCCGTAACGAGGTTTTCCCGCTCCAAAGTAATCTCTCGTCGGGAAGGTCGATGAGGCCAGGCATGCCGCCACTCGCCCTCCTTCAGCACGCGCTGGGCGAAGAACTCGAAGCGACCGTCGCGCACGTGCCAGGACTCCTCGCGCGCGACGCCTTGCGCATCGGTCCAGCCCAGGTGCAGCGCCGCGGCGAAGAGGCTCGCCGTGGCGCCGTCGCCCGCGAGGCACAATGCGCTCAATCGGCCTCGTCGATCCAGGCCATCTGGATCGCTTCCAGGATCTTCTCGCCGCTGCGCTTGGGATCGTCGTCGAAACCCGGCAGGGACATCACCCAGTTGTAGAGGTCCGTGAAGCGGACGGTACTCGGATCGACTTCGGGATGCGCTTCGACGAGCGCAATGGCGATGTCCTGGGTATCGGTCCACTTCATTTCTTCCCGCCTCCCTCGCGCTCGTAGTTGATGGTGTACCTGGGCAGCTCGATCACGAGGTCCTCGCCGGCGACCTTCGCCTGACAGGAAAGGCGCGACGTCGCCTCCAGCCCCCAGGCCTTGTCGAGCATGTCCTCCTCCTTCTCCTCCGCCGGCTCGAGCGAGTCGAAGCCCTCGCGCACGACGACATGGCATGTCGTGCATGCGGCCTGCTTCTCGCAGGCGTGCTCCACATCGACATCATGATCCAGGAGGTTGTCGAGGATCGACTTCCCCGACTGCGCGTCGATCTCCACGCCCTGCGGGCACAGGACATGCCCGGGCAGCACCTTGATCTTCGGCATCGCTAGAGGCTGCCGATCCTTCGGCCAGCGAGCGCGCGCCGGATGCCTTCGTCCATGCGCCGCGCGGCGAAATCGCCGGTCGCCCGGTTGAGCGCCTCGACGGCGCGCTTGATCGCCCGATGGTCCATGCCGGAGAGCAGGCCCTCCAGCTCGGCCATCGCCTTGTCGATCGACGCCCTCTCTTCGGAGGCCAAGAGCGCCCCGTCCGCCTGCAGGGCCGAGCGCGTGGCCTCGAGGAGCCGCTGCCCTTCCACGCGCTGCTCCGCGAGCGCCCGGGCGTGTACGTCGTCTTTCGCGTGCTGGAACGAGTCGCGCAACATGCGCTCGACGTCCGCATCGGCAAGGCCGTACGAGGGCTTCACGCTGATCGCTGCCTCTGCGCCCGTGGAGGCCTCGCGGGCAGAGACCGAGAGCAAGCCGTCGGCATCCACCTGGAACGTGACGCGCACCCGCGCGGCGCCGGCGGCCATCGGCGGGATGCCTTTCAGCTCGAAGCGCGCGAGCGAGCGGCAGTCGGCGACGAGCTCGCGCTCGCCCTGCACGACGTGGAAGCTCATCCCGGTCTGGCCGTCCTTGAAGGTGGTGAACTCCTGCGCCCGGGCCGCGGGAATCGTCGTGTTCCTCGGGAGGATCTTCTCGGTCAGTCCGCCCATGGTCTCGATGCCGAGCGACAGCGGGATCACGTCGAGCAGCAGCCAGTCCTCGCCCTGCGGCTTGTTGCCCGCCAGCACGTCGGCCTGCATCGCGGCGCCAAGCGCCACGACCTTGTCCGGGTCGAGGTTGTTGAGCGGATCGCGGCGGAAGAACTCGGCCACGGCGCGCTGGATCTGCGGCATGCGCGTCGCGCCGCCGACCATGACAACCCCCTTCACTTGCTCGGGCGTCAGCCCGGCATCGCGCAGCGCCTTGCGCGTGGGGGCGAGCGTCTTCTGCACCAGCGTCTGGGTGATGCGGCAGAACGTCTCGGTGTCGATCGACAGGTCGACGAACTCGCCCGAGGAGAGCCTCGCCGTGATGGGCGCTTCTCCGTGGGCGGTCAGGTGCTCCTTGGCCTCGCGCGACTTCACCTGCAGCAGTCGCATGTCGCGCGGCCCGAGCGGCGCGAGCTTCGCCTGCTCCACCGCCCAGCAGAACACGCGCTGGTCGAAGTCGTCACCGCCTAGCATCGAGTCGCCGCTCGTCGCCACTACTTCGAAGACGCCTTTGGAAAGCCTCAGGATCGACAGATCGAACGTTCCCCCGCCGAGGTCGTAGACCGCGTAGACGCCCTCGGCGGCGTTCTCCAGGCCGTAGGCGATGGCGGCGGCGGTGGGCTCGTTCAAGAGCCGTAGCACGTTGAGCCCGGCGAGCTTGCCGGCGTCCTTGGTCGCCTGGCGCTGGGCGTCGTCGAAATAGGCCGGGACAGTGATGACGGCGCCCGTCAAGGTTCCTTGCAACGACAGCTCCGCACGCTCCCTCAGGACGCGCAGGATCTCGGCGGAGATCTCCACCGGGCTCTTTACGCCGGCGGCGGTGCGGATCTGCACCATGCCGGGCGCGTCGATGAAGTCGTAGGGCGCGCTCTCGACATGCGCGACGTCCTTCAGGCCGCGACCCATGAAGCGCTTGACCGAGGCAACGGTGTTCTTCGGGTCTTCGGCCTGGCGCGCCTGCGCCGGGTAGCCGACCTCGATCTTGCCGCCCGGGAGGTAGCGCACGATCGAGGGCAGGAGCGGACGCCCGAGGGCATCGGGAAGCACGGTGGCGACCCCGCTGCGCACAGTGGCCACGAGCGAGTTGGTCGTGCCGAGGTCGATGCCGACCGCGAGGCGCCGCTCGTGCGGCGCCGGCGACTGTCCGGGCTCCGAGATCTGCAGCAGCGACATCAGTCGACTTCCTCGTAGGCGAGATCGATTTCCTCGTCGAGCTTGTCGAGGAACATGAGCTTGCGGACGAGCTCGGCCGCGCCGGCGTAGTCCTTCTTGTCGTCGATGGCCCGGGCGATCTGCTTCTCCAGTGCCGCCTTCCGGTCGCGCAGATCGCCCTTCAGGCGTTCAAGGGCGTCAAAGCTCTTCTTCTCCTTGGCCTCCTCCAGGGCCTCGCGTAGCTCCATCTGCTCCATGAGGAAGTCCGGGGGCATCGCGGTGTTCGTCTCGAACGCGACGTCGACGCCATGCAGCTCGAGCAAGTGCCGCCCGCGCGCCACGGGATTTCGCAATATCCGAAAAGCCTCGTTCACGCGCGTGGTCCATTGCAGCGACGCTCGCCGCTCGGCGTCGCCGGCGCTGGCGAAGCGGTCGGGATGCACCCTCGACTGGATCTCGCGATAGGCCGCCTCGAGCCGGTCCTTCTCCAGCGCGAAGGCGGGAGGAAGTCCGAAGAGGTCGAAGTGGCTTTGCATCGCTTGCAGCGACGCGTCACGCGCCTCCGCCCGCGTATCCCGTGGGTCGGCCGGTCGCGCGAGCGTCGTGCAATCTAGACGTTAAAGCTCTCCCCGCAACCGCACTCGTCCTTGACGTTGGGGTTGCGGAACTTGAAGCCCTCGTTCAGGCCCTCGCGCGCGTAGTCGAGCTCCGTACCCTCGAGGTACGGCAGGCTCTTCGGATCGACGACGACCTTCACCCCGTGGCTCTCGAACTGGAGGTCGTCCGGGTTGATCGCGTCGGCGAACTCGAGCTTGTACGCCATGCCCGAGCAGCCCGAGGTGCGCACCCCGAGGCGCAGCGCGACGCCCTTGCCGCGCTTGGCGAGGAACGCCTGCACGTGGCTCGCCGCCTTCTCGGTGAGGGTAACCATTATTTCTGCTTCTTCCTGTAGTCCTCGACGGCGGCCTTGATCGCGTCCTCGGCGAGGATCGAGCAGTGGATCTTCACCGGCGGGAGCGAGAGCTCCTGCGCGATGTGGGTGTTCTTGATCGACACCGCCTGCTCGAGCGTCTTGCCCTTCACCCACTCGGTGACGAGCGAGCTCGAGGCGATGGCCGAGCCGCAGCCGTAGGTCTTGAAGCGCGCGTCCTCGATGCGGCCGTCGGCGCCCACCTTGATCTGCAGCTTCATCACGTCGCCGCAGGCCGGTGCGCCCACCATGCCGGTGCCGACCGCCTCATCGCTCTTCTCGAACGAGCCGACGTTGCGCGGGTTCTCGTAGTGATCCAGGACTTTATCGCTGTAAGCCATGTCTGACTCCTAATGTGCTGCCCATTGCACGGTGTTCAAGTCGATCCCCTCTTGGTGCATTTCCCACAGGGGCGAAAGCTCCCTCAGCTTCATGACTTTCCTCTGGATGAGGTCGGCGGCATAGTCGACCTCCTCTTCCGTGGTGAAGCGCCCGAGGGTGATGCGGATCGAGCTGTGGGCGAGCTCGTCCGAGCGCCCGAGCGCCCGCAGGACGTAGGAAGGCTCCAGCGAGGCCGAGGTGCAGGCCGAGCCCGAGGACACGGCGATATCCTTCACCGCCATGATGAGCGACTCGCCTTCCACGAAGTTGAACGAGACGTTGAGGTTGTGCGGGACGCGCTGCTCCATGCTGCCGTTCAGGTAGACCTCGTCGATCGCCTTCATCCTGCCCCACAGGCGGTCGCGCAGCGCCCGCACGCGCTCGTTGTCGGTGGCCATCTCGAGCTTCGCCAGGCGCGCCGCCTCGCCGAAACCGACGATCTGGTGCGTGGCGAGCGTGCCGGAGCGGAAGCCCCGCTCGTGGCCGCCGCCGTGGATCTGCGCCTCGATGCGCACGCGCGGCTTGCGGCGCACGTACAGAGCGCCGATGCCCTTCGGCCCGTACATCTTGTGCGCGGTAAGTGTGAGCAGATCGGCCTTTAACTTCTGCATGTCGATCTCGACGCGGCCGCCGCCCTGCACCGCGTCGCAATGGAAGATGACGCCCTTCTTCTTGCAGATCTCGGCGATCTCCCACACCGGGTGGATGACGCCGATCTCGTTGTTCACCATCATGATCGAGACCAGGATGGTGTCCGGGCGGATGGCCGCCTTGAGCTTCTCGATGTCGACGATCCCGTCTTCCTTGACTTCGAGATAGGTCGCCTCGAAGCCCTGGCGCTCGAGCTCGCGGAAGGTGTCGAGCACCGCCTTGTGCTCGGTGCGCTGCGTGATGATGTGCTTGCCCTTCGTCTTGTAGAAGTGCGCCGCGCCCTTGATGGCGAGGTTGTTGCCCTCGGTCGCACCGGAGGTCCAGACGATCTCCTTGGGGTCGGCGTTGATGAGGGCGGCGACATGGCCGCGCGCCTCTTCCACCGCTTGCTCCGCCTTCCAGCCGAACGCGTGCGAGCGGCTCGCCGGGTTGCCGAAGAACTCCGTGAGGTACGGAATCATCTTCTGCGCCACGCGCGGATCGACCGGCGTGGTCGCCGAGTAGTCCAGGTAGATGGGCAGGTTCAGCGTCATGCCGCGACTCTCTCCTTCTCGGGACGGAAGTCCTTGATCACCGCGACGGGCTTGCCGCTGGTGTGCGCGACGAGGTCGGCCAGCGTGACGGACGACAGGTACTCGTACATCTTCTCGTTCAGCGTCGCCCACAGGTCGTGAGTCATGCAGCGCTTGTCGTCGTGGCAGTTCTCCTTGCCCCCGCACTGCGTCGCGTCGAGCGGCTCGTCGACCGCGGTGACGATCTGCGCGACGGTCACGGCCTGCGCGGCTTGCGCGAGGTTGTAGCCGCCGCCGGGGCCGCGCACGCTGGACACGAGTCCCGCGCGGCGCAGCTTGCCGAAGAGCTGCTCGAGATAGGAAAGCGAGATGTGCTGGCGCTCGCTGATGGCGGACAGGGTCACCGGGCCGCGCGCCTGGCGCATGGCCAGGTCGACCATCGCAGTCACCGCGAACCTTCCCTTGGTGGTCAGTCTCATGGAAACCTCAATACCCGATCAATGTGATCAAGTATACCTAAATCCGACTGATTTGATCAACTACTTGACCGCGCGAAGCGGATCGCGTTGCGTGTCGCCCTCCAAGCGGGCGAGCTTCTCGTTCACTGCCTCGAGCGCGCGCTCGAGTTCCCTTGAATGCTCAATGAGTTGCTGGATGGCCTGGGCATACGGGTCGTCGTGGTCGCGCACCACCGCGTAGGGGGCGAAGCGGTCGGATTTCGCGCCTGTTTCCTCGACGACGCGCCCTGGGATGCCGACCACCGTCGCGCCCGCGGGCACTTCCTTGACCACCACCGAGTTCGCACCAATGCGAGCGCCGGCGCCTACGGTGAAGCCGCCGAGGATCTTGGCGCCTCCGCCGACGATGACTCCCGGTCCGAGCGTGGGGTGGCGCTTGGTACCCGGGGTCAAGGACGTCCCGCCCAAGGTCACGCCCTGGTAGATCGTGCACCCGTCGCCGACCTCCGCCGTCTCGCCGATGACCACGCCCATGCCGTGGTCGATGAACACGCAGCTCCCGATCTTGGCGCCGGGATGGATCTCGATCCCCGTGAGCCAGCGCCCAACGTGCGAGATGAACCGGCCGGGCCAGCGCAACCCTCGCCGCCAGAACCAGCGTGCGAATTTGTGGATGTAGATGGCATGCAGCCCCGGGTAGCAGGTCAGGACCTCCCACACGGAGCGCGCCGCCGGGTCGCGCTCGAGGATGCAGCCAATGTCATCGCGCAGCTTCCTGAACATGGATCGCATTCTATGGGTTTCCGACTATTTTAGTAAGGCTTTCAGCAGCCCCCTCAGGATGTTGACCTCTTCCCGCTCGAGCGCCGGGATCCGCGAGAAGAGCCGGCGCCAGCGCTCCTGCAATCGCGAGCTGGGGGTCATGAATCCGCTTTTCACCGCCGCTTCTTCAAGATGCCGGTAAAGGCCCTCCAGGTCCTCGACCGTCGCCGGCTTCTCCACGCGCGCAAAGGGCATCGAGAGGTCGATGCACATGTGCAGCTCGTAGGCCACCACCTGGACCGCCTGCGCGAGGTTGAGCGAGCTGAACTCGCGGCTCGCGGGGATGTGCACCAGGCTCTGGCAGGCGAACACTTCCTCGTTGGTGAGCCCCGCGGACTCGTTGCCGAACACGAATGCGACCTCGCCGGGCATCTGCACCGCGCGTTGCGCGGCGCTGCGCACGTCGAGCGCCGGCGGCGACCACTCGCGCCCGCGCGCCGAGAGCGCGAACGCCGCGCTGCAGTCGCCGATGGCTTCCTCGAGGGAAGCATGCACGCGGGCATTGCTCAGAACATCCACCGCACTGGTCGCCATCCATTCGGCTTCCGGCGCGGGGAATCGCTCGGGCGCGACGAGGCGCAAGTCGGTGAAACCCATCGTCTTCATCGCCCGCGCCGCGGCGCCGATATTTCCGGGATGGCTGGGGCGGCAGAGCACGAACCGGGCTTGCGTCATGGGCACGTAGAATACGCGGCCGATGCATCCGGTGCTCAACATCGCGGTGCGCGCCGCGCGGCGCGCCGGCTCGATCATCAACCGCGCCTCGCTCGAGGGCGGGGGACTGAAGGTGCGCTCGAAGCAGGCGAACGACTTCGTCACGCAGGTCGATGGCGCCGCCGAGGAGGCGATCATCGAGACGGTGCGCCGCGCGTATCCCGACCACGGCTTCCTCGCCGAGGAGTCGGGCGCCGCCGCGGCGGACGCCGAGACGGTATGGATCATCGACCCGCTCGACGGCACGAC
>DASRKB010000034.1:0-8824 GCA_035649175.1 Burkholderiales bacterium | reverse complement strand
GCTCGAGCGATGCCCGGCGTGTTCTGTGGATAGCGGTCTTCTATTTCGGCGGCGTGGTTGCCGTCGTAATACACGCTTGGATCCTGCGAAGACGGGAGTCCGCAGGCTCCGGGTAAGCCGCACCTCGTGGCCGCTGTGGGGACATCACCTGCGCGAAGCGTGCGGCAGCGCGTGCCTTTACGCTGCCCTTAGTTGCGCTTCTAGCGGCAGGACGCTCCGGGTTATATACCGGTCGAATCCCCGTTGGCAATTGAAGCCTAGTCATGGACGCCGGAACACATCGGAGTACCCTTCCTTATTACTGCCTAATGAGGAGGAAGTATGGAAAAGCACTATGAGGGCGGCTGCGTATGTGGTGCGGTTCGCTACCACGTGCGCCGCAAGCCGGCGGTGACTTCTGCTTGCCACTGCAGGTACTGCCAACTCAGGACCGGAAGCGCGTTCGCAACACTGGCCTACTTCGACGAAGCGAACGTGCGGATCGTGAAGGGCGAGGTTACGGAGTACGAGCACCGCTCGGATGAAAGCGGCCGATGGCTGAGGACGCAGTTCTGCCCGCGCTGCGGAACGACGGTCACAATCGCCGTCGAGGCGCGGCCCGGAATGAGAGGCATAGCTTTGGGAACGCTCGATGACCCGGACTCGCTGCGGATCGAGCGGCATGTCTGGGTGAAGTCCAAGCGGCCTTGGGTCTTGATCCCCTCCGACGTCACGACCTTTCCTCAAGGATCGGTGGGCGCGACGCCGCATAAAGCTTCCTCATGACCCAACGCTGTGGGCTAGGCAGCTATTGTGAACTCCCAAGTCACCACATACCCCCCGGAAGCGCAAAGCTCCCTGTGGGGACGCCAATATTCAAAGGGCTTTACGAGAGGAAGCCTCTCAACGTAAGAGTCTCGTAAAGGTTGGACGATGCGCCCGGCTCTAGGGCGATGGTCGCCCGCTAGCGCAGCGCCCGGTAGAGGAAAGGCAAGCTGACATCCATTCGATAATCAATGTCCGAATGGTTGTCATCGAACTCATCATAGCGATGTGCGACACCGGCGGCGGTGAGGCGGGCGGAGAGGAGGCGGGTGCCGTAGTGGATGTGGTACTGGTCGCGCCAGCCGCAGTCGATGTAGATGCCGCGGAGTGACTTGAGGGCAGCGCGGTGGCGGGTGACGAGGTTGATGGGATCGTGCTTGCGCCACTGGCGCCAGCGCTCTTCGAGGGGCTCGCCGGATTCGAGGTTGAAGGGGACGCGGAAGCCGTTCGGGGCGCGAGGGTTGGGGTCGTAGGTGGCGGCCATGCAGAGGTTCATGAGGGCGTGGACTTCGGCGCCGGAGAGCTTGTTCTTCTTCCAGACGTGGTTCAGGAAGCGCCTAATGCGGCCGTCGTCACGACCCTGGGCGAGGCCGGGGCGGCGGGATTCCTTGAGGGCGGCGTAGGGGCCGGGCTTGCGCTTCGGGGTGCGGAACTTGGCGAGCTCGTTCAGGGTGTTGGGCCAGTCGTGCCAGTAGACGAAGTCGAAGTAGGCGTCGCCGGAGTGGTTGGCGATCGCGCCCCAGTGCTTCGCGTACTTCATGCCGTGGATCATGGCGCCGTAGCCACCGGATGACTTGCCGAAGCAGCCGCGGTGCTCGCGGCTCGCGAGCGTTCGGAATTCGCGGTCCACGAATGGGATCAACTCCCTGATAAGGTAGTCCGCGTAGTCGCCGATCGCGGTGCTGTTGACGTACTGGTCGCCGCCGAGCGCGGTGAAGCAGTCGGGGAAGACGAGGATGACCGGGCCCATCTTCTTCTCGTGGATGAGCCGCGCGGCGCGCTCGGGGACGTTGTCGCTGAAGTTCTTCCAGGCGACGTGCGAAAGGCCGGAGCCGGTGAAGCCGACGAGGTCGAAGAGGACGGAGAACCGGCGGCCGGTCTGCTGGTACTCGTTGGGCAGCCAGACTGCGAGCTTGCGCACGTGCGGGTCGCCGAGCGGGTTGTCCTTCAGTATGCTCGAGACATGCTCCAGCACGACGAGCTGTCCTGGATCGCCTTTGGGTCGCTTGAGGGCCATGCGGCCGATTCTAGGTGATGACGATGTTTGAGCTCGTGCTGCTCGCGGCGGCGCTCCTGTGCGCGCTCGTCGCGGGCTTTCTCTTCGCCTTCGCGGTGGTGGTGATGCCCGGCATCGGGAAGCTGGACGACGAGGGGTTCCTGCGCGCGTTCCAGCTGATCGACGGGGTGATCCAGCGGGGTCAGCCGCTCTTCGGGCTAGTCTGGGTGGGGTCCGTCGTGGCGGTGGCGGTCGCTGCGTTCTGGGGCCTCTGGGCGCTCGCCGGCCTTGACCGCGTGATGGTCGTCCTGGCGGCAATCGTCTACTTCGCCGGCGTGCAGGTGCCGACGGTCATCGTGAACATCCCGCTCAACAACCGCGTGCAGCGGGGCGAGGCGACGCGCGCGGAGTTCGAGCCGCGCTGGAACCGGTGGAACGTGCTGCGCGCGGCGTGCGCCAGCCTTTCGGCCCTCCTGCTGCTCTGGGTGCTGGTATTGACGTAATGATCAACATCGAGTATTTGATGTTGACGATATCGACATGACCACCGTAGCGAGCCTGCTGGAAGCGATGACCCCCGGGGCGCGCCGCCGCTTTGGCAGCGACCGCCGGTGGGCGTCCGCCGCCCGGCTTCCGCCGGAGACGCTTTCGCGGCTGAGGAAGCGCGAGTCGTGCGATTTCCGAACGGTCGAGGCGCTGGCTTCCGCGGCCGGTTACGAACTGGTGCCTTCGCTTGTGCGCGAAGGCGGCGGGTCCTTCGGGCGCGAGGCGGAGGAGCGGCTGCTGGATCTCTGCGCTTCCGGCAACACCGATCCGGCGGCCTGGCGGGCGCACGGCGACGCTTTCCTGATGGGCGGGCTCGCGATGATGCTGGCGAGCGCACGCGGCTTCGACCGGCGCAGGTACCTCGATCTCGCGGAGCGCCTGCATCCGGGCATCTCGGTGCCGGAGGTCTTCCAGCTCTGGCTGGACCGCGCGCCGGTCAGCCCCGGCCGCTTCCTCCCGCTCTCGCGTCACCGGAGGACGCGTGCGGCCTGATCCCCGCGCCTGGGGCGATTACGTCACCGCCTTCGCGCGGGTCGCCGAGCGCGTGAGCGCCCAGCTCGCCGGCGTGGACCGCAAGCTGCTGCCGGTCCGCCTCTACGTCGGCGGCGGCGCGGCGCTCCACCTGCGGACGGGCGCGCGCCTGACCGAGGACATCGACGGGGTGTTCTCCCGCCGCGTGGTGCTCGACGACGACATCACGGTCGCCTACAAGGGCCCGGACGGGCGCGGGCGGCTCCTGTACCTCGACCGCAACTACAACGACACGCTCGGCCTGATGCACGAGGAGGCGTACAAGGACTCGGAGCCGGTCGAGCTCCCCGGCGTCGACTCCCGCGTCCTGGAGGTGAGGCTGCTCACGCCGCTCGACCTCGCGGTCTCCAAGCTCGCCCGCTTCGGCGAGCAGGACCGGCAGGACATCGAGCTGCTCGCGCGCGAGCGGCTGATCGATGCCCGCCGGCTGCGCAGACGCGCGGAGGAGGCGCTCGCCGGCTACGTCGGCAACGTCGAGGCGGTCCGCACCTCGATCGATCTCGCCTGCAATCTGGTGAAGGCGATCCAGGCGCGCTAGAAGAGATCGATCGGACCGTTGCGCGGCTGGTCGCGCGGAGAGATCGCTCTGAGCGCACGGACAGCATCCGCGTCGCGACCGGTCCCCGCCTGAACTACGCCGATTTCGGCAGGCCCGACGGCCGCGCCGTCCTCTTTCTGCACGGGTGGCCCGATTCCTGGTTCTCGTTCAGCCGCGTCCTCGCGCTGCTGCCCGACGACTTGCGCGCGCTCGCGATCGACCAGCGTGGCTTCGGCGACTCGGATCGTCCGCAGTCCGGCTGTGGGGCGACAGGGACGCGCTGTTCTGCCGGAGCGAGCAAGACAGCTTCATCGCCGAGCTGCCGACCGCGCGTCTGACGATCTACGAGGGGACGGGTCACTGCCCGAATTGGGAGCAGCCGGAGCGGGTTGCGGAAGACATTGCGGCGCTGGTCGAGCGCGGTGTCCTCCTGTCAGCGCCGCGCCGCGAGCGCGACGATCTCGTCCCAGGCGCTTTCGCGTCTGAAGGTTTCGGCGGCGAACTCGCCGAGGGCGCGCACCTTTGCCGATAGATAGCGGTTGCTCGGGTAGACGAGCTGGAGCGGGGGCGCGGGGGCGGTCCATTCGAGGAGCAGCGGCTTGAGCGCGCCCGAGCGCAGCATCGGCATGCCGAGCGCGTCGGGGATCTGGGCGACGCCGATGCCGGCGGCGGCGGCGGTCGCGACGCCCTCGAGGGAGGTGAGCCCGACATTGCCGCGCGGCGTGAAGCCCACGCGCTCGCCGTCCTTGCGGAAGCGCCAGTCGACCGTGCGGTTCATGGACTGGGAGATGTAGCGCACGCAGTTGTGGCGCTCCAGCTCGGCGATGCTGCGCGGCACGCCGCGCTCGGCCAGGTAGGCGGGCGCGGCGCAGGTGAGCCAGTTCATCTTCACCAGCTCGCGGGCGACGAGCGCCGAGTCGGGCGGCAGATCGACCGCGCGCAGCGCGCAGTCGAGGCCCTCGGCGACGAGATCGACCGCGCGGTCGTTCATGAAGATCTCGACCTCGAGCTGCGGATAGCGCGCCAGGAAGCGCGGCAGCGCGGGCACGAAGGCCTGGTGCACGAAGGAATGCGGCGTGGCTACGCGCAGCCGGCCGCGCGGCGAGGTGCGCGAGCTGGAGAGCGAGTCCTCGGTCTCCGCGAGGTCGCCGAGGATGCGCACGCACGCCTCGTAGAACGCGCGCCCGTCCTCGGTGAGGCTCAGCCGCCGCGTCGTGCGCTGCAGGAGGCGCGCCCCCAGGCGCTTTTCGAGCCGCGCCACGGCGGTGGTGGCCGTGGGCCGCGCCACGTCCAGGTCCTCCGAGGCGCGCGCGAAAGAGCCGAGCTCGACCACCCTGCGGAACACCTTCATGCAGAAAAGCTGATCCATGATTGTTAATCATCCATTAACAATCAATTGTCATCAACCTCGTTTATTTCTTACTTGTAGCGCAATACATTGGTTGCCGCTCCTGCCAAGGAGCCAACCCCCTAACAACTGGAAGTCGAAAGGAAGCGGAAATGGACAGGAAAATCATCGCAGTAGTGGGCGCGACCGGCGCCCAGGGCGGCGGCCTGGTGCGCGCGATCCTCGCGGACCCCGACGGCGGCTTCGCGGTGCGTGCGCTCACGCGCGACGTGAGCTCGCCGAAGGCGCGCGAGCTCGCGCGGCTCGGCGCCGAAGTGGTGGCGGCCGACGTCGACGACGGGGCGAGCATGCGCCGCGCGTTCGCCGGCGCGTACGGCGCCTATTGCGTCACCTTCTTCTGGGATCACTTCTCGCCCGAGCGCGAGCAGAGCGAGGCGCGCATCATGGCGGCGGCGGCGCACGCGGCGGGCCTCAAGCACGTGGTGTGGTCCACGCTCGAGGACACGCGCAAGTGGGTGCCGCCCTCCGATCCGCGCATGCCCACGCTGGGCGGCCGCTACAAGGTGCCGCATTTCGACGGCAAGGGCGAGATCGATCACGTGTTCGCCGACCTCGGCGTGCCGACCACCTATCTCCTCACCTCGTTCTACTGGGACAACCTCATCCATTTCGGCATGGGCCCGGTGCGCGGCGCGGACGGCCGGCTCGCCTTCACGCTGCCGATGGGCGATCGCGCCCTGCCCGGCATCGCCGCCGGCGACATCGGCGGCTGCGCCTACGGCATCTTCAAGCGCGGCGCCGAGCTCATCGGCAGGACCGTCGGCATCGCGGGCGAGCACCTCACCGGCGCGCAGATGGCGGCCGCGCTTGGCCGCGTGCTCGGCGAGGAGGTGGTGCACGACGCCATGCAGCCCGAGGCGTACCGCAAGCTCGGCTTTCCCGGCGCCGACGACCTGGGAAACATGTTTCAGGTCAAGCGCGACTTCAACGAGGATTTCCGCCGGCCGCGCAGCGTCGAGTTCTCGCGCCTGCTCAATCCGGCGCTGCGGAGCTTCGAGCAATGGCTAGCCGCGAACCGGGAACGCATTCCGGTCCCGGCAAGAAAGGCGGCATGACGAGCGCGCGCCTCGCTGCTCTCGCGCCGGCGGTCTTCATCGACGCCGCCGCGCTCGCCGAAAAGGGGTCAGGACCCTTTTTTCGCAAGGCCCCGCCTTCGCGGGGGCGACAGACTCCGCTCAGACGTCGGTACGCTCTTCGTGGAGCGGCTTGCGCGCGGCCATGTTGAAGCGGTCGTCGTAGATCGGCCGCCCGCCGGTCGTGGGGCCCGGGTACTGCACGATGAGCATCAGGCCGCCGGTGTCCGTGGCGAGCTCTTCCTCGTAGTGCGGATCGGCGTGCCAGATCATGGTGCCGGGGCCGTACTCGCGCCCACCCATGCGAAAGCGCCCTTCGAGGACGTACCAGACCTGCGCGAAGTGGTGCCGGTGGAGCGGGTGGTGCGCACCGGCCTCGAAGCGCAGGAGGCCCGCGTTCGGCTCCGTGGGGTTCTCGGGTCGCGGATGGAAGAGCATCTTGCCGGTCTCGCCCGGCCAGCGGATGGTCTCCCAGTCCATGTCATCGACATGCCGTGCCACGGGCGCCTGGTCGGCGCGAGGCTTGGGGCTGGCTTGCGTCATTTCGAGTTCTCCTCGCCGATGCCTAGAGCGATTCGATGAGCGCCATGATATTCCCCTCAGTGTCCTTGAACCACGCCGCCTTCGCGCCGCCGTCGGTGACGATGCCGTTCTCGTCCTTGCCGGGCATGTCGTACTCCTCGAACTTCACGCCGTGCGCCTTGAGATCCGCGACGAGGCGCTCGATGTCCTTCACCTGCCAGAACGCCTGGCTCGCCTGCGAAGTGCCGGCGTTGGGCGTGGGATAGAGGAAGCAGGCGGTGCCGCCAGCGAACGTGTAGGTCACGGCGTCGTCGAGCTCCTTGCCCGGCTTGAAGCCGAGCTTGCCTTCGTAGAACTCGCGCGCGCGGCGGACGTCCTTGACCGGGATGTAGGCGTGCATCGGGAAGTTTTGCAGCATGGGGTCATCTCCTGTGGGCGTTGGGCGCCTCGCGGATCGGGCGGATGGGCCGCACCTCGATCGAGCCGATCTGGGCCGGCGGGATGCGCGAGGCGATCTGGATCGCCTCGTTGAGATCCCGCGCCTCGACCATGTAGAAGCCGGCGAGGCATTCCTTGGTCTCGGCGAAGGGGCCGTCGGTGACGGTGGCCTTGCCGTTCCTCACGCGTACGGTGGTCGCGGTGGCGATCGGCTGCAGCGCCTCGGAGGCGACGCAGTGGCCGCTCTCGCGCACCGACTTGTCGAAGGCGAGGCAGGAGAGGTCGTCGACCTCGCGCATCTTCGCTTCCTCGCCGTAGACGAGCAGCAGGTACTTCATTTCGGCATCTCCCTCATGTGGAAGAGCTCCCAGACGTGACCGTCGGGGTCCTCGAAGGCGTGCTCGTACATGAAGCCGTGGTCCCGGGGGTCGCGGAAGGGCCTGCCGCCCGCCTTGGAGGCCTTGGCGACGAAGTCCTTCACTTCCTCGTCGCTCGAGCAGGAGAGCGCGATCAGCACCTCGGTGCTCTTCTTCGCGTCCGCGATGGCGCGGCCGGTGAGGAAGGTCTGGAAGAAGGGCTCGGTGAGAAGCATCGCGTGGATATGGTCCTTCTCGATCACCAGGCACGCCGCCTTGTCGTCGGTGAAGCGCGCGTCGAAGCCGAAGCCGAGGTTCGCCCAGAAGTCTTTCGACCTCTTCAGGTCCTTGACCGGGAGGTTGACGAAGATCTGCTTCATGGATTCTTCGCTCCCGCGATGACCATCCAGGACACGCCGAACTTGTCGGTGATCATGCCGAAGGCCTTGGCGAAGAAGGTCTCGCCAAGCGGCATGCCGACTTTGCCGCCCTGCGCGAGCGCGTCGAAACGGCGCTTTGCGTCGGCCTCGTCCTTCGCCGGGTAGGAGAGCGAGAAGCCGCCGAAATTCGGCTTGCCGCTGCACATGCCGTCGGAGGCCATGATCATGCTGTCGCCGAGCTTGAACGAGGCGTGCATCACCTTGTCGCCGGGCATGGTGGTGCGCTCGGGGCTGTCCTTGTACTTCATCGAGAACACCGTCTCGGCGCCGAGCGCGATGCGATAGAACTCGAGCGCCTCCTCGGCGCGGCCTTCGAAAAAGAGGTAAGGCTGGATCGCCTGTTGCATGGTCATTCTCCGAGTTTGAGTTCCTTGGCTTTCCGGACGGCCGGCGTGTCGCCGAAGTCGTCCAGCTCGAAATAGGGGCGCACCTCGATCTCGCCCTCGCCGGCGTCGATCGCGGGGTTGGGGAAGCGCTTGGTCCACGCGAGCGCCTCCTCGCGACTCTTCACGTCGATGATGGTGTAGCCGGCGACGAGCTCCTTCGTCTCGGTGAACGGGCCGTCGGTCACCGTGCGCTTGCCGCCCTTGCCGTACCGGATGCGCCAGCCGTGGCGGCTGTCGCGCAGGCCCGAGCCGTCCACCAGGATGCCGGCCTTCGCCATCTCCTCGTGGAACCCGACCATCTCCGCGATCAGCGAGTCGGGCGGCAGCTTGCCCGCCTCGCTGTCCTTCGTCGCTTTTACCAGGATCATGAACTTCATCTTGCATCTCCTTGCGCATCGTCGTCCCCGCGAAGGCGGGGACCCATGTTGATTTGACACCGTCGCCTCTCCGACCCCGATCCTTGGCACATCCGGCGACTCAATCAGGCTTATCTCGGCCACTTTCCGGCCGTCCCGGTTCAAGGCTGCATCGAGGTAAGCGGCTGCCATCCAGCCTGACGAACCGCC
>DASRKB010000033.1:0-89948 GCA_035649175.1 Burkholderiales bacterium | reverse complement strand
CGATCGGCGAGGCATTAAGGAGCTACGTCCCGTTTTACAACACGGACCGACTTCACTCATCATTGCAGTACGTGTCGCCTGCGACGTTCGAACAGCAGGCTCGAGGAGCCGGGTGTCAATGAAATCAGGGGAACATCCCGCCTTCAGCTCGCTGCGCTGCGCATGCGGCGCGGCAAAACGCGGACGTTAGCCATGCCGGCGGGCGAACGCGTGGCTCGCGCCATTCAGCCGGTCTCGAATGACATTGGCGGCCGCCGCAGGCCGGCCGCCAATTGCGCTTGCAAGAATCCGCATCAGGGCAACTTGCTGCGTCCGTGCTCGTCGGTGGCGTAGTACTCGTTGTCCACCGACAGCCGGCGCACGCGAGCGGCCATCCCGCTCGCCTCCTCGGCGGCCGCAACGCATTCCGGCGCACCGGGGGCAAACGTGCGAATCTGGATGCCCTCCTGGTACACGGAATGGAAGCGTTCGACGGCGGCCATCAGGGACTTGGTGGACGCAGGGTCGCAGCTGTCGAGCCAGAGCACGTGGATACGGATCAGCTTCGCCCAGGCTTCGAGCGACGCCAGGTCGGAGAATGGCTTTCCGGCCGCGATGTATCGGTCGGGAAAGACCTTGACGTTGAGCGCCTCGGGAGGGGCGTTGTCCACGGCGAGTCCGGACAGGGGCAGGAAGAGGGCTAGACTTCCTGCGACAAGGGTCGTGTGGCAGCGAGTCACGAAGGTGATGGCGTTCATGTCGATCTCCTGTAATGTTCCCAACGATCCGCCCGACGCGGGCCAGGAATCCGCTGTAACTTCAGTGCGGATATTCGGCTACGAGGTGTCGTCGCTCAAACGACCTTTCCTCACCGCTGGCATGAGCTAAAGGAATGAAGAAGCGGCCACGGCTGTCGCTCGATCTGCTCCGGGGCTTTCGCGCCGCGGCGCGCCACTTGAGCTTCACCCGCGCGGCGCAGGAGCTCTTCGTCACACAGTCGGCGATCAGCCGGGAGATCAAGACCCTGGAGGACCAGCTCGGCCAGCCGCTGTTCCATCGCGTCAACCGTGTGCTGCAGCTCACTCACGCAGGGGAAGAGCTGTACCGCATTGCGGACGAGACGCTTGCAGAGCTCGATGCCGTCGTCGATCGCCTTGCCGGCTTCGGAAAGACGCTCGCGGTCACCACTACCAGCGGCTTTGCGTCGCTTTGGCTTGCGCCGCGGCTGCCGCGGTTCAACCGCTCGCATCCGGGCATCGACGTGCGCATCGTGGCAAGCAACGACCGACCCGATCTCGAGCGCGATCAGCTGGATCTCGCGATCCGCTTCGTAGCCCCGGGGTCGGATATTCCTGCCAGCGAAGAGCTTCTCGACTGCAAGAGCTTCCCGGTCTGCTCGCCGGCGCTGGCGCGCGGCGGAGCGCATCCGATCCGTACTCCCGCCGACCTCGCGCACCATGTCAGGCTCGATTACGACACCGTCCGCGACGGACGGCGCTTGTCGGAGTGGGATTTCTGGTTCGAGGCGATGAAGATCCGGCCGGTCGCGCCGGCGAGCACGCTACAGTTTCCCCAGTACGATCAGGTCGCGTCGGCCGCGATCGAAGGCAGCGGCGTGGCCATGGGCGTCTTGCCCCATGTCGCGCAATACCTTCGGGAGGGTGTCCTGTGTGCGCCCTTCGGCCGCGAAGGCATCGCCCAACGGGGGAAGTTCTTCATCGTTCGCAGACCCGATGTGGCCGGGCGCGACGCCGTGCGGGCTTTCGTGACATGGCTATGGAGCGAGGCGAAACGCGAAGGCGAGGCGCCGCTTGATTCACCACAACCCTACGGTGGCACGCGCGTTCCGCGAGTCCGGGCGTCCAACGCCCGAGCGAAAACGCGCCGCTCCTAGACGATCTTGCGCTCGCCGTTCACCTTCAACAACTACCTCTGCTCGACCGTGCACGGGATGCTGCGGGGTCCCTGGGTAATGGGCGAGGCCGACCCGCGATAGCGATGCTCCTCGTACGCACGCGCCTCCAGCGCAGCCCGATTCACGGCCTGGGCGTCTTCGCGGCGGAGCCGATCGCCGCCGGAACGGAGGTCTGGCGCTTCACGCCCGGATTCGACCTCGAGGCCAACCCCGCGCTCCTCGAGCGGCAGCCGGGCCCGTTCCGCGAGTACCTGCTGCACCACGGCTATGTCGACAAGCGACTGAGGCTCTTCATCCTCTGCTGCGACGACGCGCGGTTCCTCAACCACAGCGATACGCCGAATATCGCACCGGACTACACGCGCGATCGCCATGGCGTCGACATCGCCCTTCGCGACATCCGCGAGGGCGAGGAGCTCACGGTCGACTATCGGATGATGGAAGAAGAATGATCCGTGCCTCGGCGAGCAGTGTTCCGACTGCGCGCCGAGGACGCGCGCGCGGCAGTGAGGCGACTTACCCTCCGCCGGCCGAGGGCCCAGGGCCCCTTCGAGGAAAGGGTCCTGACCCCTTTTCCCGTTACTCCACGCGGGCGCCGGAGACCTTCACCACCTCGCTCCAGCGCCCCTGCTCCGCCTTGAGATAGGCATTGAACTGGGCGGGCGTGTTGCCAATCGGGTCAGCGCCTTGCTTCCTCAGCACGTCGCGAACGGCGGGATCGTTCGCCGCGCGGGCGACAGCCGCTCCGAGCTTGTCGACGATGTCCTTGGGCGTGGCCGCCGGCGCGAGCAGGCCGTACCACAGGGACACCTCGACACCCTCGACGCCCGCCTCCTTCATGGTGGGCACCTCCGGCATGAGCTCGGTGCGCCGACTGTCGGTAACCGCGAGCGCGCGCAGCTTGCCCGCCTTGACATGGCCGCCGGCCGCCACAGGGTTGATGAACGAGAGCTGCACCTCGCTGGCAAGCAGCGCCGTCATCGACGGGCCGCTGCCCTTATAGGGCACATGCACGATGTCCGTGCCGGTGCGCAGCTTGAAGAGCTCGCCGGCGAGGTGCTGGGTGGTGCCGGGGCCGGCCGACGAGTAGTTGAGCGCGCCGGGCTTGTCCTTCGCGAGCTTGACGAGCTCCTGCACGGTCTTCGCCTCGACCGTGGCCGGCACGACGAGCAGGTTCGTGGTCGCGGCGAAGTTCGAGACGCCGACGAAGTCGGAGAGCTGGTAGGGAGGCTTGGCGTAGAGGGCGGTGTTGATCACCACCGCGGGGCTGTTCATGAAGAGCGTGTAGCCGTCGGGCGCGGCCTTGGCGGCCTCGGCGGCCGCGATGTTCGTCCCGGCACCGGGCTTGTTCTCGACCACGAACTGCTGGCCGAGGTACTCGGCGAGCTTCGACGCGAGCAGCCGGGCGCTGATGTCGACCCCGCCGCCGGGCGCAAAGCCGACCAGGATGCGCACCGGGCGCGAGGGATATTGCTGGGCGAGAACGGGTAATGCGAACGCCGCCGCCAGGACGGCAAGGAACAGCCGCTTCATGTGGTTTCTCCTCCTTGCCCGATCATACACGGCGCACGCGGAACCAGGCGGCATAGAGCGCGGGGACGAAAAGGACGGTCAGGATGGTCGCGACGATGAGCCCGCCCATGATGGCGTAGGCCATCGGCCCCCAGAGCACGCTGCGGGTCAGCGGGATCATGGCGAGCACAGCCGCCCCCGCGGTGAGCATGATGGGGCGGAAACGCCGCACGGTGGCTTCGCGGATCGCGGTCCAGTGGTCCGACCCCGCATCGATGTCCTTCTCGATCTGGTCGACCAGGATCACGGCGTTGCGCATGATCATGCCGGCGAGCGCGATGGTGCCCAGCATCGCCACGAAGCCGAAGGGCTTGTCGAAGACGAGCAGCGCCCCCGCCACGCCGACGATGCCGAGCGGCGCGGTGAGCACAACCATAGCGGTGCGCGAGAAGCTCTTGAGCTGGATCATCAGCATGCCGAGCACGAGCGCGAGCGCCATCGGCATGCCGGCGGCGATCGAGGCCTGAGCCTTCAAGTTTTCCTCGAAAGCGCCGCCCGCGTCGATGCGGTAGCCGTCGGGGAGCTGGGCGCGGATCTCGGCGAGCGTCGGATCGATCGCGGCGGTGACGTCTGGGGCCTGCACGCCATCGACGATGTCCGCGCGCACCGTGAGCGTGAGGTCGCGGCTGCGGCGCCAGAGGATCGGCTCTTCCATCGTCTCGTGGATATGCGCCACCTGCGCGAGCGGGATGGTCTTGCCCGAGGCGGTGCCCACCGGCAGCTCGCCAATCGACTCCAGCGACCCGCGCTCGCCTTCCGGCGCGCGCAGCACCACATCGACCAGGCGGTCGTTCTCGCGGTACTGCCCGATGGTGACCCCGCTCACCGCGCCGGCGAGCGAGCGCGAGACGCCCGCGGAGGTAACGCCGAGCGCGCGCGAGCGGCTCTGGTCGACGTCGACGCGCATGGCGAGCACCTTGTTGCCCCAGTCGACGTTCACGTCCACCGTTCCCGGATGCTCGCGCATCCTCGCCGCCACGCGCTCGGCGATGGCCTTCAGCGTCTGCGGATCGCTGCCCGCGACGCGGAACTGCACCGGGTAGTTGACCGGCGGCCCGAGCGGTACGCGCAGCACGCGGGCGCGCACGCCCGGGAAGTCCGTCTCGAAAGTGCGGCGCAGCTTCCCGACCAGGCGCTCGCGCGCCTCGATGTCCGTCGTCAGGACGACGACCTGCGCGAAATTGGGCCGCAGGAGATGCTGCTCGAGCGACAGGAAGAAGCGCGGCGAGCCGTTGCCCACGTAGCTCACGTAGGTGCCGACGTCCTCGTCCTTCGCGAGCAGCCGCTCGAGCTTCCCCGCCTCGCGCTCGGCGGCGCGGATCGAGGCGCCCTCCGGCAGCCAGAGCTCGACCATCAGCTCGGCGCGGTTTGACGAGGGGAAGAACTGCTTCTCGGTCAGCTGCATGCCCGCGACCCCGAGGACGAAAGTTGCGGCGGTCGCGACGATCACGGCCTTCCGGTGCTCGGCGCACCACTCGATGGTGCGGCGCAGCCGCCGGTAGAAAGGCGTCGCGTAGACGTCGCGCAGCTCGGCGCCCTCTTCCACCCGGTGCTCTTTCAGCAGCGCCGCGCCGATGAACGGCGTCGCGATGACGGCGGCGAACCAGGAGATGACCAGCGCGATCGTCGTGACGGCGAAGATGCTGAAGGTGTATTCGCCGGTGGTCGATCTTGCCATGGCGATCGGCAGGAAGCCCGCCGCGGTGATGAGCGTGCCCGAGAGCATCGGGAACGCGGTGGAGCTATAGGCGTAGGTCGCTGCGGCGAGCTTGTTGTAGCCCTCCTCGAGCTTCCGCGCCATCATCTCGACGGCGATCATCGCGTCGTCGACGAGCAGGCCGAGCGCGATGATGAGCGCGCCGGTGGAGACGCGATGCAGGTCGATGCCGAACCAGTACATCGCGAGAAAGGTCGCCGCGAGCACGAGCGGGATGGTCAGCGCGACCACGAGCCCCGTGCGCAAGCCGAGCGAGAGGAACGACACCACCATCACGATCGCCACCGCCTCGCCCAGCGCGCGCATGAACTCGCCGATCGCGACCTTCACCACGCGCGGCTGGTTCGACACCTGCCGGAACTCGATGCCCACCGGCAGCTCGCCGCGCAGACGAGACATGGTGCGCTCGAGGTCGGCGCCGAGCTCGAGTACGTCGCCGTTCGAGGTCATCGACACGGCGAGCCCGATCGCCTCCTTTCCCGCGAAGCGCATGGTGGCGACCGGCGGATCGATCGTGCCGCGGGTCACCGATGCGATGTCACCGAGTCGGAACGTCTGCCCGCTCGCGCGCAAGAAGAGGTTCCCCACCTCGCTCACGGAGTCGAGCTGGCCGGTCACGCGCAGCGCCACCGCGTGGCTTCCGGTCTGCACGCTCCCCGGCCCCGCGACGGCGTTCTGCGCCTGCAGCGCGGCCGCGATCGACTGCGGGTCGACCCCGAGCGAGGCAAGCTGCTTGGGCGAGATCTCGACGAAGATACGGTCCTCCTGCACGCCCACCAGCTCCGCTTTCGCCACGTTGGGAAGGCGCAGCACCTCCTGGCGTACGCGCTCCACGTAGTCGCGCAGCTCCGAATGGGTGAAGCCGTCGGCGGTGAAGGCGTAGATCGAGCCGAAGACGTCGCCGAACTCGTCGTTGAAGAACGGGCCGACGATTTCCGGCGGCAGGGTGTGGCGGATGTCGTCGACCTTCTTGCGCACCTGGTACCAGATCCCCGGGACGTCTTCGGGGGCGGCGATGTCGTCTAGCTCGAGGATGATGAAGGACTCGCCAGGCCGCGAGTAGCTGCGCGTCCACTTGTAGTAGGGGGTCTCCTGAAGCTTGCGCTCGATGCGGTCCGTGACCTGCCGGTCGACCTGCTCGGCGGTCGCGCCCGGCCACGCGGTGCGGATCACCATCGCGCGGAAAGCGAAGTCGGGATCCTCGCGCTGGCCGAGCTGAAAGTACGCCGCGATGCCGCCGGCGGCGATCACCACGAGGAAGAAGAGCGTCAGCTGCCGGTACTTGAGCGCGGCCGCCGACAGGTTGAAGTCACTTTTCATCGAGGATACGCACGCGTTGACCGGGTCGCAGGAGCTGCGCGCCCGCGGCCACTACCACGTCGCCGGGCGAGAGGCCCGACTCGATCACCACGCGCTCGCCCGTCACGCCGCCGGTCTTCACCTTCTGCGCGCGCACCGTCCCCTTCGGCTCCACGACGAAGACCTGCGGGTCCTCGCCGCGCGAGTGCAGCGCGGCGATCGGCACCTCGATGCGGGCCTCCTGCGCCCCCGAGATCGCCACGGTGGCGCTCATGCCGAGCTCCATCGCCCCGTCGGCGCCGAGAATGGTGGCGCGGGCCGGATACATGCGCGTCACCGGGTCTGCGGCCGGGGAAAGCTCGCGCAGCTTCGCTTTCCACGCCCTGCCCGGCACCGCATTGAGCGAGACCTCGAGGCCGGAGGATTTCTCGACGAGCTGCCGCTGCGCCTCGGGCACGGCGAAGGCAATCTCCTTCTCGCCCGGCCGGGCGACCCTGACGACGATGTGTCCTGGCGCGATGACCTGGCCGGCCTCGACCTCTACTGCGGTGACGATGCCCGTCACGTCGGCATAGAGCGTGGCGTAGCGCGCTGCATTCGTCGCCTGCTCTGCCTGCGCGCGCGCGGCGGCGAGCTGTGCCTCGGCGGTGGCAAGCGCGCTCGCGCGCCGGTCATATTCCGCCTGGCTGATGAAATTCCTCTCGCGCAGCTCGCGGAAGCGTTTGAAGTCGGCCTCCGCCAGGTCGCGCTGCAGCTTGAGGCTCGCCACGTTGGCCTGCGCGCTCGCTTCCGCGAGCTTGAAGTCCGTGTCGTCCATGCGGGCGATCGGCTGCCCCGGCCGCACGGTTGAGCCGACTTCCACCAGCCGCTCGATCACCTTGCCGGAGACGCGGAATCCGAGCCGCGTCTCGTGCCGTGCCCGCACTTCGCCCGGATACTCGATGCGCCGCGCCCCCTCGGTCATGCCCACCTTCAGCACGCGCACCGGGCGGATCTCGTCGGGGCGGTCCTCGCCCGCCTGGCTGCATGCGACGACGAGAAAGACCAGGGGAAAGAGGAGCTTTTTCATTCGCCCCTCCGCGCAGTCGCGTTCCAGAGGTCGAGCAGCCCCGCGCTCAGCTGGCGCTCGAAGTCGATCCTGAAGATCTGCATCTCGGGCCGGTGCATGACCGCGCGCAGCGACAGCGGAACGTCCGCGAGCTGCCAGAGCCCGAGGATGAGCGCATAGGAGTTCATGAGGAGCGCCGCCCCTTCGCCCGGCCGCAGCCCGGCATAGAGCGCTTCGATGCGCGCGCCCAGTGGGCCGAGGCGGCGGGCAATACGGTCCTTGAATGCGAACGCCGCCTCCGTGCCGACATTGCTGTCGAGCATCCCGCGACAGTTGGCGGCGAGGGGGTAGAACTCCGGGTGCGAGCGCAGGTAGCGCAGGCCGCTCTTCACCACGCTCTCGCCGGTCGGCGAAGCGCTGGCGAGGGCGCGCTCGACGACGTCGAAAAGCTCGTGGCTCTGCTTTTCGTGCACCGCGAGCAGTACCTCCTCGCGCGTGCCGAAGTAGAGGTAAACGGTGCCCTTTGCGACCCCGGCCCGGCGCGCGAGCTGATCCATGGAGAAACCCGGGCTGCGGCTGGAAAGCTCTTCCGCCGCTCGCACGATAGCCTCCCGTCGGGCGGTCTTGTCCTCGGGCGCCACCGCCCGTTTCTTTAACTGACTGGCGGTCATTTCCGCTCGACTGTAAATGACCGTCGGTCAGTATGTCAAACTGTTTGCCATGACAGATGCAACGATCATCTGGCTGCACGGCCTTGGCGCCGACCATTCCGACTTCGAACCCATTGTCCCGGAACTCGATTTGCCGCCGTCGGTGCGCTTCATCTTTCCCGACGCGCCGGTCCGGCCGGTGACGATCAACGGCGGCATGCGCATGCGCGCGTGGTACGACATCCTGCAGTTGGGGCCCGGGCCCGAGGACGAGGCAGGCGTGCGCGAGTCGCAGAAGATCGTCGAGGGCTTGATCGCCCAGGCCGGCGTGCCGCCCGAGCGCATTGTGCTCGCCGGATTCTCGCAGGGCGGGGCGATCGTCCTGCACACCGCGCTTCGCTACCGGAAGCCCTTGGCCGGCGTGGTCGCTCTGTCGACGTATGTTCCGCTCCAGGCAACCGTAGAGAAGGAAGTCTCGGAAGAGAATGGAAACCTTCCGATCTTCATGGCGCACGGACGGCTCGACGACATTATTCCCCTGCCCCGTGCGGCAGCATCGCGCGACCTGCTGACCCGCATGGGATACAGGGTCCAATGGCGCGAGTACGCCATGCCCCATTCGGTATGCATCGAGGAAATCGGCCACATCTCCGCCTTCCTGAAGGGCATCCTCTGATGGCCCGCATGGCGCCGATCGAGGAAGACCTCGTTCCGGGCTACACCATGCTGCACAAGATCGGCGAGGGCGGCCAGGCGACGGTCTACCTCGCTGAGCGCGACCAGGACGGGCTGCGCGTGGCGCTCAAGGTGCTCGAGGCGCGGCTGCGCAAGGACCCGGTCTTCCTCGAGCGCTTCGTGCGCGAGCACAAGATGCTCGCCAGCCTCGAGAACGAGTACGTCGCGCGCATCTACGACCAGGGCGTCTCGGGCGAGCACCCCTACATCGCGATGGAGTTCCTGCCCTCCGGGACGCTCGCCGGGCGCATCCACGAAGGGCTGACCCCGCGGGCCGTGCTGCGGCTCACGCGTCAGATCGCCCGCGCCCTCGACGCCATCCATGCTCGCGGCATCGTGCACCGCGACCTGAAGCCGGCGAACATTCTCTTCCGCCCTGATGGCCGGCCGGTCATCGTGGACTTCGGCCTCGCCAAGGACCTCGGCATGAACTCCACCCTCACCGCGGCCGGGCGCCTGATCGCCACGCCGCGCTACATGAGCCCGGAGCAGTGCCAGGGACTGCCGGTCGATCCGCGCTCGGACATCTACAGCCTCGGCGTCATCCTCTGGGAGATGTTTACCGGCACGCGCATTTACCAGGACGCCACCCCGTCCGAGCTCATCAACATGCACGTCTCGGCGCCCCCGCCAAAGCTCCCCTCGAGCCTCGCACACCACCAGCTGCTCCTCGAGCGCATGCTGGCCAAGAAGCCCGAGGACCGCTTCGGCAGCGCCGCGGAGGTCGCAGCCGAGATCAAACCGTGAACCCGATTGAGCAGCGCTACCTGGACCTGCTCGCCGAAGTCCTCGAGCAGGGCGCACGCAAGACCGACCGCACCGGCACCGGCACGTTGTCGGTGTTCGGCCGGCAGCTGCGCTTTCCGCTCGACCCCTTCCCGCTGCTCACGACGAAGAAGGTGCACTTCAAGTCGATCGCGCTGGAGCTGCTGTGGTTCCTGCGCGGGGACACCAACGTACGCTGGCTGCAGGAGCGCGGCGTGACGATCTGGGACGAGTGGGCGGACGAGAAGGGCGAGCTCGGGCCGGTGTACGGGTACCAGTGGCGCCATTGGCGCACGCCGGAGGGCAAGGAGATCGACCAGATCAAGCAGGTAGTGGAGAGCTTGCGGGCAAAACCGGATTCGCGCCGTCATCTCGTTTCGGCCTGGAACCCTGCCGACGTCGACCGCATGGCGCTCCCGCCCTGCCATGCGCTCTTCCAGTTCTACGTGGCGAACGGCCAGCTTTCTTGTCAGATGTACCAGAGAAGCGCCGACCTTTTCCTCGGCGTGCCCTTCAACATCGCCTCCTACGCGCTCCTCGCGCTGATGATCGCGCAGGTAGCCGACCTCGCCCCCGGCGAGTTCATCCTGACCCTGGGTGACGCGCATCTTTACCTCAACCACCTCGATCAGGCGCGCACGCAGATCGCCCGGCACCCCCGGGCCTTTCCGACATTGAAGCTCAACCGGGCAGTGAAAGACATTTTTGCCTTTCAGTACGAGGACTTCACGCTGGAAGGCTATGGTCCGCACCCGGCAATCAAGGCGCCGATCGCGGTCTGAAGGTTCAAAAAAAGGCCCGCCTTCAGGGGGACAAAGGACGGGCCCAGGGGAGACATCGGCCCGCTCGTAGTCCCGGCGGGCCGCCGATTGAAGTGTCCTTCGCGCTAGAAGCTGCCCATCGTGAGGAATACTGCGAGGTACGCGAGCCCGGCTGCGGCGAACCCGAAGACCATCACGTCCGAGAGGCGGCTGGGGAGGCTGGGAGAGCTCCACCCGCGGGAGAACCATGCGAGCCCTGCGATCATTAAGAGCGACCCGAGCGCCGCGACCGCTGCGGAAGCGCTGCGCCCGTAAGCGACCGAGATCCAGCCGCTGGGCGAGATAATGCTGTAAATGGTGCCACCGACGCCGGTAAGCATGAGCGCCACCAGCACTACCCCCACCCCGGCTTGGAGAATTGAGACGATTTCCTGCTTTAACCTGATCGCGTCAATCTGCATGGCGGATGTACTGCAAAGTGCATGCCTAGTTCCGGGCCTAGTCCTGACAGCCCCTTACAAACCGACCATGTCGGGCGTCAGCGACGAACCATGTCACGATAATCGGAACCGGCTTGAGCAGGCAGGTGTTTTCCTGTCGTTCATAAGCGACGGCCCATGCGCATTTCGGTCCTCGATCAGTCCCCGGTAATCAGCGGGCTCGGCGCCCGGCGCGCGGTGGAGGAGACACTCGCGCTTGCCCGGCGCACCGACGATCTCGGCTACTACCGCTATTGGCTCGCGGAGCACCACGCCATCGCGGCGCTCGCCGATCCCTGCCCCGAGGTACTGCTCGCACGGCTGGGTGCCGAGACCCGGCGCATGCGCGTCGGCACCGGCGGCGTATTGCTTCCTTACTACAGCGCCTTCCGCATCGCCGAGACCTTTCGCATGCTGGAAGCGCTCTACCCCGGGCGTATCGACCTCGGCATCGGCCGCGCGCCGGGCGGCGACGCGCGGACCGCACAGGCGGTCACAGGCGGCGGATTTCCCGACGCCTCCCGCTTCCCGGAGCAGGTTTGGCAGCTCGCCGGCCATCTCGACGGCACTCTTCCCGACGCGCATCCGCTCAAGCGCATTCGCGTGCAGCCGGAAGTCGATACCGCGCCCGAGATTTGGCTGCTCGGCTCCTCGGACTACAGCGGCGCGCTCGCTGCCGAGCTTGGCCTGCCCTTCTGCTTCGCGCACTTCATCAACCCGCGCGGCGGCGACGCGGTGTCCCGCGCCTACCGCGAGATGTTCAAGGCCGGCCGCGAGAAGGCGCCACGCACGATGGTCTGCACCTTCGCGATCTGCGCCGAAACCGATGCCGAGGCCGAGCGCCTCGCCGCGCCGATCGACCTGCGCCGCCTGCACATGGCGCTCAACATCGACTCGCCAGTGCCCACGCCGGAGGAAGCGGCGCGGCACCGCTACAGCGAGGAGGAGCGCCGCTACGTCGTGGGCCAGCGCGAGCGCGCGGTGATCGGCTCCCCAGAAACCTGCCGGCGCGAGATCGAGACGATGGCCGGGCGCTACGCGGCCGACGAGGTCATGGTGCTCACCATCACCGGCGACTACGCCACGCGGCTTCGCTCCTACGAGCTACTTGCCGAGGCCTTCGGCTAGCAGATCCGCGAGATGGCGCGTGGGGCGCCCGCCCAGGCTCTCGATCTGCTCGCGGCAGGAAAAGCCGTTCGCTACCACTGCCGCCTCGGGCACTCTGTCGAGCGCCGGCAGCAGCGCGAGCCCGGCAATGCGCCGGGAGGCCTCGTAGAACTCCGGCCGGTAGCCGAACGCGCCTGCCATGCCGCAGCAGCCAGTGTCGGGGCTCGTCACGTCGCACCCTGCCTTGCGCAGCACTTCGACGTCTGCCGATGTTCCCCACAGCGCCTTCTCATGGCAATGCCCATGAACAAGCACGCGGGAATCCACCTCCGGGACTTTCTTGTCCTTAAGGAATTCCCCGAGGCTCACCACTAGCGCCGCGAGGCGGTTCGCGCGCGGATCATCGGGCAGCAACTGCTTCATCTCGTCGCGGAACACCGAGAGGCACCCCGGGTCGAGGACCACGATCGGCGTCCCGGATTCGAGGTCCGTGGCGAGCACCTCGAGCAGCCGCTCGAGGGCGTGCTTCGCGCGGTCGAGCATGCCCCAGTCGTAGTAGGGCCGGCCGCAGCAGACGTGGTTGCGCGGCAAGCGCACCGCGCAGCCCGCGGCCTCCAGGATTCGCTGCGCTGCACGCGCCGTCTGTGGGCGGAAGTGGTTATTGAAGGTATCGTCGAAAAGCACCACCGGCGTTGCGCCACCGTTCCGCCTGAAGCTGGAGCGGAAGCTGCTCTGGAACCTGGGCAGTGAACGTTCGGCAGCAACCCCGGCGATCGATTTCCCAAGGGAGGAAAGAGCGTTGGCCAGGAAAGGAAACCGGGAAGCAAGGGGCGCCCATTCACCGATCCTTCCCATGGTGAAGGCCTGGCGTGGACGAGCCCGGCTATCGTAGTAGTGCGACAGGAATTCGGCCTTGTAAGCGGCCATGTCGGTGTGCGTCGGGCAGTCGCTCCTGCAGCCCTTGCAGCCGAGGCACCACTCGAGCGCTTCCCGGACCTCCTCGCTCCGCCAGCCGTCGGTGATCACCTCGCCACGCAGCATCTCGGCGAGCAGCCGCGCCCTGCCTCGCGTCGAGTAGCGCTCCTCGCGGGTGCCGCGGTAGCTCGGGCACATCGTGCCGCCCTTCTCGGCGCGGCACTTGCCCATGCCGATGCAGTGCTCGGTCGCGCGCACGAAGCCGTCCCCGACCTCGCTTCTGAAGGAGAGGCGAGTGTTCAAGGAAATCGGCCGATACGCCGGCCCCAGGCGCAAGTGCTCGTCCGCCCGATACGGATCGATGAGCTTGCCCGGGTTCATGCGGTTCTGCGGGTCCCAGATCGCCTTGAACTCGCGCAAGGCCTGCATCAGCTCGGACCCGAACATGATCGGCAGGAACTCGGCCTTCGCCTGCCCGTCGCCGTGCTCCCCCGAAAGGGAGCCGCCGTACTTGACCACCAGGTGCGCCGCCTCTTCGAGGAATCGGCGCCACTGCGCCACGCCTTCGTGCGTGCGGAGCTGGAAGTCGATGCGCGCGTGGATGCAGCCGTCCCCGAAGTGCCCATAGAGCGAGGTCCGGTAGCCGAAACGCGCAACGAGCGCCGTGAATTCGCGCAGGTAGTCGCCCAGGCGCATCGGGTCGACCGCGGCGTCCTCCCATCCCACCACCGGATCGGGGCCGCGGCCACCAAGATTAAGTGCGGTGGCCGAGGCGCCGGTCTCACGGATTGTCCAGATCCGGGACATGAGGGCGGGATCGTCGATGCGCTGACCTTCCAGCATGGCCGCCTTGGCAATCGCCTCCTCCCGGGTATCGCCGCCGAACTCGACCATCAGCCACGCCTTCCCGGACGGCAGGAGGGCGATGTCGGCAAGGCGCAGCCCGCGGCTCCTCAGTCCTCCGATAATCGCTTCGTCGAGCCCTTCGCACGCGATCGGGCCTGCGGCGAGCACCCGCGGCACCGCGTCGCCGGCAGCGAAGATGTCGGGAAAGCCCGCAACCACGAGCACGCGGTGCGGCGGGCTCTTCACGAGGCGAACCTCCGCTTGCAACGTAAGCGCGCAGGTGCCCTCGCTGCCGACGAGAGCGCGCGCGACGTTGAAGCCGTTCTCCGGCAGCAGCTGGTCGAGGTTGTAGCCCGAGACGCGCCGCTTGATCTTCGGGAAACGGCTCCTGATCAGCTCGCCGTACTTGTCGGCGAGCGATTTCAGGGCCTGATAGATCTGCCGTTTTCTGCCGGAAAGGAGGTCTATTTCTTCATTCGCCGCGCACCAAAATCTTGCACCGTCATAGGTCAATACTTCCAGGCGCTCGACGTTCTCGACCGTCTTGCCGGCCATGACCGAGTGCGGGCCGCAGGAGTTATTGCCGATCATCCCGCCCAGGGTGCAGCGCGAGTGCGTTGCCGGATCTGGCGCGAAGGTTAGCCCGTGGCGCTCGGCCGCCCCGCGCAGCGTGTCGCACACCACGCCGGGCTCAACGCGCGCCAGGCGCGCGGCGGGATCGAGCGAAGCCATCCGATGCAGGTACTTCGAGCAATCGATGACGAGCGCCACGTTCACGCCCTGCCCGCATTGCGACGTGCCGCCGCCACGCGGCAGGACCGGAACGCCGTTCTCGCGCGCGAGCGCCATCGCCGCCACGATGTCCTCGACACGGCGCGGCAGCACCACGCCGAGCGGCACCTGGCGATAGTTGGACGCGTCGGCGGCATAGGCGGCGCGCGCGCCGGCATCGAAGCGCACCTCACCCGCGATCGCATCGCGCAGACGCGCTTCGAGTCGCTGCAAATCGACCATGTGTCGCGATTCTTACATGGCGCGCAGCGCCATCCGGCGGCTTGACCCTGCCAGGGGCGGCGCATACGCTGGCCCGGCACCCCCCATCCCCTCGTACCTTCCCTTTTCACCTAACTTTAGGAGTACAGATGAACACTGCTTGGGCAAGAAGCATTTGCCGTTTGCTCGTCGTGCTGATGGCGCTCGCGCCCTACCAGATCGCGCACGCCGGCATGATCGGCACCGGAGAGGCCATCGCCGCCGCCACGCAGGCGGAGCGCGGCACGGTCCTCAATTTCGTCACGCGAGGCGATGTGGCGAGCCAGCTGCAGGCACTGGGGATCGACCCGGCGAGCGCCACGGAGCGGGTCGCGGCGATGACCGACCAGGAAGTGCGCGCGCTCTCGGCGCGCATCGACAGTCTGCCAGCCGGCGGCGACGCGGTGGGCGTACTGCTTCTCATCCTGGTGGTCGCTGCGATATGGTACGTCTGGAGAGGAGGTTTCCGATAACCGGTCGTACCGGACTCGCGCGGAACGCCCGCGTCGTCGCGGGCGTTTTCGTTTCTGCCGGCACGCTCGCGCTCGCGGGCTGCTCGAGCCTCTGGCCGCAGAGCGCGCGGCTCGCTGAGGGGCTGCCCGCGGACCTCCCCGAACGCGTGGAGCTCGCCGCAGTGCCCTTCTTCCCGCAGAAGGACTACCAGTGTGGGCCGGCCGCGCTTGCCACCGCGCTCGTCGCCTCCGGCGTGAAGGTGACGCCCGACGAGCTGGTGCCGCAGGTCTACCTGCCGGCGCGCAAGGGAAGCCTCCAGGTCGAGATGATGGCGGCGGCGCGCCGCCATGGCCTCGTCTCCTACGAGCTCGCGCCGCGCTTCGAGGACCTGCTGCGCGAGCTTGCCGCTGGCACGCCGGTGATCGTGCTACAGAACCTCGCACTCGGCGAGGGCTGGCACTACGCGGTCGCGGTGGGCTACGACTATCCCGGCGGGACCCTCGTGCTGCGCTCGGGAGAAACCGAGCGCGAGGTGATGAACTTCGTCGCGCACGAGACCTTCTGGAAGCGCAGCGGCTACTGGGCGATGGTCGCCGTGCCGCCGGAGCGCATTCCGGCCACTGCGGAAGAGGGGCGCTGGCTCGCCGCCATCGTGGCGCTCGAGCGCGCGGGCGGCGTGCAGCCCGCGCGCCGCGCCTATGCCGCGTTCCTCAAGCGCTGGCCGGCGAACGTCGGCGCGTCCGTCGGCCTCGCAAACACGCTGCACGCCGCGGGCGATCTCGCCGGGGCCGAGCGGGTGCTGCGCGAGGCGGAGCGACGCGACCCGGCCTCCGCCATCGTGCTCAACAACCTCGCGCAGACCCTGTCGGACCAGGGCCGCCACGAGGAGGCGCTGCCCTTCATCGAGCGCGCTGTGGCGGCGGGCGGACCGCACGCCGCCGCCATCGCGGAAACGCGCCGCACGATCCTCGAGCGGATCACGAAGAAGTAGCGAGCGGAGGCATCGGGCAGTCGAGCGTCGCGGCGACCATGCGCACGAGCTCGGCCTCGGCAACGCCGATCCTCCCGTCGGCGGCGGCGGCCTCGGCGCAGGCCTTGAGCACCGCGGGCTTGCGCAGCGGCGCGAGATGGCGCAGGCGCTCCAGCGCCTCGCTTACCCGGGCGGTGCCGAGGTCTTCTTTGTCGATCGGCGCCTTCCAGCCGAAGCCCAATACCTGAGAAGCCTGCGCGAAAGCGAGGCCAGGCTCGGACGCGGCAAGAGCGACAAGCGATACGACGGCGTGCACATCGCCGGCGAGGTCCTCGACGCGGCGGAATCGGGTCGCGATCGGCTGGCCGGCGCCTTCGCGCAGCCGCTGGCGCAGCAGCGAGAAAAGCACGAACTCGCGCAACGTGACGCGGCGGTCGGCTTCCACCACCGCCGCGAGATCGGCCACGAAGGCGTCGCGCGCCGCCTGCTTCTGCGCCTTGATCGCCGGAACGGCGAGGTCCGCAAGGCTGAGCATGTGGCCGCGGGCGAGAACGCCCACGTAGACGTAAAGCGCCTTCGTATTGGCGACGGCCTGCGCGCCGCGCCTTGCTTCGAGCGCCGCGAGCTCGCGCGCCCGGGCGCCCTCCTCGGGCTCGAGGGCGAGCGCGAACATCGCCGTCTCGGCTTCTCTGGCATCGCGCAGCGCTTCACGGAGCCGTTCCGGCAAACCGCTCAGGAAGCGGGCGGAGTCATCGACATGGCGCGCGGTGGGCTGGCCGACGGAGGCGACCAGGCCAAGGGCGCCCACGTGCCTCACCACATTGCCGCCGCCGTCGATCACCGCCACTTCCTTGCGCGTGCCGTGCCGCGCCGCGCGGTAGTCGTCGCGCAGGAACCGCGGATGCGCGCGGCGGATGCGCTTCTCGATCGGCGGGTGGGTCGGGAAGCCCCACCAGCGGCTGGCCGCGTGGGCGAAGAACATGTGCGAGAAGAGCTCCGAATGCGCTGCGCCGATCGCGGTATGCGAGCGCAGCGCGAGGATCGAGTCGAGCGCGCCGGCGATTGCCTCGGGATTGCGCGTGAACTGCACCGAGGCGGCGTCGGCGAGGTACTCTCGCTCGCGCGCGATGGCGGCCTTGATCGCGCCGGCCGCGAGCGCGCCCGGAAAGCCGGCGAGGGCGATGAGGAGGCCGAACACCGCGCCGAGCGCGCCTTCGCCCCGCGCCTCCCGGGCAAGGCCCTTCATGTGTTGCCCTGCTCGATGCACCAGGCTCTCGCCGCTATCGAGGAACCACTCGAGCCCCGCGAGCAGGCCCACCAGGCGCACGTTGAGCGCCATGTCACCGTTCAGGATATGGCTGAACTCGTGGCCCATCACGCCCTGCAGCTCGTCGCGCGAGAGCTTGTCCATGGCTCCGCGCGTGACGATGATCACCGCCTCGTTGGGCGAGTAGCCCGCGACCAGCGCATTGAAGCCCTGCTCTTGGCGCAGGCAGTACACCGGCGGGCAGGCGACGCCCGAGGCGATCGCCATCTCTTCCACCACGTTCAGCAGCCGGCGCTCGGTGGGCGTGCAGTTGGCGGTTGGGATGTACTTTGCGCCAAGCAGGTAAGCCACCGCCGGCCCGCCGTCGTGAAGTTGCCAGATGCGCCAGCCCGAGACCCCGAGGATAAGCGCGCAGACCACGACCGCAATGCCGGCAAGGAGCTCACGCGGCGGCCACCCAGCCGCCCCGAGCCAGAACGCCGACCACAGCGCGTAGAGCGCCGCGCCCGCGGCGCAGTAGCTCGCGACGACGAACACGACCGCCCCGAGGTAGGCGGCCACGAGCCAGCGCGTGCGCCGGCGCGCGCGCTCCTGCTCCTCGAAGAAGTCCAAGCGGCGGCTAGCTGAAGGAGACCTTCGGGACCTTACGCTCCTCGGCCGACTCGGTCGACTGCAGGAGCTCCGCGGCGGCGAATCCGAACACGCCGGCGAACACGTTATCCGGGAAGCTCTCGCGCTGCGTATTGAAGGCCATGACGGCGTCGTTGTAGGCCTGGCGCGCGAAGGAGAGCTCCTCCTGCAGCGATGCGACGTTCTGGTTGGCCTTGAGGTCGGGATACGCCTCGAACACCGCGAGCAACCGGCCGAGCGCGCCGCCGAGCGCTCCCTCGGCCTGGGCAAGCGCGCGTATCGCCTGGGGATCGCCCGGCTGCGCCGCCGCGCGCCCCTCGGCGCTAACCGCCGCGCCGCGCGCGGCGATCACCGCCTCGAGCGTGCCGCGCTCGTGCTGCAGGTAGCCCTTTACCGACTCGACCAGGTTGGGGATGAGTTCGTAGCGGCGCTTGAGCTGCACGTCGATCTGCGCGAAGGCGTTCTTGAAGCGGTTCTTCAGCACGACCAGCCGGTTGTACACCGCGATCGCGAAACCGACGACGGCGAGCAGCACCGCGAGCGTGATCCAGTCACCAATGCCCATTGCGTTCCCTCCCTCTCGCCTACTATAACTGAGGCGATGGATGCCCGCAGACGCGCGCTCCTCGCCTCCGGTCTAGGTCTCTACCTCTCGGACTTGAAGGGACAGTCGGGAAAAGTGTCTTCATCAAAACCACTCGTTTTGCCCCGGATAGGCCTCGGAACGTGGCAGACGTTCGACGTCGGTGCCGACGCGGCCGCCCGCGCGGAGCTGCGCGAGGTGCTGAAGCTGCTCGAGGGCAACGTGGTGGATTCCTCACCCATGTATGGCAGCGCCGAGAGCGTGGTGGGCGACCTGGTCGCCGAGCTGGGCATCCGCGAGCGCGTCTTCATCGCCACCAAGGTGTGGACGCGCGGGCGGGACGACGGCGTCCGCCAGATGGAGACCTCGTTCCGGCGCCTGCGCGTGCAGATCATGGACTTGATGCAGGTCCACAACCTCGTCGATGTCGCTGTGCACGCCAGGACCCTGCAGGACATGAAAGCGAAGGGCCGGGTGCGCAACATCGGCATAACGCACTACACCGCGTCCGCGTATTCCGAAGTTCAACGTGCCATGACGATCGCGCCCTGGGACTTCCTGCAGATCAACTACTCGCTTGCCGAGCGCTCGGCCGAAGAGAAGATCCTCCCCATGGCGATGGAGCGCGGGCTGCGGGTGCTGGTCAACCGGCCGTTCGGCGAAGGGTCCCTGTTCCGAAAGGTACGCAACAAGCCGCTGCCCGATTGGGCCGCCGGGCTCGGCATCGCGAGCTGGGCGCAGTACTTCCTCAAGTGGATCGTGTCGCACCCGGCGGTGACCTGCGCGATCCCGGGCACGAGCAACCCGAAGCACATGGAGGACAATCTCGGCGCCGCGCGCGGTGTTCTTCCCGATCCTTCGCTCAGAAAGAAGATGACCGACTACTTCGATGCGCTCTGACATCCGTCCCGAGATCGTCGAGCGCGTCGTGGCGCGCCGCGGCCGGCTGCACCTCTTCGAGCGCCTGGAGGCGAAGCGCACGGCGCTCCTCGTGATCGACATGCAGAACGCCTTCGTCGCGCCCGGTGCGCCAATCGAGGTGCCGGCGGCGCGGGAGATAGTGCCCGCGATCAACCGCCTCGCCGGCGCCTTGCGCGAGCGCGGGGTGCCGGTCATCTGGGTGATGCACGAGAACCAGCGGGGCGGCCGCGACTGGGCCGGCTTCTTCGACGCCTTCGTCGCGCCGGGCAAGCGCGAGCAGGCCGCCGCCGCGTTGGAGGCGGGCTCCAAGCTGCAAGCCCTGTGGCCGGAGCTCGACGCCAAACCCGAGGACCTGCGCCTCGCGAAGAATCGCTACAGCGCCTTCATCCGGAATGGTTTCGAGAACACCCTGCGAGGGAGGGGCATCGATACCTTGCTCATCGCCGGCACCAAGACCAACGTCTGCTGCGAATGCACGGCGCGCGACGCCATGATGCTCGACTTCAAGGTGGTGCTACTTTCCGACTGCACCGCCGCGCTTTCCGGCGAGGAGCAGCGCGCGACGCTGGAGAACGTGATCCAGCAATTCGGCGACGTGCGCGCCTCGGGAGAGGTGCTGGAGATGCTGGGCTAGCGGCGGTCGACGAAGCGCGCGGCCTTGACGTTCGCCTCGAATTCGCGCGCGAGCGTGCCGGTGTCGAGCACGACCACTTGCGGCGCGAGCTCGAACTTGTCCTTTACTTCACGACTCAAGAGCTCCCTCAGGCGGTCCGGATCGATATCCCGCTTGACCTCGATGCAAAGGCGCAGGATGTCGTTGCCGCCCTCGTTCACCGCCTCGGCGCGGAAATCGCCGATCTCGAGGTGGCGGAACATGAAGTCCTCGAGGTCCTGGTGGCCCAGGTTGATGCCGCGGATCTTGAAGAAGCCGGCGGTGCGGTGCGCGTGCTTGACGCGTGGGAACACCGAGAAGGGCCCCCGACCATCGTCGGCTTCGCTGTAGGTGACGAGGTCGCCGGAGCTCCAGCGCAGGAAGGGCGTGATGTTGTTGGTGCACAGCGCGGTTACCACCATCGTGCCCACCTCGCCTTCGCGCACCGGCTCGAGCGACTTGAGATCGAGCACCTCGACGTAGTAGAAGTCGCTCCACACTCGGAAGCCGCCCCCGGCCTCATCTTCCTTGCTTTCTGCGCCCATCATGCCGGCTTCGGTCATGCCGAAGGTGTCGGTGAGCTTCGCGCCCCAGCTACGCTCGATCTTGTCGCGCTTAGCCTTGGAAACGGGCTCGGCGGAGGTCATGACGCTCTTCACCGAGAGCTCGATGCCCCGGGCATCGGCAAGGTTCGCGAGGTGCAGCGCATAGCTCGACATGCCGAGCCAGATGGTCGGCTTCAAGCGCTGGATCAGCTCGAGCTGCAGCGCGGAAGGGGTGGACGTGCCCGAGCCCGCCCAGTTCACCGTGATGCCGCGCGAGGCGGCGCAGCGCGAGAACACCTGGCCCACCGGATGGATGCCCATCGGGAAGGAGACGTGCGCCAGGTCGCCGCGCCCGCGCCCGGCGCAATCGAAAGTGCGCGCGAAGGACTCGAGGCCGTACTCCATGTCGCGGAAGCTCCGGGGATAGAAAAGCGGCTGCCCGGTCACGCCGCCCGAGCGCCAGTACTCCGCGATGCCGTCGTGGTTCTGAAGGCAGAACTCGCCGTAGAACTCAGCGTCGCTCATCGCGCGCAGCGTGTCCTTGTCGAGGATCGGGATGCTGCGCCACACCTCCGCGTCTTCCAGCTTCTCCAGGGAAATGCTTCTGGGAAGCCGCTTGCGCCAGAAGGGCGAGCGCATCGCCTGCTCGACGGCGAGGCGCTTGCGCTCCGACTGGAGGCGGCGGATCTCTTCGCGGGACTTGGGCAAGGCCATCACAGCACCTTCAGGAATCCGACGAAGCGCCTGAGGCTTTCCGGCGGCTCGCCTTGCATGCCTGCCAGGCGCTTTTCCTTCTCCGGCGTGTTCTCTGGGATCTCCTCGAGCGCGTCGGCGAGCATCGTCTGGTAGTCGGCGCCGACCGGGCAGACGTCGGCGCAGCGCCGGCAGCCGGTGATGACGCCCGCGCCGCGCAGGATGCTCTGCCAGAGGTTGAAGCTGTCTTCGGAGCGCAGCAGCGCTTTCCTCTTGCCCGGGTTCTCTTCCTTGATGATTGTTTCCAGGTGGCTCGCCAGCTGGGCGAAGCCGTGCGGCGAGCGATGCTTGTCGCAGGACTCCCAGTCACGCCCCCAATGCAGCACCGCGTCTCCCGGGCAGGTCTTCAGGCAGCGGCCGCACGAGGGGCCGAGGCACAGCGCCTCGGCCATCGGCCGGTCGCACTCAACCTCCAGCGAGCAGAGCACGGCAGTGAGGATGACGCGGGGTCCGTATTGCGGCGTGAGGAGCTGCAGGTTGAGCCCGAGGGTGCCGAGGCCCGCCTGCACCGCGGCGCGCGAGAACGAGAGCAGAGGCTCGAGATGCTCCGACGGATCGTCGCGGTAGGTCGCGGGGTCGACGTGCGTCGGAGGCACGATGACCGCGGGGTAGCCGCAGTCCTCCAGCCAGTACACCAGCTCGAGCGAGGTCTCCTCGAGGTGCGTGAGCGCGAGCTCGTCGTTGTAGTACTTGTGCCGATCGTCCCAGCGCCGGATTCGCGCGACGCCCTCGTTCAGTCGCTTGGCGAGGACGATGACGCGGCCCGCGTCGAGGTCGGTGATGTGCGAGGCGTCGATCGCCGTGCCGTCGGCGATGCCTACCAGGTCCGCGCCGAGCGCCAGCGCCCTTGCTTTGACTTCCTGGGCAGACAAATCCTTCTTATGAAACTTCATTCTGGCGCTTCCTGAACTCCTGGAGCTGCTTCGCGACCATGCCCTTGTAGCCCTCCTCGCCCACCCAGCGCACGTTCCAGTCGGAAAGACCCGGGATGCCGGCGCCCTTTTTCCGGTCCGCCTTCCATTTCTGCTGCAAGGCGATTTTTTCCGCCGTCTTCTCCGGGATCTCCTTCTGCTGCTCGGCAAGATGCATGTGGTAGTCGTTGCCCACGGGGCATACCGCGAGGCAGCGGGGGCAGTCGCCGAAGGAGCCTACGACGCGCAGCAGGCCCTGCCAGAAACCGAAGAGGTCGCGCGTCTTCAGCATCGCGGCGCGCTCGCCCGCCGGCGCGTCGATGACGCGCTCCATGAACTGCAGCATGGTCATGAAGCCGAACTCCTGCGCCTCGGTGGCGCAGCCGCGCTTGTCGATGCCCCAGTGCAGCACTGCGTTCGGCGGGCACGAATGCAGGCAGCGGCTGCAGGACTCGCCGATGCACACCTGCTCGGTGATGCGCGCGTCGGGCTCGAGCTCGAGCTCGCTGAGGATGCCGGTGAGGTACACGCGCGGGCCGAACTCCGGCGTGAGAATGTTCACCTCGAGGCCGAGCGTGCCCAGGCCCGCCTCGACGCCGAGGTGGCGCGTCGAGAGCCGGCCGTAGGAGGCCCGCTTGTAACTCCAGTCGGTCTCCTGCGCGGCGGTGACGAAGGTGGGATGGCCGAGGCGCTCGAGCTCGCCGGCGAGCCGGTAGGCGACCTTGTCCATCTTGCGCAGCACGAGCATGTCCATGTACTGCACCGGCACGTTGGTCTTCGCGCGGAAAGCGCCGGCCGGGATGCGCTGCACCAGCACCACCACGCTCTTCACGTAGGGCGAGATGCGCTCGGGCGTCTGCGGCCAGCGCGGATCGGGCGGAAAGGCGTTGAGCGTGGCGGCGGAGGCGATGCCGGCGAGATCCGCGCCCAGCTCGATCGCGCGCCGCTTGACGCTCGCCGCGTCGGGCCTGCCGGAGAGCGGCGGCGCGCTCGGGTCGCGCGGCTGGAAAGGCATTATCCTATTGTAGAATCAATCGAGGAGGAGGCTACTCATGGTGAAGCTCATCGTCGGCGCGCTTGCCACCGGTGTCATTGCCACATCAGGCGCGCTCGTCACGTCTGCGCAAGCCGCGAACGAGCTGAAGATCGGCTACCTTTCCACGCTCTCGGGCCCGGCGGGCGGCATCGGCATCGAGGTGCGCGACGGCTTCAACCTCGCGCTCAAGGAGCTCGGCGGACGGCTCGGCGGGCTGCCCACCGAGATCGTGTTCGCCGACGACCAGCTCAACCCCGAGGTCGGCAAGCAGCAGGCCGACCGCCTGCTCAAGCGCGACCGCGTCAACCTGATGACCGGCGTCATCTTCTCGAACGTGATGCTCGCGGTCTGGCCGACCATCGAGCAGTCGAAGATCTTCTACGTGGCGCCCAACTCCACGCCGACGCGCATCTCGGGCGAAGGCTGCAGTCCCTACTTCTTCTCCGCCTCCTGGCCGAACGAGGGGCACCACGAGGCCGCCGGGCACTTCGCCACCTCGAAGGGCTACAAGAACGCCTACCTCATCGCGCCGAACTACCCGGCGGGCAAGGATGCGCTCACCGGCTTCAAGCGCGGCTACAAGGGCAACGTGGTCGCCGAGGTCTATACCAAGCTTAACCAGCTCGACTATTCGGCGGAGCTCGCGCAGATCCGCGCGGCGAAGCCCGACACCCTTTATGCCTTCCTGCCCGGCGGCATGGGCATCAACTTCCTCAAGCAGTTCGGCGCCTCGGGTCTCTCGAAGGACATCCAGCTCGTCGTGCCGGGCTTCGTCTCCGACCAAGACATCATCCCCGCCGTCGGCGAGCCGATGCTCGGCATCCTGGACAGCTCGCACTGGGCGTACGACCTCGACAACGACGCAAACCGCAAGTTCGTCGCCGCATTCGAGAAGGAGTACAAGCGCATCCCGTCGCTTTTCGCCGAGCAGGGCTACACCACGGCGCTCGTCATCGACGCGGCGGTCAAGTCGGCGAACGGCAGAGTCGAGGACGTGCAGGCCTTCCGCAGCGCGCTGATGGGCGCCCCGGGCCGCATCAAGTCACCGCGCGGCGACTGGAAGGCGGCGCCCAACGGCACGCCGATCCAGGACTATTACGTGCGCCAGATCGTCAAGGACGACAAGGGGCGCATCGTCAACAAGAAGGTTGGCACCGTGCTCACCAGCCACGTCGACTTCTGGGCCAAAGACTGCAAGATGAAATAGGCTTTCGAAGTGGCAGCCCGAAAGGGGTGGGCGTGACGTCCCACCCTTTTTTGTTTCCATGACCGCGACGCTTTTCCTCGAGCAGACCCTGAACGGCATCCAGTTCGGGCTGATGCTGTTCCTGCTCGCCGCGGGCCTCACGCTCGTATTCGGCATCATGGACATGATCAACCTCGCGCACGGCTCGCTCTACATGATCGGCGCCTACCTCATGGCGAGCCTCGCGCAGGCGACCGGCTCGTTCTGGGCGGCGCTGCCGCTCGCGCTCGTCGCCACCGCCCTGGTCGGCGCCGCCCTGGAGGTCACGATTCTCAGGAGGCTGTACGAGCGCGACCACATGACGCAGGTGCTCGCCACCTTCTCGCTCATCCTCATCGCCAACGAGGTGGTGCGCATCATCTGGGGGTCGCAGCCGATCATGCTCAGCGGGCCTGCCGGGCTCACCGGCCCGGTGGAGCTCCCCGGCGGCATCCAGTACGCGTCCTACCGGCTGGCGATCATCGGAATAGGCCTGCTGGTTGCCGTGCTCCTGTACTTGCTGGTGGCGAAAACCCGCGTGGGCATGCTGGTGCGCGCCGGCGCCTCGAACCGCGAGATGGCGGTGGCCATGGGGGTGAACATCCGGCGGCTTTTCACCATCGTCTTCGCGATCGGGGCCGCGCTCTGCGGTCTCGCCGGCGCGATGCTCGGGCCGATCCTCGCGGTGCAGGTCGGCATGGGTGAGAACATCCTCATCCTCGCCTTCGTCGTCATCGTCATCGGCGGCATCGGCTCTATCCGCGGCGCGTTCGTCGGGGCGCTGCTCGTGGGACTGGTCGACACCATGGGCCGCGCGCTCCTGCCGATGGTGTTCCAGAGCCTCTTTCCGCCGATGGTGGCTTCGAACCTCGGGCCCTCGGTAAGCTCGATCATGATCTACGTTCTCATGGCCGCGGTGCTCTTCTTCCGGCCGCAGGGGCTTTTCCCGGCAAGAGGATGAAAGCCGCCCTTTTCGCCCTCGCGCTCGCCATCGTGTTCCCGCTGGCGATGCAGGCGATCGATCAGACGTTCTACATCGGCTTCGGCGCCCGAGTGCTCATCTACGCCATGGCGGCGGCAAGCCTCAACCTGGTGCTCGGCTACGGAGGGATGGTGAGCTTCGGCCACGCGGCGTTCTTCGGCGCCGGGGCGTATGTCGCCGGCATCCTCGCCGTGGAAGGGGTGCGCAGCGCATGGCTCGCGTGGCCGGCGGCGGTTGCGGTCGCGGCGCTCGCCGCGCTCGTCATCGGCGCGATGTCGCTGCGCACGCGCGGCGTGTACTTCATCATGATCACGCTCGCCTTCGCGCAGATGATGTACTACGTGTTCGTCTCGCTGAAGGAGTACGGCGGCGACGATGGGCTGTCCATGCCGGGCCGCTCGACCGGGCTCGGGCTCGACCTGCGCAACGAGATCGCCTGGTACTACGTAGTGCTCGTGCTTCTTGTCGCGGTCCTGTACCTCCTGCACCGCATCATCCAATCGCGTTTCGGCCGCGTCATCGGCGCTATCCGCGAGAATGAAACACGCGCCGCCGCCATTGGCTACCCGGTGTACGGCTACAAGCTCGCCTGTTTCGTCATCTCCGGCGCCATCGCCGGGCTCGCGGGCGCGCTCATCGCGAACCAGTCGAGCTATGTGGGGCCCGGCCTGCTGCACTGGGTGCAGTCGGGCACGCTGATGATCATGGTGATCCTCGGTGGCGTGGGCCGCTTCTGGGGCGGACCGATCGGCGCCGTGGTTCTGCTCACCCTCGAGGAAGCGCTCTCGGGGAGCGAGTGGCTGGGAGCGTACGCGCTGCACTGGCAGCTCCCGGTCGGGGTGATTCTGCTCGCGATCGTGCTCTTCGCGCCGCAGGGCATCGCGGGCCTCCTCGCCAGGCGACGCCATGCTTGAGATAAAGGAGCTCACCAAGCATTTCGGCGGCGTGGTGGCGGTCGACCGCGTGAGCCTTTCGGTGAAAGCCGGCGAGGTACACGCCCTCATCGGCCCGAACGGCGCCGGCAAGACAACGCTGATCGCCCAGGTATCGGGCAGCCTGCCCGCGGACGCCGGGGAGATTCTCTTTCAGGGACACTCGGTAACTCAGCAGCCGCAGCACATGCGCGTGAAGGCGGGGCTGGCGCGCAGCTACCAGATCACCAGCATCTTCCGGCGCTTCAGCGTGCTCGAGAACCTCGCCCTCGCGGTGCAGGCGCGCAGCGGCTCGAGCCTCTCGTTCTGGAGGCCGGTGGCGGAGGAGAAGGCGCTGTTCGAGGAAGCCGCGCAGCTCGCTTCCCTGGTCGGGCTTCAGGACAAGAAGGAGCATCTCGCGATGACCCTGGCGCACGGCGACCAGCGCGCGCTCGAGGTGGGGCTCGCGCTCGCGACGCACCCGAAGCTCGTCCTGCTCGACGAGCCGATGGCCGGCATGGGCCCGGAGGAGTCGCAGCGCATGATCGCGCTCATCGAGCGCATCCGCGAACAGGTGACGGTGCTGCTCGTGGAGCACGACATGGACGCGGTGTTCCGCCTCGCCGAGCGCATCTCGGTGCTGGTCAACGGCCGCATCGTCGCGAGCGGCGCGCCGCAGGAGATTCGGGCCAACGCCGAGGTGAAGCGCGCCTACCTGGGGGACGAAGTTGTTGCGCGTTGAGAGCCTCGAGACCGCCTACGGCGCAAGCCAGGTGCTCTTCGGCATTTCCTTCGAGATTCTCGAAGGACAAGTGAGCACCCTGCTTGGCCGCAACGGCATGGGGAAGACGACCACCGTGCGCTCGATCCTGGGCCTCACGCCGGCGAGGGGCGGCGCGATCACCTTCCGCGGCGAGCGCATCGAGCGCGGAGCGCCCGATCGCATCGCGCGGGCAGGCATCGCGCTCGTGCCCGAGGGGCGGCAGATCTTTCCCAACCTCAGCGTGCGCGAGCACCTCGAGGCGTTCGCCGGCAACCGGGCCAGCCGCCGGGATCCCTGGACGCCCGCGCGGGTGCTCGAAATGTTTCCGAACCTGGAGAGGCGCAAGGACAACATGGGGAACCAGCTCTCCGGCGGGGAGCAGCAGATGCTCGCCATCGGCCGGGCGCTCGTCACCAACCCGCACCTCCTGATCCTCGACGAGGCGACCGAAGGCCTCGCGCCGCTCGTGCGCGAGGAGATCTGGAAGTGCCTCGAGCGCCTGCGCACGGCCGGCCAGACCATCCTCGTCATCGACAAGTACGTCGAGCGCCTGGTGCGCCTCGCCGACCGGCACACCATCATCGAGCGCGGCCGGGTCGCCTGGCAGGGGACCTCTGCGGCCCTCGACGCCGACCGTGGCCTATGGCACCGCTATCTAGGAGTGTGATGCGGGAACGAAAAGTGCTTCAGCAGGCGCATGAAGAAACGCAAGCCGACCACCGACGAGGTCGTCGACGAGGGCGTCAAGGAGACGTTCCCGGCGAGCGATCCGGTTTCCTCGGCGCAGCCCGACAGCACCGAAGCCGCGCGCGTGCGGCGGGGCGAAAAGCCGCCCGCGCCTACCCAGCGGCCGAAGCGCTCGCCGGACTGGCTGCTCGAGAAGAAGAAGAAGTAGGCCGCCCGAACCATTGCCAGGCGCGCTCGTGGAAGTCGTAGGCCACGGCATTCGCAGTGGGCTCGACGAACGCGATGGCGGCCGCGCCGTTCATCGGAGCGATCGATAATGCCGATGCGATACGGCCTGTTCGACTGGGTAGAGCACCATACGCGGCTCGCGCCGGGCGAGGTATTCGCGCACAAGCTCGCGCTCGCCGAGGCGGCCGACAATGCGGGCTTTCACGCCTATATGCTCGCCGAGCACCAGGGCACGCCTCTCTCCATCGACGCATCGCCCGCCCTGCTCCTCGCCGCCATGAGCCAGCGCACGCGCCGGCTGCGCCTCGGCGCCCTCACCTTCTGCCTGCCCTGGTACGACCCCTACCGCTTCTACAACGAGGTCTGCATGCTCGACCAGCTCTCGGGCGGGCGCCTCGAGCTCGGCGTGGGGCGCGGCGTGTCGCCGATCGAGTCGCTGATCTTCGGCCTCGCGGACACGGAGGCCTCGCGCGCCCGGTACCGGGAGACGCTAGAAGTGTTCTTTCAGGCTTGCAGCAGTTCCACGTTGAACTTCGACGGCCGGCATTTCCGATATAGAGACGTAGAGCTCTACAACAAGCCGGTGCAGAAGCCCTATCCGCCGCTGTGGTTCCCGAGCTCGAACAAGGACTCGATCGAGTTCACCGCCCGCCACGGCTACCACACCGCCGTCATCTCGAGCCACGCCGAGGCCAAGGTGCGGTTCACGCAGTACCGCGAGGTCTGGGAGCGGAACCGGAACGAGCCCGACCGGCACAACGCCCATGTGGCCGAGCCCTTCCTCGCGCGCACGCAGCACCTTGTCATCGCGGAGAGCGGGAAGGAGGCGGTCGAGGCGGGCGTTCGGGCGTACGAGACATGGAAGAGCCACATCCACCATCTCACGCGCAAGCACGGCCGCCCGGACGTGATGCCGCTCGACCCGTTCTCGGAGACGTCGGTGATGCGGCTCGTGGCCGGAAGTCCAGAGAACGTTCTAAGACAATTGAAGTCCATCGTTGCCGAGAGCGGGATGAACTACCTGCTCTGCGTCTTTTCCTTCGGCGACCTGCCGCCCGCGGTGGCGATGCGCTCGCTCGAGCTCTTCGCCGCGGAGGTCAGACCTCGACTGTAGGCGGGTTCCTGCCCGGGCCCTTCCAACGCCGCACCAAGCCGCTGTCGATGTCGAAGAGGTCGAGCACCCGGCCAACGTTGTGGTTCACGAGGTCGTCGATGCTCTTCGGCGCGTTGTAGAACGCCGGCATCGGCGGCGCGATGACCGCGCCCATCTCGGCGGCCTGCATGAGCAGCCGGCAATGCCCGGCGTGGAGCGGCGTCTCGCGCGGCATGAGCACCAGCCGGCGGCCTTCCTTCAGCACCACGTCGGCGGCGCGCACCACCAGCGTATCGGCGTACGAGTTCACGATCCCGGAAAGGGTCTTGATCGAGCAGGGCGCGACGATCATTCCCGCGGTGCGGAACGAGCCGCTCGACAGCGGCGCGGCGAGGTCCTGGTCGCTATGGACCTTGTGCGCCAGCGCCTCGACGTCCTTCACTTTCCAGCCGGTCTCGACGCCGAGGGTGAGCTTGCCGCCGCGGCTGAGGATCAGGTGGACCTCGACCTCGCGCGCCTCGGCCAGCGCTTCCAGGAGGCGGATGCCGTAGATGGCGCCGCTCGCGCCGGTGATGGCGACGACGATTCGCGTCCGCTCCCTGGGCATGGGCGGATGATATGCGAAGATTGCGTCATGCAGCCGAGGAGGAAATTTCCATGCTGAGAGAGAGCATTCCCGACCTGAGCCGCTTCGTCGAGCCCGACCGCGTGCGCAAGGAGGTCTACACCGATCCCGCGATCTTCGCGCTCGAGATGGAGCGCATCCACGAGAAGGTGTGGATCTACTGCGGGCACGAGACGCAGGTGCCGAAGGCCGGCGACTATTACACGGTGCAGATCGGCCGCCAGCCGATGATCATGGTGCGCGGCTCGGACGGCAAGGTGAACGTGCTCTACAACCGCTGCCCGCACCGCGGCAACATGATCTGCGGCGACCGCCACGGCAACACGGGCGAGTTCTTCCGCTGCTCCTACCACGCCTGGACCTTCCACCACGACGGAAAGCTGCGCAACATCCCGATGATGGAGTCGGGCTACGCGGGCACCCGGCTCAGCAAGGAAAGCCCCGAGCTCTGCATGAAGCATGCGGCTCGCGTCGAGAACTATCGCGGCTTCGTCTTCGCCAGCCTGGCGAGCGAAGGGCCTTCGCTCAAGGAGTTCCTCGGCAAGAGCATCGTCGCCTTCGATGACATGTGCGACCGCGCCCCGGAAGGCGGGGTGGAGGTCGTGCCGAATTGCTTCCGCGTGATCCAGCACTCGAACTGGAAGATCTTCCTCGAGAACCAGCTCGACGCGCTGCATCCGTCGGTGACGCACCAGTCCACCGGGCGCGCCGCGCACGAGGTGGAGAAGCAGATCGCGAAGCGAACGAAAAAGGGCGAGGCGCCGCTCTCCTACCACATGCTTTCCGCCTTCGCGACGGTGACGATCGACAAGTGGGACAACTTCCAGACGCTCAACTACCCGTACGGCCATTGCATCCTGACGGGCTACATGGGGCTGCGGCCACAGGACCCGGACACGCTGGCCTATGACAAGATCATGATCAAGGCGTATGGACGGAAGCGCTTTGAGGAGATCGTGGGCGTGAACATCCACCACGTCCTCATCTATCCCGGGCTCTCGGTGCAGTCGCCGCTGCAGCAGCTGCGCGCGGTGCGCCCGCTCGGAGTCGACCGAACGCTCACCGAGATCTGGCACTTCCGCCTGAAAGGCGCGCCCGAGGCGATCTATCGCCGCTCCCTCGCCTACTACAACCTGGTCAATTCGCCCGCCACGCTGGTCAACGCGGACGACCTGGAGAACTTCTGGAAGTGCCACCAGGGCCTCTCCTCCGACGGCGGCGACTGGGTGAGCTTCGCGCGGCACCTGGGACGCGATGTCGAGAACGACGGCGTGGTCCAGACCGCCCCCAACTGCGGCACCTCGGAGGCGCCGATGCGCAACCAGATGAAAGCCTGGGCGGCCTACATGAACGGAGGCAAGTAGCCGTGGCGACGAAATCGAAGGGAAAGAAGAAGCCGCCGGTGAAGGAGCCGGGCAGGAAGCCGGTGCCCAAGCGCGCCGACCTGCAGCATGAGATCGAGCAGTTTCTCTACAAGCAGGCGGAGCTGCTGGACGGCAAGCAGTGGCAGGACTGGATCGACCTCTTCGCCGACGACGGCGTCTACTGGATGCCGCCGGAGCCCTCGCACAGGACCTGGGACGGCATGCCGGCGATCTTCGCCGAGGACAAGAACCTGATGATGGTGCGCATGAAGCGCGTGCTGCACCCGGACGCGTGGTCGCAGCGGCCGCTCTGGGGCACGAACCACGTGGTGTCGAACGTCCAGGTACTCAAGAGCTCGGGGAGCGAGATCGAGGTGCGCTCGCGCTTCCACATGCTCGAGCTCAGGCGCGACGACGTGCGCCACTTCGCCGGTTCGTATCTTCACAAGCTCGAGAAAGCGAAGAGCGGCTACCGCATCAAGCTGCAGCGCGTGGACATGACCAACGCGCAAGCCGCCTACGACTACGTGCTGCAGGTCTGGGTCTAGAGCCCGAGGAACAGCAGCGCCGCGCCGCCAAGCGTCGCGCCCATGAAGCGCTGCAGCGGCATTGACGGCCAGCGCCCGCGCACCCACGCGCAAAGCGCCCAGCCGCTCGCGGCGATGGCGCACTGCACGACGATGAGGCCGATGAAGTAGGCGGCGAGCGGCGACTGCTCGGCGCCGACAACCGACGCGCCGAGCGCTTGGCCGTGCACCATGCCGCCCGCGGCGAAGAGCGCGGCCAGGACGGCGGGGGGCAGCGTCGCGCGCCCGAGCAAGAGCGCCGCCAGCACGAGAAGCGAGACAGCGACCCAGGCCTCGTGGAGCTCCAGGCCCGCGCCCGCGGCCCGTAGGGCGGCGGCGAGCACCGACGCGATGACGAAGGCGAGAAGCAGCGCGAGCCCAAGGCGCGCCTGCGCGGCAAGCACACCGGCCGCGACGATGAAGAGCAGGTGATCCACGCCGATGACAGGGTGCGCAAGCCCAGAAAGCAGCCCGTCCAGCGCCGTCGCCGGCGTGGCGTAGTCCATGGCGTGATGAGCGTGCGCTGCCGGCAGCCAGGCGAGGAGGAGAATGCGCAGGGGCATGGCGGCGATTCTATTGCAGCCGCGTACAATCGGACGCGCATGAGCTCCGCGCGCTCGAGTCGCAACCGGGACCCGGTGGTTATCGCCGGCGGCGGCATCGGCGGGCTCGCGTGCGCGCTCGCGCTCGCGCGCAAGGGCTTCCGCTCGCTGGTGCTCGAGCAGGCGCAAGCGTTCGGCGAGATCGGCGCCGGCATCCAGATCGCGCCCAACGCCTGGCATGCCCTCGACGCGCTCGGCGTCGGTCGGCTCGTCAAGAAGGAGGCGGTGTTCATCGAGCGCCTGCTGATGTTCGACGGCGTGAGCGGTGAGCGCGTGATCGACATGCCGCTCGACGCGCGCTTCGCGCGACGCTTCGGTAACCCCTACGCCGTGACGCACCGCGCCGACATCCACGGCTCCCTCCTCGATGGGTGCAAGGCGTTGCCCGGGCTGATCGAGCTCCGTACGAGCACGCGAGTCACGGGGTTCGAAGCGAGTGGGGACGAGGTCCTGGTCAGGACCAAGAAAGGAGAGCCAATCCGGGGTGCCGCCCTGGTCGGCGCCGACGGCGGTCGCTCGGCGATTCGCGAGAAGATCGTCGGCGATCCGCTGCCGCCGATCACCGGCCACATGTGTTATCGCGCCGTGCTGAACATCGATGAGGTGCCCAAGGACCTGCGCCTGCCGGCGGCGACGCTCTGGGCGGCGCACGACACGCACATCGTCCACTACCCGCTGCGCGGCTGGAAGCTCTTCAACCTGGTCGCCACCGTCATCGGCAGGCACACGAGCGGCGGACACAACGAGCTCGCCGGACCGCAGGAGGCGCTGCCCTTCTTCTCGCACTACTGCGACAAGATTTTGGGCTTGATGCGGATTCCCAAGGAGTTCCGGCGCTGGATGCTGCTCTACCGCCAGCCGGTGGAGAACTGGACCCAGGGGCGCGTCACGCTGCTCGGCGACGCCGCGCACTTCATGCTCCAGTACATGGCGCAGGGCGCGGCCATGGCAATGGAGGACGCAGTGTGCCTGGGCGCTTGCGCCGACGCCGCCGATGGCGACTTCGGGAAAGCTTTTCTCGACTACCAGAAGATCCGTCTGGTGAGGGCCTCCCGCGTCCAGATTTCGGCGAACCGCCTGATCGGCATGATCTTCCATGTGCCTGACGGCATCGAGCGCCTGGTGCGCAACGAGACCTTCGCCAGCCGCCCGGCGGAGCGCTATTACGACGCGTTCGAGTGGCTGTTCACTCCACCGCCGTACGTCAGGGACTTCGCCAGAGGAGGCCCGGGCCGATCTCGCCGATCGAGCGCACCCCGCAGAGCTTCATCGCGCGCTCCAGCTCGTTCGAGAGGATCTCGAGCGCCCGCCGCGCGCCCGGCTCGCCGCCCGCCATTACGCCGAAAAGCGTCGCGCGACCGGTAAGCACAGCCTGTGCGCCGAGAGCGCGCGCCTTGACGATGTCCACGCCGCGCCGCACGCCGCCGTCCAGGAGGATGGAAAAATTGTCGTTCGCGGCCTTGGCGATCTCCGGCAACGCATCCATCGTGGGCGCCGCGCCGTCGAGCTGCCGCCCGCCATGGTTCGACACCACCACGCCGTCGCAGCCCATCGCCGCGGCGCGCTGCGCGTCATCGGCGCGCTCGACGCCCTTAAGCAGGAGCTTCCCCCGCCACAGCTCGCGCAGCCGCTTGAGTTCCTCCCAATCGAACCCCGCATCCATCTCCCGGCCGACCGCGGTCGCGATGTCGGTCACCTTGGTGCTGGAGAACTTGTAGCCCTCGAAGTTCTCCATCCCCGGCAGACCGTGCCGGAGGATGTCGAGCAGCCATCCGGGCTTGCCGAGAACGTCGTGCGAGTTTCGCCAGTTCGGGCGGTAAGGGGTGACGAAGCCGTTCTTCGGGTCCCGCTCGCGCTTACCCGACACCGGGAGGTCGACCGTGACGAGCAGCGCCTCGTAGCCCGCGTCGCTCGCCCGCTTGACCAGCTTCTCGCGGAACATGCGGTCGCGCACCACGTAGAGCTGGAACCACAGGCGCCCGCCGACCTCGGCGGCGACCCGCTCGATCGAGGCGGTGGCGGGTGTGGCTAGCGTGAAGGGGATACCCTGCGCCTTCGCGGCGCGCGCGAGCATCAGGTCCGCCCCCGGCCTGCCCGCGCCGATGCCGCCGGTCGGCCCGATCGCGAGGGGAAGGCTCGCTTCCTTGCCGAACAGCAAGACCCGCGTATCGACCTCCGCGACGTTCACCAGCACCCGGGGCAGCAGCCGCACGCGCTCGAAGGCCGCGCGGTTCGCGCGCAGCGTCACCTCGTCCTCCGCGCCGCCGTCGAAGAAGTCGAAGATCGCCCGCGGCAGGCGCTTGCGCGCGAGCTGTCGAAGGTCCTCGATGTTCACGGCGCGTTGGAGGTCGGCCATAATCGCGGCTCGACTCTACAGCAGGTTCCCATGCCGAAGAAAGAACGCATCGCCGGGGTGCTCGCCCCGGTCATTACGCCGTTTCGCAAGGACTATGCCCCCGACGCCGAGCGCTTCGTGCGCCACTGCCGCTGGCTGCTGAAGAGCGGCTGCTCGGGGCTCGCCGTGTTCGGCACCAACAGCGAAGCGAACTCGCTTTCCGTAGCCGAAAAGAGAAACCTGCTGGAAAGTCTGGTGACGGGCGGGGTCCCACCGTCGGCGCTGATGCCCGGCACCGGGCACTGCGCGCTCAGCGACTCGATCGAGATGACGCGCGCCGCGGTCGAAATCGGCTGCGCGGGCGTGCTGATGCTTCCGCCCTTCTACTACAAGGGGGTGCCGGACGAGGGCCTGTACCGCAACTTTGCCGAGGTGATCGAGCGCGTCGGCGACGAGCGGCTGCAGGTTTACCTCTACCACATCCCGCCGGTGTCGCAGGTCCCCATCTCGCTGCAGCTGATCGAAAGGCTCTTGAGCAAGTATCCGGGAATCGTGGCGGGCGTGAAGGACTCCTCGGGCGACTGGTCGAACACCAAGGCGATGCTGGACACCTTCGCCAAGGAGGGCTTCGACGTGTTCGCGGGGAGCGAGGTGTTTCTCCTCGACAACATGCGCAACGGCGGCAAAGGCTGCATCACCGCCACGGGCAACATCAACCCCGGGCCGATTGACAGGGTGTTCCGCAACTGGCGTTCCGCGGATGCCGACCGGCTGCAAGCCGGCATCACCGCGACGCGCAAGATCGTGCAGAAGCAGCCCATGATCGCCGCGCTCAAGGCGGCCGTGGCCCATTTCGGCAACGATCCGCTGTGGAGGATCTGCCGGCCTCCGCTCGTCGAGCTGACGACTTCCCAGGAAGAGCAGCTTATCAGCGAGCTGAAAGGGAGCGGCTTCACCATGCCCGGCCTCGCGGCTTGAAGACCGCGCTCGTCACCGGCGCCGGGCGCGGCATCGGCCTTGCCGCGGCGCATCTATTCTTGCGCGCCAGCTATCGGGTCCTCGGCCTGGACAAGAACTTCTCAAAGTGCGATCTGCCGCAGGAGGCGCAGATCGAGTTCGATCTCAATAATCTCAATGGCATCCCAGGCTTGATCTCCGGACTGGGCAGCATTGACGTCCTGGTGAACAACGCGGGCACGCTCTACTGCCATCCGCACGACGCCTTCCCCGACGCCGACGCGCTTGAGATCCTCACGGTCAACCTGCTCGCGCCGGTCGCGCTCATCGAGGCGGTGGCACCGCAGATGCGCCGGCGTCGCGCCGGTCGCATCGTCAACGTAGGCTCCGTGGCCGCCTTTACCGGCCACCCCGACCTCTGGTACGGCGCCTCCAAGGCGGCGCTCCTCAACGTCACCAAGAGCTACGCCGGGTACCTAGGCGGAGACGGCGTGCTGGTGAACGCGGTGGCGCCCGGACCGACGACTACCGACATGTACGAGCAGTTGCCGCAATCGCGCAAGGATGCCGTCATGCGCGCGGTGCATTCGGGCCGCCCCTGCCGGCCCGAGGAGGTCGCGCAGGCCATCTTCTGGCTGGGCAGCGCCAGCCCCGAGTACATGAGCGGGGCGACGATCGACGTGAGCGGCGGCTCCTACCCGCGCTAGCGGGGCCGGAGTACAGTAGCCCTCCCCAACCAGAGGAGGAAACCGTGGCAATCAAAGCGACGAAGGCCGAGGTGTGGGTCGTAACGCTGGAGGACCGCCCCGGCGGTGCGGCGGCCAAGCTCGAGGCGCTCGCCGGGGCCGGCGCCAACCTCGAGATGGTGCTCGCCCGGCGCACCGAGACCCCCGGGCAGGGCGTGATGTTCGTCACGCCGATCAAGGGCGCGAAGGCCATGAAGGCCGCGCAGGAGGCGGGCATGGCCAAGCCCGCCCACATCCATTCCGTGCGCATCGAAGGCGGCGACAAGCCCGGGCTCGGCGCGAAGATCGCGCGCGCCCTGGCCCAGGCCGGGATCAGCTTCCGCGGAATGTCCGGCGTGGCGATAGGCAGGAAGTTCATCAGCTACATCGCGCTCGACAGCGCCGAGGACCAGGCGAGGGCGATCGCCGCGCTGAAGAAGCTGAAGGCCTGAGCCCCCGCCTTGAGGCGGGTGCTCTAGTACGCGCGGAAGCGGATGGTGGGGTCGCGCTTGATCTGATCGACGAGCGCGACCTCCCAGGAGAGGTATTCGCGGGCGTGCCGTTCGTAGTCGCTGGCATGGTCGTAGGCCTTGTATGCGACGTCGTCGAGCGTCGTGGTCGCGCGCTCAACGCCGGTTTCCACGGCCTTCCCGGCGGCGAACCACGCGGCGTTACCGCCTGCGAGCACCTTCACGTCCGCTTCCGGCCATAGCGCCGCGACCTCAGGCGCCGCGAGCTCCGCCAGCGCGGCGTCTTCCGAGGTGAGCGCGATCTTCTGTGCCGTCCCGATCTTCTCTCTCGCCTCGGGAAGGCGGGACCGAATCGCCCACCACGCCCCTGCAATGTGGCGGGCGCGGAACTTCAGGCTCGTCGAGAAATCGAGCACGGTCGCGCCCTGCACATCATCGATCTTTCTCCAGGACTTGAACCCCAGGACCGGCCTCCGCCGCGGCCCGCTCTCCGTGCGCCAGCCGGCGAAGCCGTCCGCGCCCTCGGGCTCGAGCACGTAAACCTCCTCCCAGCCCATCTGGTTCAGCCAGGAGGCGGTCATCACCGAGCGCACGCGCTCGGGATCCACGAGGACCACCCGCGCGTTGCGCACGCCGATGTACTCGTCGGTCGCCTGCACGAGCTGCCCGCCGGGCGCATGGCGCGAGCCGGCGACGCGCTTCGCCTCAAACTCGTCGCGGCTTCTCACGTCGAGGACATACAGGGTGCGGGAGCGATCCGCCTTCCACCCCTCGACGGTCCTGCCATCCGCGAACTTCACCTGAAACCGCCTCGCCACATTCTCGGCCACGGCGCGAGCGCGCCTGCGCCCCTCCTCCGACGGCGGCGGCGCGACGCGCGTCGCGCCGCGCTCGAGCTCCAGCCCCGCGAGCTCCCAGCCCATCGTGCCGTCCTTGAGCGCCACGACCTCGTTCGGAATGCCGGCATTGCGCAGCGACTGGCAGCCGATGATCGAGCGGGTGCGCCCGGCGCAGTTGACGACGACCAACGTGCTGGGGTCCGGCGCGAGATCGTGCACGCGCCAGGCGAGCTCGGCGCCCGGCACATCGATGCCGCCCGGGATATTCATGCGGTGGTACTCCTCGAACGGACGCGAGTCGAGGATCACCAGCTTTCGTTTCCCACCCAGAAGCTGCTTGACTTCCTGAGGAGGCATACGCGGGGTCTCGTAGCGGTGTTCGACGAACTCGCCGAAAGCCTTCGAGGGCACGTTGACGCCGGTGAAAAGCTCGCCCCCAGCGGCCTTCCAGCCCTCGCAGCCGCCTTCCAGTACCGACACGTCCGCGTAGCCAAGACCGGTAAGCCGCGCAGCGGCTTTCTCGGCGAGGCCCTCGCCGCCGTCGAGCAGCACGAGCGGCGCAGTGCGCCGCGGCACAAGATCCTCGACCATCATCTCGAGGCGCGAGAGCGGAAGCGAGCAGGCAAAGAAGGGATGCCCGCGGTGATGCACGCCCTGCTCGCGCACGTCGAGCAGCGCCATCTCCTCGACGCCCGTCAGGCGGGCCATGACCCCCTGCGGCGAGACGCGCATCAGCGGACCCGGTAGATCTCTTCCTCGAAGTTGCCGCGCGAGACGAGCAGGGAGGCCCGATGCTTCTCGAGGTCCGAGACGAGCACGGCACGGTCGGTCTTGGTCTTCCATTCCGCGCGGAAGAAGCGGCGCTCGGGATCCTCGCTCTCGACGTCCGGTTTGCCGTACTTCTCGCGCAGGGTCGGCATAAGGCGCTGCAACTGCTTGCTGTCGAAGCGCACATCGAACGCCTGCACGGCGTCGTTCTTGAGGTAGAAGGTAATGCGCGCCCTGACCCCGGCGAAGTCGGCGCGCGAGTCGTCGCAGCGCCGGTCGGCGGCCAGGCTCGACCATTCGAGCGCCTTGCAGTAGGCGCTCGGGTAGCGCTGCTTCACCTGGCGCTCGTGCGCGCCCAGCGGAACGCCGTTCGCATCATACGACGCGGCGGCGGGCAGCGCGGCGAGCGAGAGAGCGAGCAGAAGCACGGAGGGTTTCATGAGCGAATGATAGCCCTAGACCAGGCCCGCCTTCGGTACTTGCCAAGGCGCTCAGGCGGCTTTCTTGACGCCGGCCTCGTGCACTTCGTGACTCGCCGGCCGCGCACGCAGCCGCAGATCCGCGAGCTCCGTGCGCTCGCGCGCGGCGTTGCGGAACGCCTGGTCGCGACCGGAGAGGTACTGCGGCGGCCAGAACTGGTCCGTGTGCTGGTACCAGGCGGACGCCTGCAGGGTGAAGTACGGGTTGGCGAGATGCGGGCGGGCGAGCGCGACGAGGTCGGCCTTGCCTGACGCGAGCAAAGTGTTCACCTGGTCCGCGCTCGTCACTGCACCGACGGTCATGGTCGCGATTCCGACTTCGTTCCTCACCCAGTCGGAGAACGGTGCCTGGTACATCCGGCCGTACACCGGCTTCTGGTGCGGCACGGTCTGGCCGGTGGAGCAGTCGATGAGGTCGCAGCGCGCCTCCTTCAGCATCCGGCACGCCGCCATCAGGTCCTCGCCCGAGAGTCCGCCCGGGGCCCAGTCGGTCGCCGAGATGCGCACCGACATGGGCTTGCTCTCCGGCCACAGGGCGCGGCAGGCACGGAACACTTCCAGCGGGAAGCGCATGCGGTTCTCGATGCCGCCGCCGTACTTGTCGTTGCGCCGGTTCGTGAGGGGCGAGATGAAGCTCGCGAGCAGGTAGCCGTGCGCCATGTGGATCTCGAGCATGTCGAAGCCGGCCTCGTCTGCATACCGCGTCGAGCGAGCGAAGTCGTCGACGATCTTCTTCATCTCATCTTCTTGAATTTCCCTGGGTACCGGCGAGATGCCTTCGTAGTAGGGAATCGGTGAGGCGGACACCACCGGCCAGTTGCCCGACTCGAGCGGATGGTCCATGCGCTCCCAGCCGAGCTGGGTCGAGCCCTTGCGCCCGGAGTGCCCGAGCTGCATGCACATCTTCGCCTTCGAGTGAGCCTTGCAGAACTGGACGATGCGCCTGAAGGCGTTGCGCTGCTCCTCGTTCCAGAGGCCGGTGTCTCCCGGCGAGATGCGCGCCTCGGGCGAAGGACAGGTCATCTCCACGTACACCAGGCCGGCGCCGCCGATGGCGCGGCTTCCCAAGTGCACGAAGTGCCAGTCGCCCGGCACGCCGTCGACCGCGGAATACTGGTCCATCGGCGAGACGACCACGCGGTTCTCCACCACCATGTCCCGCAGACGAAACGGTGTGAACATCGGTACTGGAGGATTCTCCAGATCGATGTCAAATCCCTGCTGTTTTACCCTTGCCGCATACCATCGATGCACTTCCTTGATGAAGCCGGGGTCGCGCAGCTCCAGGTTCTCCCAGGTGATCTGCTTGGAGCGCGACATGACGCCGAAGGCGAACTGCTGCGGGTCCATACCCCAGTAACGCTTCATGTGCTCGAACCACGCGAGCGAGACGTTTGCTGCGTGCTGCGTCTTCTCGACCTCTTCTCGGCGTGCCGTGTCGTACAGCCGCAATGCTTTCTTAACCTCTCTCTCTTTCTTGAGGCTTTCGTACAGCGCAATCGCATCCTCCATCGCGAGCTTGGTGCCCGAGCCGATCGAGAAGTGCGCGGTCGCCTTGGCATCGCCGACGAGCACGGCGCTCATCTTTCCATCGAGCTTTACCCAGGTCTTGTTGGTGATGTTGGGAAAGTTGCGCCAGATCGAGCGGTTGGCGATCAGCGGGTGGCCCTCCAGCTCCTCGGCGAAGACGCCTTCCAGCACGGGCAACATCTCGGTCTCGCTCATCCGGTCGAAGCCGAAGTTGCGCCAGGTCGACTCGTCGGTCTCGATCACCCAGGTGGAGCGGTCCGCCTCGTACTGGTAGCAGTGGGCGAGGATGATGCCCTGCGGCGTCTCGCGGAAGAAGTACTTGAAGGCGTCGAGCGGCTTGGTCGAGCCGAGCCAGGTGAATTTGTTGGGCCGGAGATCGACGCTCGGCTGGAAGTGCTCCTTGTGCTTCTCGCGGATCCTGGAGTTGATGCCGTCGGCCACGACGATCAGGTCCGAGTCGGGAAACTCGGAGAGGTCCTCCACCTCGCGCTGGAACCTCATCTGCACGCCGAGCTCGCGCGCGCGGTCCTGCAGTATGTTGAGCAGCGCCACCCGCGAGCAGCCGCAGAAGCCGTTGCCGCCCGAGCGCAGCACCTGGCCCTTGTACACGACGTCCACGTCGCCCCAATAGGCGAAGCGCCGACGGATGCGCTCGTAGGTGACGGTGTCGTACGCCTTGAAGGTGTCGAGCGTCTGGTCCGAAAACACCACGCCAAAGCCGAAGGTGTCGTCGGGCCGGTTCCTCTCGAGCACCGTGATGTCCCAGCGGGGCCAGGCCTTCTTGGCCAGCAGCGCAAAGTAAAGCCCCCCCGGACCTCCGCCGATCACGCTCACCTTCATGCTCGTTCCTCCGGTACGACCGCCGTGGCCTCGATCTCGAGGCGCGCCTCGGGCTCGACCAGCGCCGACACCTGGACGACCGCCATCGTCGGGTAGTGCCGCCCCATGAGCTCGCGGTACGCGTCGCCGACGGCTTTGAGGGAATCGAGGTACTCCTGCCTGTCGAGCACGTACCAGGTTAGGCGCACAAGGTGCTCGGGTGCGCCCTTCGCCTCGCGGAGGACCGCGAGAATGTTCTTCAGCGCCTGGCGGAACTGGCCGGCGAAATCCCGCGCCTGCCAGCTGCCCTCGCCGGTCCAACCGACCTGACCGGCAATGAAGACGAGCCTGCCGTCGGCGACGATGCCGTTGGAGAAGCCCTTGGGTCGCGCCCAGCCAGGCGGTTGCAGAATCTGCATGCTCATCCCCTCAGCTTGAAGCGCTGCAGCTTCCCGGTCTCGGTGCGTGGCAGCGCAGAAACGAACTCGATGGCGCGCGGATACTTGTAGGGCGCGATGGCGCTCTTCACATGGTCCTGAAGGGCCTTGACCATCCTCGCGTCTCCGGTCTGCCCTTCCTTGAGAACGACGAAGGCCTTGACGATCGTGCCGCGCTCTGGGTCCGGCGCGCCCACCACGCCGCACTCGGCGACCGCCGCGTGCGTGAGGAGCGCGCCCTCGACCTCCGGCCCGGCGATGTTGTAGCCGGCGGAGATGATCATGTCGTCGGTACGAGCCTGGTAGAAGAAGTAGCCGTCCTCGTCCATCAGGTAGGCATCGCCAGTGACGTTCCAGCCGTTCAGCACATAGTTCTTCTGCCGCTCGTCGGCGAGGTAGCGGCAGCCGGTCGGCCCCTTCACGGCGAGGCGGCCCACCTCTCCCGGTCTACAGGGATTGCCCCGATCGTCCAGAACCGTCGCGCGATAGCCTGGGATCGCGTAGCCGGTGGCGCCGCGGCGCACGCGCTCGGGCGTGTGAGAGATGAAGATGTGGATCATCTCGGTGGAACCGATGCCGTCGATGATCTCGATGCCGGTGGACTGCTTGAAAGACTGCCGCGTGGCATCGGGCAGTGCCTCGCCGGCGGACACGCATTTCTTCAGGGACCGCAGATCGAAGCTCTTCGCAAGCGCAGCCATGCCGCGGTACATGACCGGGGAGGTGAAGCACACCGTGGCCTTGTAGCGCTCGATCGTCTCGAGCATCGATTCGGGCGTGAGCTTCTCAATCAGAACCGTGGAGGCGCCGAAGCGCATCGGAAAGCACAGCATGCCGCCCAGCCCGAAGGTGAACGCGAGGGGCGGCGTGCCGCAGAAGATGTCGTCCTTGGTGGCCTGCAGGCACGAGCGCGGAAAACAGTCGCACATCGCGATGACGTCGCGGTGGAAGTGCATCGTTCCCTTGGGCTTGCCGGTCGTGCCCGAGGTGAACGCGATGAGCGCGACGTCGTCCGCCGCCGTCGACAAGTTGGTAAAGGTGAGCGGCTGGCGCAGCGAAAGCGTGTCGAGCGAATCGGGTCCGTCGTCGTACCAGTACTTGACGACCGCCAACGACGGACACCTCTCCTGCGCGGTGATCAGCTCGGCATCCAGGCGCTTATCGCACAGCGCGTGTGTGATCTCGGCCTTCTCGATGATATCGGTGAGCTCCTTCGCGCGCAGGAGCGGCATGGTGGCCACGCAGATCGCGCCGGCTTTCATCACCGCGAACCAGCAGGCGGCCATCATCGGGTTGTTCGGACCGCGCAGCAGCACCCGGTTGCCGGGCTTCACGCCCATCTCGCGCACCAGGACGTTGGCGAGCCGATTCGTCTGGGTGAAGAGCTGGGTGTAGGTGCACTCGCCGTCGGGCGAGCGCAGCGCGATGCGATGGCCGTGGCCGCGCGTCACCGGCTTGTCGAGCAGCTCGGTGGCGCAGTTCATGCGCACGGAGTACTGCAGCTCCGGCAGATCGAAGCGCAGCTCGGGCCACAGGCTGCGCGGCGGCAGGTTATCGCGCGCGAAAGTGTCGACGTGCGCGGTGTAGCTCATGACTTCAGAACATCCCGGGCAATGATGAGTTTTTGCACCTCGGTCGCCCCCTCGTAGATGCGTAGCGCACGCACCTCCCGGTAGAGCCGCTCCACCGGGTGGCCGCGCATGACGCCCAGGCCCCCGCAAAGCTGCACCGCGTCGTCGATCACCCGCTGCGCGGCCTCGGTGGCGAACATCTTGGCCATCGCCGCCTCGCGGGTTACCCGCTCCTTGAGATGATCTTTTTTCCATGCAGAGCGATAGGTGAGCAGCGCGCCCGCTTCGATGGCCGTCGCCATGTCGGCGAGCTTCGCCTGCGTCATCTGGAAGTCAGCCAGCGCCTGCCCGAACATCTTTCTTTCTCTCGTTCTCCGGAGAGCTTCATCGAGCGCCCGACGGGCGAAGCCGAGGGCGGCCCCGGCCACGGTAGTGCGGAAGACGTCGAGGTTGCGCATCGCCAGCTTGAAGCCCTGTCCCGCTTCTCCCAAAAGAGTTCCCCGTGAACCCCGAAGGCGAACGACGGCCATCGGATGCGGCGCGACGATGTCGATGCGCTCGGAGGCGTCCACCTCCTCCTTGTCGACCACGAAGGCGCTGATCCCCTCGTCGGCCTTCGCGAACACGACGTAGTAGTCGGCGATGCCGCCGTTCGAAATCCAGGTCTTGGTGCCATCCAGCGTCCAGGCGCTTCCGGCCTTCGTGGCGGTGGTGCTCATGGCTTGTACGTCCGAGCCGGCGTCGGGCTCGGAAAGCGCGAAGGCGGCGATCGCTTCGCCGCTCGCCGTCCTGGGCAAGTACTTCTTCTTCTGCTCCTCGGTGCCCGCGAGCGCGATCGGCCCGCTGCCCAGCCCCTGCATCACGAACGAGAAGTCCGCCAAGCCGGCGTGATAGGCGAGCACCTCGCGCAGGATCGCGACCGAGCGCACCTCGACCTGCGCTCCCACGCAGTGCGCGAGGAACCCCGCGCATCCCAGGTCCTGCACGAGGCGCCGGCAGATTGCGTCCGCGTCCTCACCGTGCGCAAAACCGAGATTCTCCATCGCATAGCGTTCGACCTTCCGCGCCAACTCGGCATGGCGCGTCTCGAACAACGGCAAGGCGTAATGCGCGAATCGATCCATCAGTCGCCTTCGAAGGCGGGCTTTCTCCTGGCCGCGAAGGCCTCGTACGCGCGCCGGAAATCCTTGTTCTGCATGAGGATGGCCTGCGCCTGCGCTTCCATTTCGATCGCCTCGTCGACCCCGGCGTTCCATTCCTGGTGCAGCATTTTCTTCGTCATCGCGTGCGCCGCCGTGGGGCCGTTCGCCAGCTCCCTGGCCCTCGCCAGGGCCTTTTCCAGCGGTGCCTCGCTCACCTGGTTGAAGAACCCCCAGGCGAGGCCTTCCTCCGCGCTCATCGAGCGCCCGGTGTAGAGGAGCTCCGAGGCCCGCCCCTGCCCGATGATGCGAGGCAGCATCGCGCAGGCGCCCATGTCGCAGCCCGCGAGCCCCACGCGCACGAAGAGGAACGCCACCTTCGCGTCCGGCGCGCCGTAGCGCAGGTCGCACGCCATGGCGAGGATCGCGCCGGCGCCGGCGCACACCCCGTCCACGGCGGCGATGACCGGCTGCGGGCAATGGCGCATCGCTTTCACCACGTCGCCGGTCATGCGCGTGAACGCGAGAAGCTCGGGCATGGCCATCTTCGTCAGCGGGCCGATGATCTCGTGCACGTCCCCGCCGGAGCAGAAATTGCCGCCGGCGCCGGTAATCACGACGCTCTTCACGGAATGCTCTTTTTCCAGGTCACTGAAAAGATCCCGCAACTCGGCGTAGGACTCGAATGTGAGCGGGTTCTTGCGCTCCGGGCGGCTGAGCGTGATGACACCGACCTTGCCGTCCACGCGCCACTGGAAATGCCTGGGCTGGATCATTAAGTCACCTCCACCGCGTGCTCCTTCACCTTGGCGAGCAGCCGGAGCAATTCGTCCTGCTCGCGCCGCGAGAGCCCGGCGAGGAGCTCCACCACCCATTCCTCGTGGGCCCGCGCCATCTCGGCGAAGCTCTTCTCGCCGGTCTTCGTCAGCCGGATGCGAAAGGCGCGCCGGTCGGCGGGCTCGTCGAGGCGCTCGACCAGGCCCTCCTTCTCGAGCTGGTCGACGATCGCGGTGACGTTGCCGCCGGTCACCATCAGCAGGCGCGAGAGCTCGTTCATCTTCAGGCCCTCGGGGTGGCGCTCGAGCTGCGCCATGAGGTCGAAGCGCGGCAGGGTGGTGCCGAACTGCTCCCGCAGGCCGGTCCGCACGCGCCGCTCGATCAGCTGGGTGCACGTGAGCAGCCGCAGCCAGGTGCGGAGGGCGCGATGGTCGCCGGCGCGGGCGATGGTTTCACGATCCTGCATGCGGTTACTCAAAGCCTGAATAGATCAAGCCTGAAGCATCCCCGCGCCGCTTGTCAACCGCCGGGGCGGTCGCGCGAGGGAACGCGGTAGAGCCACCCGGCAAGCAGCACGCCGAGCGCGCCGAGCGCCCATCTCAGATAGGGGTCGGTGACGAAGAAGACGATCGAGGCGGCGAGCGTCGCCGACATGAGCCCGATGGCGGTGAGCTTTGTGCGCCACGGAATGCTGCGGTGCTCGCGCCATTCGCGCACGAGCGGGCCGAACGAGCGATGGTTGAGCAGCCAGGCGTAGAACCGCTGCGAGGAGCGCGCGAAGCACGCCGCCGCGAGCAACAGGAAGGGCGTCGTCGGAAGCACCGGCAGCACCACGCCGACCACCGCGATCGCGAGGAAGACGAACCCGGCCGCGAGCCAGGCGGCGCGCAGCGCCTGCTTCAAGCCTTCCTGAGGAAGTCGAAGTCGCAGCCGTGCTCCGCCTGGAGCACGTGGTCCATGTAGAGCTTCGCGTAGCCGCGCGCCGGCGGCGCGACCGGAGGCTTCCAGGCCGCCTTGCGCTTCTGCAACTCCGATCCCTCGAGGAGCAGATCGATCCTGCGTTCCTTCACCGACAGGCGGATGCGGTCGCCGTTGCGCACCAGTGCGAGCGGCCCGCCGACCGCCGCCTCGGGCGACACGTGCAGCACGATCGTGCCGTAGGCCGTGCCGCTCATGCGCGCGTCCGAGATTCGCACCATGTCTTTCACGCCGGCGCGCGCCAGCTTCGCCGGGATGGGCAGGTAGCCCGCTTCCGGCATGGCGTAGCCGGACTTGGGCCCCGAGTTCTGCAGCACGAGGAAGTCCTCCGCCGTAACGTCGAGCGCCGGGTCGTCGATGCGCGCCGCAAGCTCGTCGAGCGAGCCGAAGACCCTCGCGCGACCCTCGCGCTCGAAGAGCTTCGGGTCGGCGGCGGAGCGCTTGAGGATTGCACCGCTCGGCGCGAGCGACCCGAAGAGCGCGACAAGTCCGCCCTCCTTCGCGAGCGGCTCCTTCATCGTTTTCACCACGGCACGGTCGACCCAGGGCGAGTGTCTCTCGAGCGCTTCGCCGAGGGTAATGCCGGCGACCGTCATGCAATCGAGGTGCAAGAGCGGCTTGAGCTCGCGCATCACCGCGCCTACGCCGCCCGCCGCGTAGAGATCCGACATGTAGTGCTGCCCCGTCGGTTTCAGGTCGACCAGGACCGGGGTGGAATCGGAAAGAGAATTGAGCCTGTTGAGATCGATCGCTACCCCCGCTCGCCCTGCGATCGCCGTGAGATGAACGATGGCATTGGTCGAGCCGCCTATCGCGAGCAGCACGCGAAGCGCATTCTCTATCGACTTCTCATTCAATATTTCGCTGGGCCTGATCGGCGAGCGGGCCAGCTCGGCCGCGCGCTTGCCGCTTTCCTCGGCGGCGCGCAGCCGGTCGGCGTGCACCGCGGGAATCGCGGCGGTGCCCGGCAGCGCCATGCCGAGCGCCTCGGCAATCGCGGCCATGGTGGAAGCGGTTCCCATCACTGCGCAGGTGCCGGCGGTGGTCGCGAGATTGCCTTCCACCTCACCGATTCCCTTCTCGTCCACTTTCCCGGCGCGATGCATCGCCCAGAAGCGCCGGCAGTCGGTGCACGCGCCCAGGCGCTCGCCGTGGAACGAGGTCGGCATCATCGGCCCGGCGAGGAGCTGCACTGCCGGGACGTCGGCCGAGACCGCGCCCATGAGCTGCGCGGGCACGGTCTTGTCGCAGCCGCCCACGAGCACCACCGCGTCCATGGGCTGCGCGCGGATCATCTCCTCGACGTCGATCGACATCAGGTTGCGGAACATCATCGAGGTCGGGCTCAGGAACACCTCGCCCAGCGACACCGTGGGGAACTCGATCGGCAGGGCGCCCGCGGCGAGCACGCCGCGCTTCACCGCCTCGATGAGCTCGGGGAAATGGCGATGGCAGTTGTTGAATCCGCTCTTCGAGTCGGCGATGCCCACCACCGGGCGCGAGAGCATCTCGCTCGAATAGCCCATGCTCTTCGCGAACGATCGCCTGAGATAAAGCGAGAAGCCGGCGTCGCCGTAGTTCGTGAGCCCCCGCGTCAGCCCCTGCTTCTTCGCCATGGCTAGCCTTCCACCACCGGCTCGACGTAGATCTCGACGCGGCGGTTCGCCTGCCGCCCGGCCTCGCTGGCGTTGCTCGCGACGGGCTGGGTCTCGCCTTTCCCGACGGTCGCCAGGCGCATGCCGTTCACGCGTCGCGACTCGAGGTACTGCGCGACCGAGAGCGCGCGGCGCTCCGAGAGCTTCTGGTTGTAGGCATCGGTACCGGTGCTGTCGGTGTGGCCCGCCACGGTGAGCGCGGTCTTGCCGTAGCGCACCACGACGTCGGCGAGCTTGTCCATGGTGCTGTGGAAGCCCGGCTTGATCTGCGCCGAGTCGATCTCGAAGGCAGTCTGGCTGGTCATGGTCACGCGCACCACGTTCCCCGCGAGCTTCTCGACGCGCGCCTGCCCGGTGCGGATCTCCTCGGCCAGGTTCTCCTCGAGATCCTGGCGCTGGTTGTCCATGTACGTGCCGACCACGCCGCCGGCGAGCCCGCCGCCGATGGCGCCGACCAGCGCGCCCTTGCTGCGGTTCTTGTCGTAGGCCACGGCGCCAAGCACCGCCCCGACCCCCGCGCCGATGAGGATGCCGCTTTCCTTCCCGGTGAGCTGCCGGTTGTCGGGCCCAAAACCGCGATCAGATATGCACCCGGTGAGCGCAAGGCTTGCGGCCAAGCTTGCTGCGAAGTGTTTCTTCATGCTCTCTCCATTACGATGCTGCCCCTTCAGTCGTGAATTATCCCCAGACCTCGCGCGCCACTTCCATCACGCGCTCGAGCTTGCGTCGCGTATCGTCGGGCGTGAGCGACTGGTTGCCGCCGCCCACGCTTGAGAAGCCGCATTGCGGTCCAATCCCCAGACGGTCCAGCGGCGCGTGCCTCGCCGCGGCGTCGATTCTTCTCTTCAGAGCGTCCTTGTCCTCCAGCGCGGGCGTCTTGGTGCTGACGAGGCCGAGGATCACGCGCTTGCCCTCCGGCAGGAAGCGCAGCGGCGCGAAGTCTCCGGCGCGTGCCGTGTCGTATTCCAGGCAGTAGACCTGCGCGTCGAGGCGCTCGAAGAGCGCCTCGGCAATCGGCTCGTAGCCGCCATCGGCCATCCACGCGCCCTTCAGATTTCCCCGGCAGAGGTGGATCGCGACGGTCATGTCCCGCGGGCGCGTGGCAACACATTCGTTGAAAAGCCGCACGTAGCGCTCCGTCAGCTCGTCCGCGTCCTCGCCGCGCGCCGACACGTCCTGTCTCGCCCGTGCGTCGCAGTTGCAGGGCAGCGCGGTGTCGTCGAGCTGGAGGTAGGTGCAGCCTTCGTTGGCGAGATCCGTGATTTCTTCCCGGTACAGTCTTTCCAGGTCCTCGAGGTAGAGCTCGCGGTCGCCGTACGCCTCAGGGTCGAACGCCTGCGGGCCGAGGAAGTAGTGCATCACGTCCGGCGCCGCGATCGTTACCTTCGGGACGCCGCGCTTCACCACCGATTTCAGGAACCGGAAGTCGTCCGCCACGATGCGGCGCTTGCGCCGCAGCCGCGTCTTCGCATAGGGGGAGGACGCTACGCCGACGATGCCGGTCTCGTCGCGAAAGGCGAGCGTACCGTCGCGCAGGCCGAAGCCCTCTACCGCGTCGATGAACCCGGCCGACCAGCTGCGCCGGCGGAACTCCCCGTCGGTGATCGACGGCAGGCCGAGCGACTCCTGGAACGCCACGATCTCCCGGATCGCATCGTCCTGGACCGCTCTCAGCTCTTCCGCGGAAAGCTTCTTCGATCGAACGGCTTCCAGCAGCCGCCGCGGCCGGATGAAGCTGCCGACGTGCTCGACACGGAACGGCGGCTTCACCCGTGCTCGGCCCGCAGCATCTTCGCAGCCTCGACCATCGCCCGCAGCTTGCCGAAGGCGACCTCGCGCGGCAGGTACTTCATGCCGCAGTCGGGCGCGAGAATGACGTTCTCCGCCGGAACGAACTTCAAGGCCTTCTCTATCCTCTGCTTGACCTTCTGCGGCGTCTCCACGGTCGTGTCGGAGAGATCGATGCAGCCGACCATGATCTTCTTGCCTGGCAGCTTCCCGAGGATCGAGGTGTCCAGGCCCGACTGCGCCGTCTCGATGGAGATCTGCCGGCACGAGCACCCGGCGAGCTCGGGCAGGAACGAATAACCCGAGGGCCGCTGGTGGATGATCGCGGCATAGCCGAAGCAGATGTGCACGGCGGTAGTGCCCGTGATGTCCTGTAATGCTCTGTTCAAAGCCTTCAAGCCGAATTGCCGCGCCTTCTCGGGCCGCGCCTGCATATAGGGCTCGTCCACCTGCACGATGTCCGCGCCCGCGGCGAAGAGGTCACGGATCTCCTCGTTGACCGCGGCGGCGTAGTCCATCGCTGCCTCTTCCTCGGTTTTGTAGAAGTCGTTCTGCGCCTGCTGGGCCATCGTGAATGGCCCGGGCACCGTGATCTTCGTCTTCCGGGAAGTATTCCTTTTCAGAAAGCGCAAGTCCTCCACCTCCACCGGGTGTTTCCTGCGAATCTTCCCCACGATGCGCGGCACGGGATTGGGATGGCCGGAGCGGTCGAGCGCGGTGCCGGGATTGTCGATGTCGACGCCCTCGAGCGCCGTGGCGAAGCGGTTGGAGTAGCTCTCGCGCCGGATCTCGCCGTCGGTGATGATATCGAGGCCCGCCGCCTCCTGGTCCTGGATGGCGAGCACGGTGGCGTCGTCCTGGGCCTCGCGCAGATAGGGCTCCGCGACGCGCCAGAGTTCGCGGGCGCGCACGCGCGGCGGGAAACGCCCCGCGAGCTTCTTGCGGTCGATCAGCCACTCGGGCTGGGGGTAGCTGCCGACGAGCGTGGTGGGAAAAAGCATGTCTATCCTCCGACGAAGCGCGGCGCGATCTTCCGGAGCCGCTCGGGATCGATGCGGCCGCTGCGTTGGATGTAGCTCCACGCGAACTCGCGCGGCGAAAGCGGCATGTGCTCCGGGAAGCGCTCGTACCATTGTCCGCTGGCATCGGCCGCCGCCACAAGCTTCTCGACGATCGGCCGGCGCACCGTTTCGAACGCGGCGAGGGCCTCGGGCACCGAGCCCGCCTCGGCCAGCGCCTTGTCGAGCGCGATGGCGTCCTCCATCGCGAGGCGCGTCCCGGAGCCGATTGAGAAGTGCGCCGTCCTCTGCGCGTCGCCGATCAGCACCATGTTGCCGACCGACCAGCGCTCGTTGCGCAGGTTGGGAAAGTTCCGCCACACCGACTTGTTCGAGACCAGACGATGGCCGGCGAGAACGGGAGCAAACACGCCTTCCAGCGTCCTGTTGGTTTCGTCTTCATTCTTCCGGGCAAAACCCGCCTTCTCCCATGTTGCGGCGTCGCACTCGACGACGAAGGTGCTCATGCGCGGGGAGTGCCGGTAGTGGTGCGCGTTGAAGGTGCCGTGCTCGCTCTCGACGAACGTCTGCGTCAGCGTGTGAAAGATCCTCGGCGTGCCGTACCAGGCGAACTTGTTCGTGAGGTGCTCGACGCTGGTGCCGAAATCCCCGCACCGGCGCACGAAGGAATTGACGCCATCGGCCGCGACGACCAGATCGAAATCATCGAGGGAGAAGGAATCATCGATGGGCTTGTTGTACTCCGGCACGATTCCGACGCTGCCTGCACGCTGGCGCAGGAGCTCGAGAAGGCGCAGCCGGCCGATCGCGGCGAAGCCGATGCCGTCGATGACCACCGGCGTGCCGCGGTGCACGACGGTGATGTCGCTCCAGCTCTCCATCGCCGGTGTGATGAGGTCGTAAGTCTGGGGGTCGTCGGCGCGCAGGAATTCCAGCGCCCGGTCGGAGAACACCACGCCGAAGCCGAAGGTGGAGCCGGCGGCGTTCTGCTCGGCGACCCGCACGTCCCATGAGGGGTTTCTTCTCTTGATCAGAAAAGAGAAGTACAAGCCGGCCGGCCCGGCGCCTGCGACGAGGATCTTCACCTGCTTATCGTGCTAGCGCCCTGTGGCGGAAGCAATCCCGGGTGTGGTCGTTCACCATGCCCACCGCCTGCATGAAGGCGTACATGATCGTGGTGCCGACGAACTTGAACCCGCGGCGCTTGAGGTCCTTGGAGAGCGCGTCCGACTCGCGGCTCGAGGCCGGGATGTCCTTGAGCGCACGGCGGCGCCCCTGCAGGGGCTTGCCGCCGGTGAAGCCCCATACATACCTGGAGAAGGTTCCAAACTCCTTCTGCACGTCCAGGAAAGCGCGCGCGTTTGTCACTGCCGCGTCGATCTTCGCCCGGTTGCGCACGATGCCGGCATCGGCAAGCAGCCGCCGTTTCTTCGCCGCGCCGTAACGCGCGACCTTGCGCGGATCGAACCTGTCGAAGGCGCGGCGGTAGTTTTCCCGCTTGGCGAGGATCGTGTCCCAGGATAGGCCCGCCTGCGCGCCTTCGAGGATCAGGAGCTCGAAGAGCTTGCGATCGTCGCGCGCCGGCACGCCCCATTCGCGGTCGTGGTAGGCGACCGCGAACGGATTGCGCGCCCAGGCGCAGCGCTTCTTCTCAGCCCCAGATCTTGCTGGCGGCATCGACACAGAGCCGGAGCTTGGCGCGCTCGTCGGCTTCGGTCACCGGGTTGCCACCCATGGTGCTGGCGAAGCCGCATTGCGGGCCGATGGCGAGTCGCGAAGCGTCGATGTATTGCGCCGCTTCTTCGGCTCTTTTCCTCAAGACATCCATTTTCTCGAGCACCGGCGTCTTCGAGCTCACCAGCCCGAGAACCACGCCCTTGTCCTTCGGCACGTGGCGCAGCGGCGCAAAGCCGCCGGCGCGCGGCGTGTCGAACTCGAGCAGGAAATGGTTGACCTTCGTCCGGCCGAAGAAGCGCTCGGCGACGGAATCGTAGCCGCCCTCGGAGAGGTACATGCCTTTGTAATTGCCCCGGCAGACGTGCACGCCGACCGTAACCCCGGCGGGACGGTTCTTTACCGCTTCGTTGATCGCGCCGATGTAGAGGTCGACCAGCCGGTCCGGGTCCTCGCCGGCCGCCTTGACCTTTTCGCGCGCCGCCGGGTCGCAGAGGATCGCCACGGCGACCTCGTCCAGCTGGACGTAACGACAGCCTGCCTTCGCCAGGTCGGCGATCTCCTGCTGATACACGCGTCCAAGGTCGCGGAAGAACTCCTCGGCGCTCTTGTAGGCGCTGCCCCAGTCGGTAAAGCGGTAGAAATGCATGGTCGAGGGTGCCGGCATCGTGATCTTCGTGTTTCCGAATCCCCATTCGTCGAGCGTAATGGGCTCGTCGCGACCGACCTTGCCGCTGACGTAGGGCGCGGTGAAGCTCTTCTCGTGCCCTTCGGCATCGTGGAAAGTCAGGAAGGCATCCCGGACCTCCAGGCCTTTCGTCAGGCGCACGAACTTTTCCCAGTACGAGATGCGGCGGAACTCGCCATCGGTGATCACCTTCAGACCGCAATCACGCTGCAGCCCGACCACCGCTCGGATCGCCTCGTCTTGTGCAGCGCGGAAGTCCTGCTCCGGAATGCGTTTCTCCGCATGCGCGCGGAAGGCCTCGCGCAATCTCTTCGGCCGCAAAAGGCTGCCGATATGGTCGGCACGGAACGGTGGAATCATCGGGTATCTCCTCTTTTCTATTGTGCTATAGAATCGAGTGGCCTTGGAACTGGAGGAGGTTTCGTGAAGGCGCTGGCCGAACCGCGCGGTGCTGCCGGCGTGCGACGCCGGCTATCGGAGGTCATCGGCGCAGCCGCCAAGGTGTTCGCCAAGCGGGGCTACCACGGCGCCTCCACTCAGGATATCGCCGACGTTCTGGGCATCCGGCAGGCGAGCCTCTATTACTACTTCGATTCCAAGGAGGCCGCGCTCGAAGCCGTCTGCCGCGAGGGACACGAGGCCTACGTCGAGCGCCTTCTCCAGATTGCACGTAGCGACGCGACCTCGTCGGAAAAGGTCGCGCAGGTCCTGCTTCACCACGCTGCACCCGAGCGACTCGATTTCACGCTCGTCTTCCTGCGCGAGCGGCGTTTCCTGCCCGGGCCGGCACGCCGGCGTATCCGGGCGCTCGAGCTCCGGTACGAGCGCGCCATTCAGCGCATCGTCGAGCAAGGCATTCGCTCGGGCGAGTTCCGGTCGGATCTCGACGCTCGCATGACCACGCTAGCGCTGCTCGGCCTCGGCAATTCGGCTGCGGCATGGTACGGCAGGGAAGCGGACGTGACGCCCGAGCGCATGCTTCGCGCTTACATCGACCTTCTCGTGCGCGCGCTAGGGGTCCGGCATTGAAGAGCGCTCTGCACCTCCTGGCCGCCCTGGCGCGCAGAGACCCTGGAGGCCTGGCGTACCGCGCCAAGCGCCTGGGCCTCTACCGCGAGGTCTCGTGGCGCAAGCACGGCGAGAACGTGGCGCGCTGCGCCGCGGGCTTCCGCCGGCTTGGCCTGCAGGCGGGCGAGCGCGTCGGCATCATGGGCGATGCCCGCGAGGAGTGGGTCATCGCCGACCTCGGCGTCCAGGCGGCGGGCGGCGTGAGCTTCGGCATCTATCCGACGGCGTCTGCCGCGGAGCTCGAGTACCAGCTGCGCGACGCCAACGCCTCATTCTTCGTGGCTGAGGACCAGGAGTACGTCGACAAGCTGTTGCCTCTGCTCGAGCGGCTTCCCGGGCTGCGGCGCATCGTGGTCATCGACGACTCCGCCATGTTCGCTTACGACCGCTCGCGGTTTACCACTTTTGAAGAATTGATGGCGCGCCAAGGCGATCCGTCGCTCGACCAGCTTTGCGAAGGCATCAAGCCCGAGGCCGCCGCGTTCATCGTCTATACCTCGGGCACGACGGGAAATCCGAAAGGCGCCGTCGTCACGCACGCGACGCACGTCGCCGCGGCCAAGAACATGATCGAGCACTATCCTGAGCTCGCGAAGCACGGGCAGCGCACCGTGATTTACCTGCCGCTCTGCCACATCCTCGGCCGCGACATGGGAATCACGCTGCCGCTGCTCGGCGGGCCCACGCCGCACTTCGGCGAGGATGTCGAGGACCTGCCGCGCACCCTCTACGAGGTGGCGCCCACGGTGCTCGTCACCGTGCCGCGCTACATGCAAAAGTTCGCTTCGCAGGTTCTGATCCGCATCGGGAACACCACGCCGCTCAAGCGCGCCGCCTACGGCTTGGCGATGAAGGTCGGCCGCGCGCATGCCAAGGCTCGATGGCAAGGATCGTCCGCAAACGACCTCCTGTACGGCCTGGCGCGCCTCTGCGTCTTCAAACCCCTGCTCGAGCAGCTCGGCCTCGACAAGGTCGAGCTGGCGATTTCCGGGGGCGCCCCGCTACCGCCCGAGACGGCGGCGTTGTGGCAGATCTGGGGCGTGAACCTGCTGGAGATCTACGGGCAAACCGAGGAGGCGGGTGCCATCATCTCCGGGCAGCGTGGGCCGTTTCCTCGCCCCGGGAACGTCGGCACGGTCGCGCCTGGGTGGGAGCTCAAGCTTAGCGAAGCCGGTGAGATCTTGGTGCGGGGTTCGCACGTATTCGCGGAGTACCTGAATCACCCGGAAGCGACGCGTGAGGTGAAAGGCGAGGACGGGTGGCTGCGCACTGGCGACATCGGGGAAATCAGGGATGGCGTGCTGCGCCTCGTGGACCGGGCACGGGACTTCATCGTCACGGCCGGCGGCAAGACCTTGTCGCCCGCGTACATCGAGAACCTGGTGCGCTGCAGCCCGTACGTCGCCGAGGCGATGGTGATCGGCCACGGCCGCAAGTACGTGACGGCGCTCGTGGAGATCGACTACGAGGCCGTCGCCGACTGGGCGCGCAACCGCGACATCTCGTACACCGGCTTTACGAGCCTCGCAGAGCACGCGGAGGTGCGCAGGCTCGTCGAGGCGGAGATCGCCAAGGCCAACGCGTCGCTCGCCCGAGTGGAGCAGGTGAAAAGCTTCCGCATTCTGCCCAAGGCGCTGGACCCGGAAGACGAGGGGGAGCCGGTCACCCCGACACGGAAGGTCAAGCGCACGCTGATGCTGGAGCGCTTCCGCGACCTGGTGGAATCGATGTACGACGACCGCGAGGAGCGGCTCGTCGCCCGCGATATCGGTGAAGTACTGACCTAGGAGGAGGAGATCCCATGAAGAAGCTCGCATCCATTCTCGCGATCGCTCTGCCGCTCGGCGCGGCGCACGCCCAGGACGCCTACGTCATCGGGGTGTCGGCCGCGATGACGGGCCCGGTGGCATCGAACTATGCACCAGTGGTCGAGGCAATGAAGGCTTACCTCGAGCACGTCAACGGCCGCGGCGGCATCAACGGCAAGCCGGTGCGTGTCATCGTGATGGACGACCAGGCGCAGCCTTCGCGCGCGGCGACCAACGCCAAGCAGCTCATCGCCACCGACAAGGTGCTCGTTCTCCTCAACACGAGCCTTTCGTCGACCTATGCGCCGATGATCGCCGAAGCGAAACGCGCCGGCGTGCCTCTGTATTTCGCCGGCGCGGTGTGCCCCAAGGAGACCTACCCGCCGGCCGACCCGCTGCAGTTCTGCTCCACCGCTTTCGGCGCCAACCTCGACTCGCAGGCGGCGCTCGGGTTCGTCAAAGCGCGGGCGCGCGAGCCGGTGCGGATCGGCTTCCAGGCCATGGCGATCCCCATCGCGCGCGCGGAAATCGACTACGCCGAGGGGCTGGCGAAGACCATGGGCATGACGCCGGTGGAGAAGCAGATTTCGCCGCCGCCGACGCCCGATTACACGCCATTCGCCACGAAGCTGGCGGAGGCGAATCCGACGTGGGTGTGGTCCTGGTCGCCGTGGGTGGCGCAGGTGCGCACCTTCGAATCGATGCGGCGCCTAGGCTGGAGCGGGCCCTACATCACATGGGCGCACCTCAACGCCGAAGAGGAACTGGGGCGCATAAAGGATCCAAGCTTCTACGTCATCGGCACCAACGCCATGCTGCAGGACGATTTGCCGATCCACGCCGAGATCCGGGCCGTCGCCGCCAAGGCGAACCTGCAGTGGCCGGTGTCCTACCTGACCGAGGGCTTCGTGGTCGGCCTGGTGATGGAGCAGGTGCTGAAGAACACGTCCTGGCCGCCGACGCCGCAGAAGGCGCTTGCCGCCATGAATCAGGTGAAGGTCGACTTGAAGGGCCTGCGCGGCGGGCCGCTCGAGTGGACCAAGGACAACCACTTCCGCACGCGCCAGTATTACCGCGTCTGGCATTGGGACGCGAAGGCCAACCGTGTCGTGCGTGCCCAGGACTGGCAGGCGATCGACGTCAAGCGCTAGGTGCAGCTTGCGGTCAACATCGCAGTCCTCGCGTCGATCTATGCGCTGATCTGCTGCGGGTACGTGCTGATCTACCGCGTGAGCCGTGTGCTGTCGCTCGCGCACGGCGAGCTCATGATGCTCGGCGCGTACGGACTGTACGCAACAGCCTCGCTTTTCAGCGGCCATCCGCTCGTGGCAATTGGCGCTTCGCTCGCGCTCGCGGCCGCGGTAGGGACGGCGGTGTACCTGGCGCTCATCTGGCGGATGACCGGCGAGTCGGTCCTCGCCGCCGTCCTTGCCACCATCGCGCTGGGCATCCTGCTGCGCGGCGCCATGATCCTCTTCTTCGGCACGCAGACGCAGTATCCGCTGCGCGACCTGGGCTGGGAGAATGCCTCGCTCGCCGTCGGCGAGGCGCGCATCTCGGCGGTCGGCCTCGCCCTCGTCCTCTGCACGGCGCTCGTCTATGCCGCGCTGTTCGCCTTTCTGCGGCTGAGCCGCTTGGGCGTTCGCATGCGCGCAGCGGGGCAGCATCCGCTGCTTGCCGCCCAGCGCGGCATCGGGCTGCACGGGATCTACGCGCTCGCCTGGGGGCTCGCTACGCTGACCGGCGGACTCGCCGGCATGTTGATCGCCTCCGACGCAGGCCTCGAGGGCACGCTCGTCGTCATCGGGCTCAAGGCCTTTCCCGCCGCCCTGGTGGGCGGGCTCGACAGCTTGCTCGGGGCGCTGCTGGGCTCGCTCATCATCGCGACCGCCGAGGTGCTGCTCATCCACTACGTCGACCCCCTGCTCTCGGAGGTCGTGCCCTTCGTCGTGCTGCTTCTCATGCTCATAGTTCGGCCCTGGGGCCTACTCGGAAGCCGGGAGGAGCTCGACCGGGTATGAGCGGCTACTTCCGCACGAGCTACCTGGAGGAGGTGGCGCTCCTCGACACCCGGGCGCAAAAAGCCTGGTTCGCGGTGCTGGTAGCGTTGCTCCTCACGGTTCCCTTCATCGCCGGTCCGCTATGGCTTGACCTCGCGAACCAGATACTGCTCGGCGCGATCGGCGCGGTGGCGCTCATGCTGCTGACCGGCTTCGCCGGGCAGATCTCGCTGGGGCACGCGGGCCTGCTGGCCGCCGGCGCTTTCACGACCGGCATTCTCTTCAAGGAGCTCGCCGCGCCCTTTTGGGTGACCCTCCCCGCCTCCGCGGCGGTGGGCGCGGCGCTCGGCCTGGCGTTCGGCCTGCCGAGCCTGCGGCTGCGCGGCCTATACCTCGCCGTGTCGACGCTCGCCCTGCACTTCATCGTGATCCACGCGGGCGCGGAATACGAGACAAAGCGAGGCTACTCGACGGGAATCCTGGTCGATCCCCCCATCACGGACGCGCGACACTGGTACTTCGCGCTTCTCGCGGCCTGCACGCTCACCATCGTCTTCAGCCTGAACCTCCTGCGCTCGCGCACCGGCCGCGCCTGGCGCGCCATCCACGGCCGCGAGGCGGTGGCCGAGGCGCTCGGGATCGACGTGAAGCGCGCCAAGCTCTCGGCGTTCGTCATCTCCTCGGCTCTCACCGCCGTCGCCGGGTGCCTGTTCGCCTACTTTCGTGGCTTCGTGTCGGTGGAGGCCTTCTCGCTCTACCTCACGATCCAGTACGTGGCGATGATCATCATCGGCGGCATGGGGTCGATCCTCGGCGCGGTACTCGGCACCGCGTTCGTGGTGCTCTTCCCTCACGCCATCGACGCCGCCATGGCCGCCTCCGGCCTTGCCGAGCGCCTGTCCTCGGTGGTGTTCGCGGTGAACTACGCGGCGTTCGGCCTGGTGATGATCCTGTTCCTCGTCTTCGAGCCGCAGGGACTGGTCGGCATCTGGCGCCGCGTGCGCGACTGGTTCCTACTCTGGCCCTTCAAGCAGCGATGAACCTGCTCAAGGTCGAGAAGCTGGAGGTTGTCTATCACCGGGTGATCACCGCGGTGCAGGGCGTGTCCCTCGAGGTGCCCCGCGGCGCGCTCGTCGCGCTGCTCGGCAACAACGGCGCAGGCAAGACCACGACGCTTCGCGCCATCTCCGGCTTCATCGGCCTGGACGACGCGCGCGTCACCGAGGGCACCATCCTTTTCAAGGAAGCAAGAATAGAGAACCGGCCGCCGCACCGGATCGCCAGGATGGGCGTCGCCCTCGTGCCCGAGCGCAGCAAGGTGTTCGAAAACCTCACGGTGGAAGAGAACCTCCAGGCCGCCGTGGCGATGCCGGGTGCCCGCTTCGCGCGCGAGCGCGTCTATGAGTTCTTCCCCGCGCTCGCCGCCCTCCGGCGCCGGGACGCGGGATATCTCTCGGGCGGCGAGCGCCAGATGCTCGCCATCGGCTCGGCGCTTTGCTGCGCGCCAGAGCTGCTGCTCGTCGACGAGCTCTCGCAGGGGCTTGCGCCGCTCCTGGTGCAAGAGCTGATGCAGCGCCTGCAGGCGATCCGCCGCGAGGCCGGCATCACGATCCTGCTCGTCGAGCAGAACGCGCTGGTGGCGCTCGAGGCGGCCGACTACGGCTACGTCATGGAAAACGGCCGCATCGTCCTCGACGGCACGCCGCAGAAGCTCATGTCCCACGAGGACATCCGCGAGTTCTACCTGGGCGCTGCCGGCGGGCGCCGCAAGAGCTACCGCGAGGTGAAGCAGTACCGCCGGAGCCGGCGTTGGTATGGCTGAGATCGCACTGCGCTCGGTCTCCCTCGCCTTCGGCGGGCTGAAGGTGCTGGAGGACGTAAGCTTCGAGGCGCGCCAGGGGGAGCTCATGGCGCTCATCGGCCCCAACGGCGCCGGCAAGACGTCGGTCCTGAACTGCATCTCGGGGATCTATCGGCCGACGAGCGGTGCGATCGGCTTCGCCGGCCAGCCGATCGACAAGCTGAAGCCGCACGACGTCGCCCGCCTGGGAATCGCCCGCACGTTCCAGCATGGCGAGCTCTTTGGACACATGACGGTGGTCGAGAACCTGCTCGTCGCGCGTCATGCGCGCATCCACACCGGAATCCTTGCCGAAGGCCTCTTTACGTCGAGAGCCCGATCGGAAGAATCGCGACACCGTCGAGTGGTCGAGGAAGTGCTCGAGTTCGTCGAGCTCGAGCGCCACCGCCACGCGCAGGTGGACGCGCTGCCCTTCGGCGTGCAGAAGATCGTCGGCTTCGCCCGCGCGCTCGCGATGTCGCCGCAGGCGCTGCTCCTCGACGAGCCCTCGGCGGGCCTCAACCGCGAGGAGCGCGAGGACCTGGCGCGGCACATCCTGCGCATCAAGCACGAGCTGGGCATCGCCATGCTTTGGGTCGAGCACGACATGCAGATGGTGGCCGATCTGGCCGATCGCATCTGCGTGCTCGACTACGGGCGGCTCATCGCGCAGGGGCTACCGGAGTCGGTCCTGGCCGATCCGCGCGTGGTCGAAGCCTACCTCGGCACGCCACAGAGGACTATCATCGTCGGCGATTCAAGTCATGCCGCATCTTGATTCAATAAACTTTCGAGAGGAGGAGAGCACCATGAGAAAGACCGTCTGTATCGCGCTTGCCGCGCTCTTTCCGGCCGCCGTCACGGCGCAGGAAGCCACGCTGAAGCTGGTATCGGCCTTCGGCGAGACCACCACTTATGTCAAGCACATGACGCCGTGGATCCAGAAGTTCAACGCCGAAGGCAAGGGCATCGCGCAAATCAACTTCATCGGCGGCCCGAAGGCGATTCCGACCTTCGAGGTCGGCACTTCGGTCAAGAACGGCGTCGTGGAGATGGCGATGACCACCGGCGCCTTCTACACCAACCTCATGCCGGAAGCCGATTTCCTCAAGCTCACGCAGATCACGATAGCGGAGCAGCGCAGGAATGGCGCTTTCGAGTACATCAACAAGGTGTGGAACCAGAAGGCGAACATGATGTACCTCGCCCGCATGGTCGACGAGACGCCTTTCCATCTCTACCTCACCAAGAAGATCGACCGGCCCGACCTGACCGGCCTGAAGATCCGCATCACCCCGGTGTACCGCGACTTCTTCGCCTCGATGGGCGCGAGCCTCATCCAGACGCCGCCCGGAGAGGTGTACACCGCCCTGGAGCGCGGCGTGGTCGACGGCTACGGCTGGCCGATCCAGGGCATCTTCGACCTGAACTGGCACGAGAGGACGAAGTTCCGGGTGGATCCCGGCTTCTACAACGCCGAGGTATCCATCATCATGAACCTCGACGCGTGGAAGAAGCTCTCGCCGAAGCAGCAGGACTTCATGAGGAAGCAGGCTCTCGCGCTGGAAGCGATGAACGACGTATGGAGAAAGTTCAACGCCGCGGAGACCAAGCGCCAGGCCGAGGTCGGCATCCAGACCATCAAGTTCGACCGGGCGTACGCGGACAAGGCCTATGAGGTCGCCTGGGCGAGCGCGGCCAAGCAGAGCCCGGAGCACGCGCCGCAGATGAGGAAGCTGTTCTCTAAGTGAGCGCGTGGGAGAGGCTGCTCGAGGGGCTCGCGGCGCTCGCCGCGCTGCTCCTCGGCGCTTCCGCGGCGGCGATCACGCTCGACGTCGTGCTGCGTAACGTCGGGCTGGGCACGCTGCCGTGGATCCTCGAAGTATCGGAGTACGTGCTGCCGCTCGCCACGTTCCTCGTCGCGCCGTGGCTCCTGCGGCGTAACGAGCATGTGCGGCTGGATATCCTCCTCTCCGTCTGGCCGCGCATCGGGCACGTGACCAACGTGGCAGGGCTGGTGGTCTGCGTGGTGCTGGTGGTCTACGGTGCGCGCACCATCCTCAATTCGGCGCAGCAGGGCGCCATGGTGCTGAAGAGCGTGGTCTTCCCCGAGTGGTGGCTCTACGTGCCAGTCCCGCTCTGCTTCGGCCTGCTCACCATCGAGTTCCTTCGGCGCCTGGTCGCGAGATGACCTGGTGGTTAGCGGCATGCCTGCTCTTCGGGTCGTTGACTTTGCTCTTCGCCCTTGCCCTGCCAGCGGCGTTTGCCTTTCTCGGCATCAACATCGTCGGCGCATGGTTCTGGCTCGGCAAGGACGCCGGCATGATCCAGCTCGTGCGGAACGGCGTCGCCTCGATCTCCTCCTTTTCGCTCACGCCCATCCCTTTCTTCGTCCTCATGGGAGAGGTCCTCTTCCACACCGGCGTGGCGATGAAGGCGATCGACGCGATCGACCGCCTGATCTGGCGCGTGCCGGGAAGGCTCGCGGTCGTTGCGGTCGTGGCGGGCACCGTCTTCTCCGCGATCTCCGGCTCGACGATCGCGACCACCGCCCTGCTCGGCAGCCTCCTCTTGCCGCAGATGCTGGCGCGGGGCTACCACCCCAACATGGCCATGGGGCCGATCATGGCGATCGGGGGGGTGGACATGCTGATCCCGCCCTCCGCCCTCGCGGTACTGCTCGGCAGCCTCGCCGGCATCTCGATCTCCCAGCTGCTCATCGCGGGCATCGTCCCGGGAGTGCTTCTGTCCTGCCTCTTCGTCGGCTGGATCGTGCTCCGCGCCGCGTTCGAGCCCGGGCTGGCGCCTGCGTTCGAGCACGAGCCGATGTCGCTCTGGCAGCGGCTCGGTCCGTTGCTGCTCTACGTGGCGCCGCTCGTCATGATCTTCGTCGTGGTGGTAGCCGCAATGGCCGCGGGCTGGGCTACGCCCACGGAGGCGGCGGCGGTCGGTGCCGTGGCGACCGTGGTCGTCGCGTGGATCTATCGGGCGCTGACCCTATCCAACCTCATGCGCGCGCTCATGGGCACGGCGGGCATCTCCGGCATCATCCTGTTCATCATCGTCGGAGCCACCACGTTCGCGCAGATCCTGACTTTCTCCGGAGCCACGAACGGGCTGGTGCAGGCCATCACCGGCGCGGAGCTCTCGCCCTGGCTCGTACTGGCCGCGATGCTCGTCATCCTGCTCGTGCTGGGGTGCTTCGTGGACCAGGTCAGCATGATGCTCATCTGCCTGCCGTTCTTCATGCCTCTGGTCGCGGCCTACGGCTTCGACGTGGTGTGGTTCGGGGTGCTTTTCCTCATGTGCATGCAACTCGGCCTCATCACGCCGCCGTTCGGCATGCTGCTCTTCACGATGAAGAGCGTAGCGCCGAAGGAGATCGCCATGTCTCAGGTGTGGCGGGCGGTTACGCCCTACCTCGTAATGGGGATGGTGGCGCTCGCCGCAGTGGTGGCCTTCCCGCCCCTCGCCACGTGGCTTCCCAAAGTCCTGATCAAGTAGGCTTTCACGGGGCGAACAGCTCGATCAGCTGCTCGCGCAGCCAGCGGTTGCCGGGGTCCGCGTCGAAGCGCTCGTGCCAGTGCACGGCCACCTCGGCGGGCGGGATGGGCAGCGGCGGCGGAAGCGAGCGAAAAGCGCCGCGGCGCTCGTAGACGCGCGCCACGCGCGCGGGCAGCGTGAGGATGAGATCGGTGCGCTCGAGCACCATCGGCACCACGGTGAAGTGCGGCACGCGCAGCACGATGCGTCGCGCGAGCCCGGCGCGTTCAAGCGCCTCTTCCACGACGCGGTGCCCGCCGCGATACGACACCAGGGCGTGGGATGCCTCCAGGAACGTCTTGCGGGTCAGCGTGCGGATGGGGTGGTCGCTGCGTAGCAGGCAGACGTACGGGTCCCGGAACAGCGCTCGGCGCTGCACCGGGGGTCCGAGCCCAAGAAGGAAGCCCATGGCGAGGTCCAGGCTGCCGGCGGCGAGCGCATCGGCGATGGCGCCCGGCTCGATGCCGACCGCCTCGAGCCGCAGGTGCGGCGCGACCCGGCGCACGCGCTCCACCAGCGGGGGCAGGAACTCGACCTGGCCGAGGTCCGACATGTAAAAGCGGAAGGCGCGGCTCGAGCTCGCCGGGTCGAACCCCGGGCCGTGCGCGAGCGCCGATTCTAGGAGCGCGAGCGCCTGGCGCACCGGCTCGGCGAGCTCGCGGGCGAAGGGCGTGGGCTCCATGCCCTGGGACCCGCGCAGGAAGAGCGCATCGCCGAACGCAGCGCGCAGGCGGGCGAGCGCGTTGGAGACCGCCGGCTGCGAAAGCCCCAGCTGCGCGGCCGCCGCCGTGACGCTGCGGCCCCGCAGGACGGCGTCGAAGGCCCGCAGCAGGTTGAGGTCGAGGTCACGGACATTCATATCCGTGATTCGTAGCATGACCGTCATCTATTTGACAAATGGTCGCCCGAGGGCAGACGATGCACGGTTCATGGAGCGTTCCTTCAAGGAGGAGGTCGCCAAGCTCACGCTCGGCGAGGGCGAGGTCTTTCACGGCGAGGCGATCCTCGCCGTCACCAAGGCCCTGCTGCAGTCCGGGGTCGCCTACGTCGGCGGCTACCAGGGCGCGCCGGTATCGCACGTGATGGACGTGCTGAACGACGCGCGCGAGATCCTCGACGAGCTCGGCGTGCACGTCGAGACCAACGCCAACGAGGCCGGCGCGGCGGCGATGCTCGGCGCCTCGATCAACTACCCGATGCGCGGCGCCGTGGCGTTCAAGTCCACCGTCGGCACGAACGTCGCCTCAGATGCGCTCTCCAACCTGGCCTCCGCAGGCGTGAAGGGCGGCACCGTGCTCGTGCTGGGCGAGGACTACGGCGAGGGCGCCTCGATCATCCAGGAGCGCACGCACGCCTTCGCCATGAAGTCCCAGATGTGGCTCCTCGACCCGCGGCCCAACCTGCCCAAGATCGTCGAGATGGTCGAGCAGGGCTTCGAGCTGTCCGAGGCCTCGAGTACTCCGGTGATGCTCGAGCTGCGCATCCGTGCCTGCCACGTGCAGGGCAGCTTCCGCACCAAGGAAAACAGAAGAAGTCCTTATTCCAAGAATACCCCGCTGGAGAATCCGGACTTCGACTACAACCGCATCTGCCTGCCGCCCGCGACTTACCTCCAGGAAAAGCAGAAGGTCGAGGTGCGCTGGCCCGCCGCCGTGCGCTTCATCAAGGAAAGGAAGCTCAACGAGGTGTTCGCCGGGCACATGGCGGAGCTCGGTATCCTCTGCCAGGGCGGGATGTACAACGCGGTCATCCGGGCATTGCAAACGCTCGGCCTCGCGGACGCGTTCGGCGCTTCGCGCGTGCCGATCTACTGCCTGAACGTCGCCTACCCCCTCATCCCCGACGAGATCGTGGAATTCTCGAAGGGGAAGAAAAGCATTCTGATCGTGGAGGAAGGCCAGCCGGCGTATATCGAGGATGCGGTCCTCGCGACGCTGCGGCGCGCGCGCGTCGACGACGTGCAGGTGCGCGGCAAGGACGTGCTGCCGCTCGCCGGCGAGTACACCGGCGAGGTGGTGCTCACGGGCATCGCGAAGTACCTCGGACGCGAGGATGCCGTTTCCCACATTTCATCCTTGAAGAAGAAAGCCGCAGGGCTTCTGTCAGGGCTACCCCAGCGCCCGCCCGGCTTCTGCGTGGGCTGTCCCGAGCGTCCTGTCTTCTCCGCGATGAAGATCCTCGAGAAAGAGAGCGGCAGGTTCCACGTCTCCGCGGACATCGGCTGCCATCTCTTCTCCACGCTGCCGCCGTTCAACATTGGCAACACGGTGCTCGGCTACGGCCTGGGCCTCGCCTCGAACTCGGCGGTGCACCCGGCGATGGCGAGGCGCTCCGTGACGATCATGGGCGACGGCGGCTTCTGGCACAACGGCCTCACCACCGGTATCGCCAACACGGTGTTCAACAAGAACGACGGCATCCTGGTGATCATGAAGAACGGCTACAGCTCCGCCACCGGCACGCAGGAGCTGCCCTCCTCGCCCCAGCATAGCGAGGTAAAGGAAGACATCAGCATGGAGCGCGCGCTCGAGGGCATCGGCGTGCCGTGGATGAAGACCGTCCACAACTATCACGTCGGCGAAGTCGCGAAGACGCTGAAGGAGGCCATGACGGCGAAGGAGAAGGGCCTCAAGGTCATCATCGCGGAAGGCGAGTGCCAGCTCGAGCGCCAGCGCAAGCTCAAGCCGGTTGTTTCCAAGAAATTGTCTTCCGGGGAACGGGTGGTGCGGGTGAAGTACGGGGTGGACGAGGACACCTGCACCGGCGACCACTCCTGCATCCGGCTCTCCGGCTGCCCGACACTCACCATCAAGGACAACCCGGACCCGCTGCGGCGCGACCCGGTGGCGACCGTGATCGAGGGCTGCGTCGGCTGCGGCCTCTGCGGCGAGAACGCGCACGCCGCCGTGCTCTGCCCCTCCTTCTACCGCGCCGAAGTGATCCAGAACCCGACTTGGTGGGACAAGCTGTGGAACGGCAATTCAATAGGGAAATAGAGTCGCTCCGCCTGGGCGACGGCGAGACCTTCCACGGCGAAGGCATTCTCGCCGTGACCAAGGCGCTGCTGCAGTCCGGCGTCTCCTACGTCGGCGGCTACCAGGGCGCGCCGGTGTCGCACCTGCTCGACGTCATGGTGCAGGCGCGCGACTACATGGACGACCTCGGCGTGCACGTCGAGGCGTGCACGAGCGAGGCTTCCGCGGCAGCGATGCTCGGGGCGTCGATCAACTACCCCGCGCGCGGCGCGGTGACCTGGAAATCGATCGTCGGCACCAACGTCGCGGCCGATGCGCTGTCCTACCTCGCGAGTGCGGGCGTCATGGGCGGCACGCTCATCGTGCTGGGCGAGGACTATGGCGAGGGCGGCGTGGTGGCGCAGGAGCGCAGCCACGCCTTCGCGCTGAAGTCGCTCATCTGGCTCCTCGACCCGCGCCCGAACCTGCCGACCATCGTGCGCATGGTAGAGAAGGGATTCGAGCTCTCGGAGGCCTCGAGCACGCCGGTGATGATGGAGCTGCGCATTCGCGCCTGCCACGTCCGCGGCAGCTTCGCGGCGAAGCGCAACGTCGCGCCGAAGGTTTCCACCCGGGAGAAGCTCGATGGGCCGCCGAAGGAGTTCATCTACGACCGACTGGCGCACCCTCCGGCCACCTTCCGCCAGGAGAAGCTGAAGTCCGAGGTGCGCCTTCCCGCGGCGCGCAAGTTCATCCTGGAGAACAGGCTGAACGAGCACTTCGACGGCGCCGAGAAAGCCTTGGGCATCATCGTCCAGGGCGGGCTCTACAACGGCCTGCAGCGGGCGCTCGGCATCCTGGAACTCGCCGATCCCTTCGGCGCGAGCCGCATTCCGATCCTCACGTTGAACTGCGTCTATCCCCTCGTGCCCGAAGAGATCACCTCCTTCTGCGCCTCCAGGAAGGCCATCCTCGTGCTCGAGGAAGGGCAGCCTGAGTTCATCGAGCAGGAGATCGCCACGTTCCTGCGCCGCGCCGACGTGCAGGCCAAGCTGCACGGCAAGGATTGCATGCATATGGCCGGCGACTACAACGTCGAAGCGCTAGTCCGCGGCCTCTCCAAGTTCCTCGGGCAGCATGCGCCGCACCTCAGCCTTTCTTCAGGAGACGAATGGTTGAAAAGCGTCGCGGCGACCCGTCAGAGCGCGGGCGAGCTGCTCGGCGCGCTGCCGTTGCGACCGCCGACCTTCTGCACCGGCTGTCCGGAGCGGCCGGTGTTCTCGGCGATGAAGCTGGTGGCGCAGGACATCGGCCGGCCGCACGTGTCGATGGACGTCGGCTGCCACTGCTTCGGCTCGTTCGAGCCGTTCTCGCAGGGCAATACGCTGCTCGGCTACGGCATGAGCCTCGCCTCGGCGGCGGGAGTCGCGCCGATGTCCTCGCGCCGGCCGGTCGCGATCATGGGCGACGGCGGCTTCTGGCACAACGGGCTGCTCTCCGGCGTCGCCTCCAACCTGATGAACAAGGGCGACGGCGTGCTGGTGATCATGAAAAACGGCTATGCGTCCGCCACCGGCACGCAGGAGCTCCTCTCCTCGCCGCCGGAGGACGCGCGCATGGTGGCGGTCGGCAAGAGCGCCGCGCACGCCGACCGCACGATCGAGGACACGCTGACCGGGCTGGGCGTGAAGTGGCTGCGCACGGTGAACAACTACAAGGTCGGCGAGGTCGCCAAGGTCTACAAGGAGGCGATGAGCACCGCCTACAAGGGACTCAAGGTGATCGTGGCCGAGGGCGAATGCCAGCTCGAGCGCCAGCGCCGCCTGCGGCCTTTCGTCTCGAAGCAGTTATCCGAGGGAAGGCGAACGGTGCGCGTGAAGTACGGCGTGGACGAAGACACCTGCACCGGCGACCACTCCTGCATCCGCCTGTCGGGCTGCCCGACGCTCACCGTGAAGGACAATCCCGACCCGCTGCGCCGCGACCCGGTGGCGAGCGTCATCGACGGCTGCGTCGGCTGCGGCCTGTGCGGCGAGAATGCGCATGCCGCCGTCCTCTGCCCTTCGTTCTACCGCGCCGAGGTGATCCAGAACCCGAGCACGTGGGACCGCCTCCTGAGTCGATTCCTATGAGCCTTCCCGAGCGTCCCATCACCATCCTCATCGCCGCCCTGGGCGGCGAAGGCGGCGGCGTCATGGCCGACTGGCTGATGGAAGCGGCCACCGCAACCGGGCTTCCCGCGCAGGCGACCTCCATTCCCGGCGTTGCGCAGCGCACCGGCGCCACCACGTACTATCTGGAGATCTTTCCGGCCTCAAGGGGGGAACTCGGGGGAAAAGAGCCCGTCCTCTCGCTCACACCCAGCCCGGGCAATGTCGACATCATGGTGGCCTCCGAGCTCGTCGAGGCCGGCCGCGCCATGCAGAACGGCTTCGTGAGCCCCGAGCGCACCACGCTCATCGCCTCGACGCACCGCATCTACGCCACGGTGGAGAAGATGCAGATGGCCGACGGCCGCTTCGAGTCCTCGCGCGTGGTCGAGGCAGCCGCGCAGCTCGCGAAGCACGCGGTGATGTTCGACATGCGCGAGCTCGCGCAAGAAAGCGGCACGGTGATCAACGCGGTGCTCTACGGCGCGATGGCGGGCAGCGGCGTGCTGCCGCTCGCGCGGGAGGCATGCGAGCAGGCGATCCGCCGCGGTGGCCGGGGCGCGGAAGCGAGCCTGCGCGGCTTCGCCGCTGGCTACGAGATCGCCGCAGGCCAGCGCAAGCCGCCCGCTGAGGCGGCGGCGCCCAGGCGCGCGACCGAGCTCGACGAGATCGTCCGGCTCGGGCGCGAGCGCCTCATCGACTACCAGGGCGAGCGCTATGCCGCCCTATATGAGGAACGGGTGCGGCCCTTCCTGCCCGGGGATCGGAAACTGGCGGCGGAGGTCGCCCGCCTCCTCGCGGTGTGGATGAGCTTCGAGGACATCATCCGCGTCGCCGACCTCAAGACCAGAAGCACCCGCTTCCAGCGAGTACGCAGCGAGGTTGGCGCCAAGGAAGGCGAGCCGGTGGTGGTGATCGACTACCTCAAGCCCGGCGTCGAGGAGTTCGCCTCGATCCTGCCCGCCTTCCTCGGCAGGCGCCTCATGGACTGGGCGGAGCGCCGCGGCAAGCTCGACGCCTACAACGTGGGCATGCACATCCGCACCTCCGGCCTCCCCGGGTTCCTCCTCGTGCGCTCGCTCGCCTGGCTGCGCCCGCTGCGTCCCTACAGCCACCGCTACCGCGAGGAGCAGGCGCTCATCGAGCGCTGGCTCGCGCTCGTCGCCGAAGCCGCGAAGCGCGACGCCGCGCTCGCGCTCGAGGTCGCAGCCTGCGCCAACCTGATCAAGGGCTACGGCGAGACCCACCGCCGAGGCAAGGCGAACTTCCTCGCCATCGTCGACGCCCTGGTCGAGAACCCGCCTACCTCCGAAGTGCGGCAGCAGGCCGCCGCGATCCGCAAGGCGCGCGAGGCGGCGCTCGCCGACCCCGAGGGCAAGGCGCTCGGCTCGACCCTGGGAAAGCCGGTCATGTGGCTCAAGCCAGTCGGCCGCACGTAGAATCGCCTTTTCGCAGGGAAAAATGTCATGGCCAGTGTTCCCCAGCCCAAGAACCGCGCGGCGCGCCAGGATCTCTATCGGCGCATGGACAAGCACGACCTTGCCCCCCTGTGGGAGGTCCTGCACAACCTGATCCCGAACGAGCCCGCGACCCCCTGCAAGCCCGCCCTCTGGAAGTACAGCGAGGCGCGGCCCTACCTGATGGAGGCGGGCGAGCTCATCACTGCCCGCGAGGCGGTGCGACGGGTCCTGATCCTCGAGAACCCGGGCATGCGTGGCGAGTCGTGCATCACCCAGAGTCTGTACGCCGGCCTGCAGCTCATCCTGCCCGGCGAGATCGCGCCCAGCCACCGGCACTCGCAGTCGGCGCTGCGCTTCATCGTCGAGGGCACCGGCGCCTACACCGCGGTCGACGGCGAGCGCACCGTCATGCATCCGGGCGACTTCATCATCACGCCCTCCTGGACCTGGCACGACCACGGCAACCCGGGCTCGGAGCCGGTGGTGTGGATGGACGGCCTCGACATTCGCATCGTCCAGACGTTCGGCGCCCAGTTCCACGAGCCCTTCCCCGAGGAAGTGCAGCCGGTATCGCGCAGCGAAGGCGCGTCCACCGCGCGCTTCGGCAACAACCTGATGCCCCTCGGCGCCGCGGCGCCCTTCGGCAAGACCTCCCCGATCTTCAACTATCCCTATGCCCGAAGCCGCGAGTCCCTCGTGGGTCTCGCGCGCGACCAGGCGACGGACGCCTGGCACGGCTGGAAGATGCAGTTCACCAATCCGCTCACCGGCGGCCCTGCCATGCCGACCATCGGCGCCTTCATCCAGCTGCTACCCAATGGCTTCGCCACCCGCGCCTACCGCTCGACCGACGCGACGGTCTACTCGGTGGTCGAAGGCAAGGGATCCGCGCGCATCGGCGCTCAAACGTACGAGTTCGAGCCGCGCGACACCTTCGTCGTGCCGTCATGGGCGCCGCTGGAGCTTCGCGCGGACGCCGAGACCGTCCTCTTCTCCTTCTCGGACCGTCCGGTGCAGGAAGCGCTCGGCCTGTGGCGGGAGCATCGGGGATGAACGCGCCGGACAGCGCCTTCCTCAGCCGGGAATACAACAACCGCGAGCTGGTTCCCGACCATCCCCAGTACTTCGCGCGGTGGAGCGAGGCGTCGCTCCGCGCACGCAACACCATGACCTGCTACCTCGACCGGCGCTACGGCGACATGCCGGGAGAGACGATCGACATCTTCCCGGCGCGCAAGGGCGACGGGACGTGCATGATGTTCGTCCATGGCGGCTACTGGCGCGCTCTCGACAAGAAGGACTGCTCGTTCCTTGCGCCCGCGTGGGTCGACGCCGGGGTCTCCCTTGCCGTGGTGAACTACGACCTCTGCCCGACGGTCACGATGGACGAGATCGTGCGGCAGATGCTGCGCGCCAGCCGCTGGCTCTGGCTGCACGCCGAGGAATACGGGATGGACCAGGACCGCTTGTACGTGTCCGGCCATTCCGCCGGCGGTCACCTCGCCGCCATGCTGATGTGCGCGCTGTGGCCGATCTTCGACCGGCGGCTGCCGAAGGACCTGTGGAAGGGTGGCCTCGCACTGAGCGGCCTCTATGACCTGCGGCCGCTGCAGCACGTCGATTTCCTGCAGCCGGACCTGCGCCTCGACGATGGCCTCGCCCTCAAGCTCTCCCCGGCATTCATGCCGCCGGCTACACGCGCGCCGGTGATGACGTGCGTCGGAGGCGACGAGTCGAGCGAGTTCCACCGTCAGAATGCGCTGCTCGGCGAGCGCTGGCGCGCGGCGTTCGCCGGGAACATCCCCATGCCGGGCCGCAACCACTTCTCGGTGCTCGACGGGCTGGCGGAGCAGAAGAGCGCGCTCTTCCAGGGCGCGCTGCGCCTCATGAAGTTAGACAAGTGATGGAATACCTGGCGCCCGGGCGCTACGTCGACAGCGACCATCCCGCCGTCGTTGCGTTCTCGCGGAAGCATTCCGCCGGGAAGGACGATCGCGAGCGCGCCGTCGCCCTGTACTACGCGGTGCGCGACGGCATCCCGTACAACCCGTTCCTCGACTTCTCCGACCCGCAGGTCTTCCAGGCGTCGGCTGTCCTCGATGCAAACCAGGGCTTCTGCGTCGGCAAGGCGTCGCTGCTTGCGGCCGTGGCGCGCGCGACCGGCATCCCGGCGCGCGTGGGCTTCGCGGACGTGAAGAACCATCTCACTTCCCCGCGCCTCGCGGAGACGATGGGAACGGACCTCTTCGTGTACCACGGCTACACCGAGCTGCTCCTCGAGGGTCGCTGGGTGAAGGCGACACCCGCGTTCAACCTCGGCCTGTGCACCCGCTTTCGCGTGCGGCCCCTGGAGTTCGACGGCCGTGAGGACTCGATCTTTCACCCCTTCGACGAGGACAACCGGCGCCATATGGAGTACCTGCGCGATCGCGGCGCGCACGCCGACGTCCCGGTCGAGGAGATTCAGCAGGCGTTCCGCGAGGCATACCCCAAGTTCTACGGGCTGGGCCGCGGGGCCGCGAAAGAGAGTTTCGCGCCCGGCTAATGCGGAAGCTGCTCGAGGAGAGCTTCCGCGCCGCCGTCGCGGCGGCCGACCCACTCCAGATTGTCGCCGCCCACCTGCCGCCCCCGCCGAAGGGGCGCATCTTCGTCGCCGCCGCCGGCAAGGCCGCCGCGTCGATGGCGGTCGCTGTTGAGCGGGAGCTGCACAGCGTGGAAGGCATCGCGATCACGCGCTACGGGCACGGTTTGCCTACCAAATGTATTCGTGTAGTGGAAGCGGGGCACCCGGTTCCGAACGAGACCGGAGAGGCTGCGGCCCGCGAGATCCTTTCCCAGGTGAAGCGCCTCGGGCCGGACGATCTGCTTCTCGCGCTCCTGTCGGGTGGCGGCTCGAGCCTGCTTGCGCTGCCGGCGCCCGGCGTGTCGATGGCGCAGCTCAAGTCGCTTACCGGCGATCTGCTCCGCAGCGGTGCGACCATCCAAGAGATGAACACGGTGCGCAAGCATCTTTCGGCTATCGCCGGCGGTCGGCTCGCCGCTGCATCGCGCGCGCCGGTCGTCGCCCTGATCATCTCGGACGTGGTCGGCGACGATCCCACCCACATTGCCTCGGGTCCCTGCGCGTCCGACCCCACGACGATCGACGACGCGAAGGCGATCCTAGCGAAGTACCGCATCGCCTATGACGGTGCGTTCTCCGAGAGCCCGAAGTCGGTGAGCGCGCGGAACAAGGTCATCGCGACCGCGCGCCGCTCGCTCGAAGCCGCCGCGGCGGTGTTCCAGCGCAGCAGCATCCCGCCGATCGTTCTCGGCGACACGATCACGGGCGAAGCGCGCGAGGTCGGCCGCGAGCAGGCGCTCCTCGCCCGCGAGACCAGGGGGCCGGCGGCGATCATCTCCGGCGGCGAGTGCACCGTCACCATCGAAGGCGAAGGCGGGCGCGGCGGCCGGTGCACGGAGTTTCTGCTGTCGCTAGGCATCGAGAACCCGGACCTCTGGGCCATCGCCGCCGACACCGATGGTATCGACGGCTCCGAGGACAATGCCGGTGCGGTCTGGGCCCCGGAGTTCGTGCGGCGGCCGGGCGCCGCGGACTTCCTCGATCGGCACGACAGCTACGGCTTTTTCCGCGCCGCGGGCGCGCTGGTGATGACCGGCCCGACGCGCACCAACGTTAACGACTACCGGGCTATCGTCATTCCGGGCTAGAACTGCTGCTGCGCGAGGCGGGCATGCGTGGTGGGGCTCATGAGGAGAAAGCCTGCGTCCACGGGCAGCGCGACGCCCGTGATCCAGCGGGCCTCGTCGCTCGCCAGGAATACCGCGGCCCACGCGACGTCCCAGCCGTTGCCCTCGGTGCCGAGAGCGGATGCCTGCCTGCGCGTCTCGCGCAGCGCGGCGTCCATGCGCGGCGCCACCATCGGGCCGTAGATCTGCCCCGGGACGATGCAGTTGACGCGAATGCCCTGACGCCCGTGGTCGCCCGCCATCGAGCGCGTGATGCCGATGACGGCCGCCTTGGAAGTGGAATAAGGAGTGCTCTGGTTCGCCCGCAGCGCCGCGATCGAAGAGATGTTGATGATCGAGCCGCCACCGCGACGCGCCATGTGCGGGACAGCGTACTTGGCGGTGAGCATGATGCTTTTCACGTTCACCGCCATGACCCGATCCCACTGCTCTTCGGTGACCTCCACCACGTCGGCGCGCACGGAGATGCCGACGTTGTTGTCGAGGATGTCGAGCCTGCCGTAGCGCTCGACCGCCGCCTCCACCATGGCTTCGCAGTCCGCCGCCCTGGAGACGTCCGCGCGCCAGGCACAGGCGACACCGCCTTCCTTCGTGATGGTTTCGACCGTCGCCTGTGCGCGCTCCTCGACCGCGTCGGCGCAGAGAACCTTGGCGCCCTCGCGGGCGAAGAGGATGGCGGTGGCCTTGCCGTTGCCGAGCTCGGGGCCGCTCGAGCCGGCCCCGGTGACGATCGCGACCTTTCCCGCGAGCCTGCCGCTCATCCGGCAGCTTTGGCTTCTTCCTTCTTCGCGCCCTTCTTCGCATCGACTGCCGGGGCTTCCGCCTGCGACTCGGGCTGGTCGAGCAGCGTGACGAGCGCGAGCGGCGCATTGTCGCCCTTGCGCAAGCCAGTCTTCAGGATGCGTAGGTAGCCGCCGTTGCGCTTCGCATAGCGCGGCCCGAGCTGTTCGAAGAGCTTCTCCACCATGCCGCGATCGCGCAGGCGGTCGAAGGCGAGCCTTCGGTTGGCGAGCGAGGGCTTCTTGCCCAGCGTGATGATCGGCTCGACCACCCGGCGCAGCTCCTTCGCCTTTGGCAACGTGGTGGTGATCTCCTCGTGCCTCAGCAAGGATACCGTCATGTTGCGCAGCATCGCGAGGCGATGGCTGCTCGTGCGGTTGAGCTTGCGAAGTCCGCTTCCGTGGCGCATGCGGGATCCTTTAGGCGCGGTGCTCGAGGCCGGCGGGCGGCCAATTCTCGAGTTTCATGCCGAGCGTGAGCCCGCGGGAGGCGAGCACTTCCTTGATCTCGTTGAGCGACTTGCGCCCGAGGTTGGGGGTCTTGAGAAGCTCAGTCTCGGTGCGCTGGATCAGGTCGCCGATGTAATAGATGTTCTCCGCCTTGAGGCAGTTGGCCGAGCGCACGGTGAGCTCGAGGTCGTCGACCGGGCGCAGCAGGATCGGGTCCACCGCGGGCGACTTGGGCTGCTCCGTCGGCAGCGACGTGCCCTCGAGCTGCGCGAAGACCGAAAGCTGGTCCACGAGCACGCGGGCGGCGTAGCGGATGGCCTCCTCCGGCTCGATTGCGCCGTTGGTCTCGATATCCATGATGAGCTTGTCGAGGTCGGTACGCTGCTCGACGCGTGCCGACTCCACCGAATAGGACACGCGGCGCACCGGGCTGAATGAGGCGTCGAGGATGACCCGGCCAATGCCCTTGGTCTCCTCGAGCAGGTAGCGCATGTTCCCAGGAACGTAGCCTCTGCCCGACTCCACCTTGACCTGCATCTCGAGCTTGCCGCCGGGGGCGAGGTGCGCAACGACGTGATCGGGGTTCACGATCTCCACGTCGTGCGCGGGCTCGATGTCCGCCGCGGTCACTGGCCCGTCGCCCTTCTTCTTGAGGGAAAGGATCGCTTCCGCGCGGTTGTGCAGCCGGAACACCACCCCCTTGAGGTTGAGCAGGATGTCGACCACGTCCTCGCGCACACCGTCGAGTGTGGAGTACTCGTGCACCACGCCGGCGATCTGCACCTCCGTGGGCGCGTAGCCCGGCATCGAGGAGAGCAGCACACGGCGCAGCGCATTGCCGAGCGTGTGGCCATAACCGCGCTCGAACGGCTCCATGGTCACCCGCGCGTGGTTCGGGGACAAGTTCTGAACGTCAACAATTCTCGGCTTGAGAAATCCCGATTGGGGCATTTTCGGATCCTGTTACTTCGAGTACAACTCGATGACAAGGCTTTCGTTGATCGTCTGCGGCAGGTCAGCGCGCGCGGGCATCGCTTTGAGGGTGCCTTTGAGCCCTTTGGCGTCGACCTCCAGCCATTCCGGCAGGCCGCGGGATGCGGCCGCCTCGGCGGCGGCCTTGATGCGCAGGTGCTCCTTCGCTTTGGAGGCGACTTCGACGGTGTCACCAGGACGCAAGTTGTAAGACGGGATATTCACGCGCTTGCCGTTCACCAGGACGCCGTTATGGCGCACGACCTGGCGTGCCTCCGCGCGCGAGGCACCGAACCCCATGCGGTAGGCGACGTTGTCGAGCCGCGACTCGAGAAGCTGCAGCAGCCGCTCGCCGGTCACCCCCTTGGAGCGCGCCGCCTCGGCGTAGGTGTTTCGGAACTGGCGCTCGAGCACGCCGTAAGTGCGCCGCAGCTTCTGTTTCTCACGCAGCTGCTTGCCGTAGTCGGACAGCCGCGCGCCGCTCTTCTGACCATGCTGGCCAGGCGCGTACGCCCGACGCTCAACTGGGCACTTGTCGGTAAAGCACTTCTCGCCTTTCAAGTAGAGCTTCTCGCCTTCCCTGCGGCAATGGCGGCATTTGTCGGTGTTCCTGGCCATGCGTTCTCCTGATTAGACGCGGCGGCGCTTCGGCGGCCGGCAGCCGTTGTGCGGAATGGGGGTCACATCCGCGATGCTGGAAATCTTCAGGCCGATCGCGTTGAGTGCGCGCACCGCCGATTCGCGGCCGGGCCCGGGCCCCTTGATGCGCACCTCGATGTTCTTCACCCCGCACTCCTGCGCGCCGCGCCCGGCCCGCTCCGCCGCGACCTGCGCGGCGAACGGCGTGGACTTGCGTGAGCCCTTGAATCCGGCGTGCCCCGAGGTCGCCCACGATAGCGTGTTGCCCTGCCGGTCGGTGATGGTGACGATGGTGTTGTTGAACGACGCATGCACGTGGGCGATGCCCTCGGATACGTTCTTCTTGACCTTCTTGCGTGCGCGCGCCGCGGCGGTCTGCTGCAGCTCCTGGCGTGTCGGTGTATTCCTGCTGGCCATTTAGGCAGCCTTCCCTGCTGGAACGTTGAGTTTGATGGCGGCTTTCCTCGGGCCCTTGCGGGTGCGGGCGTTGGTGCGCGTGCGCTGGCCGCGCACGGGCAGGCCCTTGCGATGGCGGTGTCCACGGTAGCAGCCGAGATCCATGAGCCGTTTGACCGACATGGAGACCTCCCGGCGAAGGTCGCCCTCAACGGTGAAGCGCGAAACGCTTTCGCGGATGCGGTCGAGCTCCGCGTCGGTGAGATCCTTGATCCTGCGCGAGCCCTGCACGCCGGCGGCGGCGCAGAGCGCCTGCGCGCGCGCGCGGCCGATGCCGTAGATCGCGGTCAGCGCGATCTCCGCGTGCTGGTGGTTGGGAATGTTGATTCCTGCGATGCGTGCCATAACTGCCCCTGCCCTAGGCGTAACCTGAAATTATAACTGTCCAGTCAAGGTCTTATCAACCCTGACGCTGCTTGTGACGCGGGTCGGCGCAAATCACGCGCACCACCCCCTTGCGTCGCACGATCTTGCATTTGCGGCAGATCTTCTTCACCGAAGCCATGACCTTCATCGTCGCCTCACTTTGCTCTGAACGTGATCCGGCCCTTCGTCAAGTCGTAGGGCGTCATCTGCACCGTCACCTTGTCGCCCGGCAGGATTCGGATGTAGTTCATCCGCATCTTCCCCGAGATGAAGGCGTGGATCGTGTGCCCGTTCTCCAGCTTCACGCGAAAGGTGGCGTTGGGTAGGTTCTCCACGACTTCGCCCTGCATCTCGATGACGTCTTCCTTCGCCATCAGCGAACCGGCATGCCTCCCTTGAAGTTGGCCTTGCGTAGCAGGCTTTCGTACTGGTGCGTCATGACGTAGGCCTGGACCTGGGCCATGAAATCCATCGTCACTACGACGATGATGAGGAGCGAGGTCCCGCCGAAGTAGAACGGCACGTTCCAGCGCAGGATCAGGAACTCGGGCAGCAGGCACACGAGGGTCACGTAGATCGCACCGGCGAGCGTCAGCCGCGTCAAGATCCTCTCGAGATAGCGGGCCGTCTGGTCCCCGGGACGGATGCCCGGGACGAAGGCGCCGGACTTCTTCAGGTTGTCCGCGGTCTCCTTGGGGTTGTACTGGAGCGCCGTGTAGAAGAAGCAAAAGAAGATGATCAGCGCGGCGTACAGCAGCACGTAGATCGGCTGCCCCGGGGTCAAAGTGCCGGCGATGTCCCGCAGCCAGATCATGCCCTCCCCCGTGCCGAACCACCCGAGCAGCGTCGCGGGGAAGAGGATGAGCGAGCTCGCGAAGATCGGCGGAATCACGCCCGACATGTTGAGTTTGAACGGCAGATGCGAGCTCTGGCCGCCATAGACCCGGTTTCCGACCTGTCGCTTGGCGTAGTTGACGAGAATCTTGCGCTGGCCTCGCTCCACGAAGCACACCACCGCAGTGACCACCACGACGCCCACCGCGATCACAAGCGCCGTGAGGGGGTGCATCGCGCCCGTACGCACGAGCTCGAGGGTGCCCGCGATGGCGCTCGGCAGGCCGGCGACGATGCCGGCGAAGATGATGATCGAGATGCCGTTGCCTAGCCCCCGCTCGGTGATCTGCTCGCCGAGCCACATGATGAACATCGTGCCGGTGACGAGCGTCGTTATGGTCGTGAGGCGGAACATAAGCCCCGGCTCCAGAACCAGCCCTGGCTGAGATTCGAGGGCGATGGAGATGCCGGTAGCCTGGAAAAGCGCGAGAAACACCGTGCCGTAGCGCGTGTACTGCGTAATCTTGCGCCGCCCGGACTCGCCCTCCTTGCGCAGCTGCTCGAGGTGCGGGCTTACCGCTGTCATCAGCTGCATGATGATCGAGGCGGAGATGTACGGCATGATGCCCAGGGCAAAGATGGTGAAGCGCGATAGCGCGCCACCCGAGAACATGTTGAACATGCCGAGGATCCCGCCCTGCTGGCCCCGGAAAAGGTCGGCGAGCACGTTCGGATCGATGCCGGGGACGGGAATGTGCGCGCCGATGCGAAACACCACGAGCGCGCCGAGCATGAAGAGCAGCCGCCGCTTGAGGTCCCCGTAGCGACCCGCCTTGCCGACGTTGGGGAGCGTCGCCATCTAGGCCTTCTTCGCCCCCTCGGCCTTCTTCGGCAGCTTCTTCGCCGGCGCCGCGGCCTCCACGACCAGCACCTTGCCGCCCAGGCCCTCGATCGCCGCGCGCGCGCCCTTGGATACCCTCACGTCGCCCTTGACGTTGAGCTTCTTCGACAGCTTGCCGGAAAGGATGATCTTCGCCCCGAGGGCCTTCCGCGAGACGATCCCGGCCGCCCGAAGCGCGGCAAGATCCACGTCGCTTCCTGGCAGCGCCTCGAGTTCGCTCAGCCGCACTTCCGCGATGTCCTCGCGGGTTGGGGAGTTGAAGCCGCGCTTCGGCAGCCGGCGGTGCAGGGGCATCTGCCCGCCCTCGAAGCCGCGCTTGTGGAAGCCTCCGGAGCGTGCCTTCTGACCCTTGTGGCCCCGCCCCGCGGTCTTGCCCCAGCCCGAGCCGACGCCGCGGCCGACGCGGTGGCGGTCCTGGTTGGCCCCGGGGGCCGGCTTCAGCGTGTTGAGTCGCATGCGCTAGTCCTCGATACGGACGAGATAGTTGATGCGGTTGATCATGCCGCGCACGGCGGGAGAGTCGTCGAGCTCAACGACTTGGTTGATCCTCTTGAGCCCCAGGCCGCGCGCCGTGTCGCGATGGCCCTGCTTGCACCCGGCCAGGCCTTTGACGAGCCGGACCCTGACTTTCTTCACCCGGTGATCTCCTCGACGGTCTTGCCGCGGCGCGCCGCGATCTCGGCCGGCGTGCTCATCGCACGCAGCCCGTTCAGCGTGGCCCGCACCACGTTATAGGGATTGGTGGAGCCGAAGCACTTGGCGAGCACGTTGGTCACGCCCATCACCTCGAATACCGCTCGCATGGGGCCGCCGGCGATGATGCCGGTGCCTTCCGAAGCCGGCTGCATCAGAACCTTGGCCGAGCCGTGACGGCCGGTGACGCGGTGGTGCAGCGTGCCATTCTTGAGCTTCACCTTGAAGAGCTTGCGCCGCGCCTCCTCCATCGCCTTCTGCACCGCGACGGGCACCTCGCGCGCCTTACCCTTACCCATGCCGACCCCGCCGTCGCCGTCGCCCACCACGGTAAGCGCCGCGAAGCCAAGCACGCGTCCTCCCTTGACGACTTTGGTGACGCGATTGACGGCGACCATCTTCTCGCGCAGGCCGTCGCCTCGCTCTTCGTGCTGCATCCTCGGTTGAATCTTCGCCATATGCCCTCGTTAGAACTCCGGCCCTCTTAGAACTTAAGTCCACCCGCACGGGCGGCCTCAGCGAGCGCCTTCACCCGACCGTGGTAGCGATAGCCCGCGCGGTCGAAGGCGACACTCTCGATGCCTTTTTCCCTTGCCTTTGCCGCGATGCGCTGGCCGATCAGCTCGGCCGCCTTGCGGTTGCCGCCGCTCTTCAGCTGCGCGCGGACTTCCTTCTCCACGGTGGAGGCGCTCGCGAGCACCCGGTCCCCTGCGGGAGAGGTGATCTGCGCGTAGATATTCGTGTTCGTGCGGTGCACGGTCAGGCGAATGGCGCCGACCTCGCGGATCTTCAGCCGCGTCTGTCGCGCGCGCCGCAGTCGGGAAGTGGTCTTGTCGCTCATGGCAGCTATTTCTTCTTCGTTTCCTTCAGCACGATAACCTCGTCGGCGTAGCGCACGCCCTTGCCCTTGTAGGGTTCCGGCGCGCGATGGCTGCGCACTTCCGCAGCGACCTGACCGACGAGCTGCTTGTCGATTCCGCTGAGCACGATCTCGGTCTGTGTCGGTGTCGCGACCTTGATGCCCTTTGGCATCTGGTGCACTACGGGGTGCGAGAAGCCGAGCGTCATGTTGAGCTTGTCGCCCTGCGCCTGGGCGCGAAAGCCCACGCCGACCAGCGCGAGGCGCTTCTCGAAGCCCTTGCTAACGCCGGTCACCATGTTGGCGACCAGGGCGCGCATGGTTCCCGACATGGCGTTGGCGTGCCGCGAGTTCCCGAGCGCCTTGCATACCAGCGTCTCGCCGTTCCTCTCGATCGCCACGTTGGGATCCGCCGCGCGCGACATGGTGCCGAGCGGACCCTTGACGGAGATCGTGCCGGAGGCAACGGTGACCTCGACGCCCTTGGGCAGTGGAATGGGGAATTTTGCGATTCGCGACATGGCCGGACCTCAGGCGACGATGCAGAGAATTTCGCCGCCCACGCCGTCGGCGCGGGCCTTGCGGTCGGTCATGACGCCACGCGAGGTGGACAGAATCGCCACCCCGAGGCCGTTCATGACCCTGGGAATGTCGTCGCGGCGGCGGTAGACGCGCAAGCCCGGCTTGGAGACTCGCTCCAGCCGCTCGATGACCGGCCGGCCCGCGTAGTACTTCAGGCCGATGCGCAGCTCCTTGCGCGCGCCATCGTCCCGCAGCGCGTAGTCCTCGATGTATCCCTCGTCCTTCAGCACCTTGGCGATCGACGCCTTCAGCCGCGAGGCGGGCATCACCACCTCGGCATGCCCGACCATCTGCGCATTGCGGATACGGGTCAGCATGTCCGCGATCGGGTCGCTCATGCTCATCGTGCTCTCCTTGCCCTCATGGGCTACCAGCTTGCCTTGATGACGCCCGGTACCTCGCCTTTCAGCGCGAGGTCGCGAAGCTTGTTCCGGCCCAAGCCGAACTTGCGATAGACGCCGCGCGGCCGCCCCGTGAGCGCGCAGCGGTTGCGCAGCCGGACCGGCGACGCGTCGCGCGGCAGCTTCTGCAGCTTGGCGCGCGCTTCCTCGCGCGCCTCGTCCGACGCGCGCGAGTCATGGATGATCTCGAGCAGCGCCGTCCGCTTGGCCTTGAACTTTTCAACCGTCTTGCGGCGCCTTTGATCCCGGAGCTTCAGTGCGAGCTTTGCCATGTGGCTCTCTTTCAGTGCTTGAACGGAAACCGGAACGCTGCGAGCAGGGCGCGCGCCTCGTCGTCGGTCTTCGCGCTGGTGGTGATGGCGATATTCATGCCACGCAGCGCGTCGATCTTGTCGTAATCGATCTCGGGGAAGATGATCTGCTCCTTGAATCCAAGGCTGTAGTTGCCGCGGCCGTCGAAAGCGCGATTGGAGACTCCGCGGAAATCGCGGATGCGCGGCATGGCGATGTTCACCAGCCTGTCGAGGAACTCGTACATGCGCGTCCCGCGCAGGGTCACCATGCAGCCGACCGGGAACCCGGCGCGCACCTTGAAGTTCGCGATCGAGCGGCGAGCCTTCGTGACCACGGGCTTCTGCCCCGCGATCTTCGTCATGTCGGCGACGGCGCTGTCGAGCACCTTCTTGTCGGAGGTGGTTTCGCCTACGCCCATGTTGATCGTGATCTTCCGCAGGCGCGGCACCTGCATCACGGTCTTGTAGCCGAACTTCTGCATGAGGTCTGGAACGACCTTGTCCCGGTAGTACTGGCCGAGGCGCGGCGGCGGCGCGGGCTGCTCGGGCGCGGCTGGTTTCGCCTCCTTCTTGGGGGCCGGCGCCTCCTTCTTCGGCTTCTGCACATGCGGCGGCCCGGCCTTGCGCTCGGGTTTTTCCTGCTTCGACTTGTCTTCCTTGGCCATGTTTAAGCGTCCACCTGCTCGCCGTTTCCTTTGAACACGCGTACCTTGCGCCCGTCCTCGAGCCTCCTGGCGCCGACGCGATCCGCCTTCTTCGTACCGGGGTTGAAGAGCGCCACGTTGGAGACGTGGATTGGCATGTCCTTGTCCACGATGCCCCCGGTCTGGCCCTTCATCGGATTGGGCCGCTGGTGCTTCTTCACCCGGTTCACGCCTTCGACTACGACGTGCTGCGCGTCGATGCGGCGCAGCACCGTGCCGCGCTTGCCCTTGTCGCGCCCGGCCAGCACCACGACTTCATCGCCCTTTCGAATCCTCCGCATCACAGCACCTCCGGCGCGAGCGACACGATCTTCATGAAGCGCTCGGTCCTCAGCTCGCGCGTCACCGGGCCGAAGATCCGCGTACCGATCGGCTCGAGCTTAGGGGTGAGCAGCACCGCCGCATTGCGGTCGAAGCGGATTAGCGAGCCGTCGGAGCGGCGCACGCCCTTGGCTGTGCGTACCACCACGGCGTGATAGATCTCGCCCTTCTTCACTCGCCCGCGAGGCGCCGCATCCTTGACGCTCACCCGAATCACGTCGCCGATGGAGGCGTAGCGGCGCTTGGAGCCGCCCAGCACCTTGATGCACATCACGGCACGCGCGCCGGTGTTGTCGGCCACGTCCAATACGGACTGCATCTGAATCATTTGCTTTCTCTCCGCTCCAACTTGCTCCGCATCGACGACGTGGTGCTTGCGCGGGCAGTCTTGGACCCCTGCTGTTCGAACCGGCAACGCCGGCTCGTGGGGGACCCGAATTCTAGACGGCCTTCGACTTCTCCACAAGACGCGTGACGCGCCAGGACTTCGTGCGCGACACGGGCCGGCACTCCGCGATCTCGACCAGGTCCCCCTCCCGGAACTCGCCGGATTCCACGTGCGCGTGATACTTGCGGCTGCGAGTGATGGTCTTGCCCATCAGCGGGTCGCGTACGCGGCGCTCGACGCGCACTACCACGGTCTTCTGCATCTTGTCGCTTACGACGCGGCCCGTCAGCTGCCGCGGATTCGTCGTCGGTTTCTCGCTCACTTGACCGCCTTTTCCCTCATCATGGTGCGCACGCGCGCGATGTCGCGTCGGACCTTCTTCAATTGGCTGGTGTTGCTGAGTTGCTGGGTCGCAGCCTGCATCCGCAGGCCGAACTGCGCGCGCAGCAGCGCTTCCAGCTCCTTCTGCAGGTCTTCGCCGCTTTTGGCGCGAAGTTCGCTCGGTTTCATCCTCATCCCCCCAACAGACGCTGGACGACGATCGTGCGGAATGGGAGCTTCGCCGCCGCAAGCGCGAAGGCCTCCTTTGCGAGTGCCTCGACCACGCCGTCCATCTCGAAAAGCACCTTGCCTGGCTGGATCTCAGCGACGAAGTATTCCGGATTGCCTTTTCCATTGCCCATCCGGACCTCGGCCGGCTTCTGGGAAATGGGCTTGTCCGGAAACACGCGGATCCAGATGCGACCGCCCCGCTTGATGTGGCGCGACATCGCGCGCCGCGCCGCCTCGAGCTGGCGCGCGGTGAGCCGGCCGCGCGTGGTGGCCTTCAGCCCGTATTCGCCGAAGGAAACCTTGGCACCCCGCGTGGCGACGCCCGTATTGCGGCCCTTCTGCTGCTTGCGGTACTTGGTTCTCGCCGGTTGAAGCATGTCGCTATTCCTTCTTCTCCGTGCCCGGTTCCTTGGCGACCTTGCGAGCCTTTTTTACGGTGGTCGTGGCCCTCGGCGCGGCCGCCTTCTTGTCGCCGTCGGGACGCGGACGCGCGGGCGGCCGCTTGGCGCCGGCGCGCGGCGCCGGCTTCTTCGCACGCCTGGGCTCCGCGGGCGCCTCGGGTTGCGGCGCAGGAGCGCCCGCCGCCGCACCGGCCGCGGCCTGCGCCTCGCCCTTGGGCATCACCTCGCCCTTGTAGACCCACACCTTGATGCCGATCACGCCGTAGTTGGTCTTCGCCTCGCCGAAGCCGTAGTCGATGTCGGCGCGCAGCGTGTGCAGCGGCACACGACCTTCGCGATACCACTCGGTGCGGGCGATCTCGATGCCGTTCAGGCGGCCGGCGCTCATGATCTTGACGCCTTGGGCGCCCAGGCGCATCGCGTTCTGCATCGCGCGCTTCATGGCACGGCGGAACATGATCCGTTTCTCGAGCTGCTGCGCAATCGAATCGGCGATCAGCTGCGCATCGATCTCGGGCTTGCGGATTTCCTCGATGTTCACGTGCACCTGGTTGACGCCCATGATGCGGCGCAGCTCGGCCTTCAGCGACTCGATCTCCTCGCCCTTCTTGCCGATGACCACGCCGGGGCGGGCGGAGAAGATGGTGATGCGCGCGTCCTTCGCGGGCCGCTCGATCAGTACCCGGCCGACGGAAGCGTGCGCGAGCTTGCGCTTTAGGAAATCGCGCACCTTTATGTCCTCGGCCAGCATCGGCGCGAAGTTGCGGTTGTTCGCGTACCAGCGGGAGCTCCAGTTGCGGCTGACCGCGAGGCGGAATCCCACCGGATGAATTTTCTGGCCCATTCAGTCTCCGACCGTCAGGAAGATGTGACAGGTGTGCTTCAGCACGCGGTTGCCGCGGCCCTTGGCGCGCGCCTGGAAGCGCTTTAGGAACATGCCGCGCTCGACGTGGATGGCCTTCACTTTCAGTGTGTCGATGTCGGCGCCGTCGTTGTGCTCGGCGTTGGCGATCGCCGACTCGAGCACCTTGCGCACGATCGCGGCACCCTTCTTCGGCGTGAAGGCCAGAATGTTCATCGCCTGATCCACCGGCTTGCCGCGGATGAGATCCGCCACCAGCCGGCCCTTCTGGGCCGAGAGGCGCGCGCCTCGCAGGGTTGCCTTGGTTTCCATTGCGTCCACCTATTTCTTCGTGGCCGCGGGCGCGGCGGGGGCGGCAGCCGGCGCCGGGGCGGCCGCGGCGGGAGGCCTGCCGACAGGCTCCTCGGTGCGCTTGCCGACGGCAGAGTGGCTCTTGAAGATTCGCGTCAGCGCGAACTCGCCGAGCTTGTGGCCCACCATGTTCTCGGTCACGTACACCGGCACGTGCTGCTTGCCGTTATGGACCGCGATGGTGAGGCCGATGAAGTCCGGCACGATGGTCGAGCGGCGCGACCAAGTCTTGATCGGGCGCTTGTCGCTCGTACTGCGGGCGGTCTCCACCTTCTTCATCAGATGGTGGTCTACGAACGGACCTTTCTTGACTGAGCGTGCCATGGCTGTCCTTATTTCACTCGCCTGTCGCGGACGATCATGACCTGTGTCCGCTTGTTCTTGCGCGTCTTGTAGCCTTTCGTCTGCACGCCCCAAGGCGAGACGGGCGGCTGCGCCGCCGCGGTACGGCCCTCGCCGCCGCCATGTGGATGGTCGATCGGATTCATCGCCACGCCGCGCACGGTGGGACGCACCCCGCGCCAGCGCTTGCGTCCCGCCTTGCCGATGGACTCGAGGTTATGCTCCTCGTTGCCCGCCTCCCCGATGGTCGCGCGGCAGTCGACGTGCACTTTGCGAATCTCGCCCGAGCGCAAGCGCAGCTGCGCGTACGAACCTTCCCGCGCAAGCAGTTGCACACCCGAACCAGCGGAGCGGGCGAGCTGCGCCCCCTTGCCGGGCATCATCTCGACGCAATGGATAGTCGTGCCCACGGGGATGTTGCGAAGAGGCAGAGCGTTGCCGGGCTTGATCGGTGCCTCGGCGCCGGACACAATCTGGGCCCCGACCGTCACGCCCTTCGGCGCGATCACGTAGCGGCGCTCGCCGTCGACATACAGCAGAAGGGCGAGGTGCGCACTGCGATTGGGATCGTATTCGAGGCGCTCCACGCGGGCCGGGATGCCGTCCTTGTTTCGACGGAAGTCCACGACGCGGTAGTGCTGCTTGTGCCCGCCCCCTTTGTGGCGCATGGTGACCCGGCCGTGCACGTTGCGCCCGTCCATCTTCGACTGGTTGACCGTCAGCGCCCAGTGCGGGTCGCCCTTGTGCAGCCCAGGGGTCACGACCTTGACGAGCGCGCGGCGTCCCGGCGAGGTCGGTTTGACTTTGACGAGAGGCATGCGCGTGCCTTCCTTACTCTGTCGCTGCGAAGTTGATTTCCTGGCCGGCGGCGAGGCGCACGTAGGCCTTCTTCCAGTTCCGCCGCCGTCCGATCGTGCGGCCGAAGCGGCGCTCCTTCCCGGTGACATTCAGCACGGTGACCGATTCCACCTTGGTCTTGAACATCAGCTCGATCGCGGCCTTTATTTCTGGCTTCGTGGCGTCATCGGCGACGCGAAAGACGTACTGCCGGTTGCGTTCGGCGACGAAGGTGCTCTTCTCCGAGACCACGGGGGCAAGGACCACGTTCATCAGCTGCTCCGCCAGATACTTCTTCATTTCAGCATCTCCTGGAGCTTGGCGAGCGCTGCCTTCGTCACCACCACGCTCGGGTAGCCGACCAGGGCGACGGGGTTCGCCTGGCGCGCCGCGATCACCTCCACGTCCGGCAAATTGCGTGAGGACAGTTGAAGGTTCCGGTCGACCTCGTCGGTGATGACGAGAACGCGCTCGAATCCCATGTCCTTCAGCTTCTGGGCAAGCAGCCTGGTTTTCGGCTGTTCGAGGCGAAACTCCTCGACGACGCGGATGCGGTCCTCGCGCGCCAGCTGGGAGAGGATCGAGCAGAGGCCTGCGCGGTACATCTTCCGGTTGATCTTCTGGCTGAAATTCTCGTCGGGCGAGTTCGGGAAAATCTTGCCGCCGCCCCGCCACAGCGGGCTCGACGTCATCCCGGCGCGCGCCCGTCCGGTTCCCTTCTGGCGCCACGGCTTGCGCGTGGAGTGACGCACGGCGCCACGGTCCTTCTGCGCGCGCGTTCCGAACCGCGCATTGGCCTGGTAGGCGACGACCAGCTGATGAACGAGGGCCTCGTTGAAGTCGCGGCCGAAGATCGCGTCCTCGGCCTGGTGCGTGCCGGCGCCGACCATCTTGAGTTCCATGGCTAGCCCTTCACCGCAGGTTTGATGACGACGTCGCGGCCGCTCGAGCCGGGCACCGAACCCTTGACGAGCAGTAGCTGGCGCTCGGCGTCGATGCGCACGATCTGGAGGTTCGAGATCGTGCGACGCTTGTTGCCCAGGTGGCCCGGCATGCGCTTGCCCGGGAACACGTGCGCCGGGCTCTGGTTCTGGCCGGTGGAGCCCGGCGTGCGGTGTGATATGGAGTTGCCGTGGCTCGCGCGCTGGGAATGGAAGTGGTGGCGCTTGATGACGCCGGCGAAGCCCTTGCCGATGGTCACGCCCTGCACATCGACCTTCTGGCCGACCTTGAAGATCTCGACGCCGATCTTGCCGCCGACCTTCAGCACGGCGAGATCCTCGGCGCGGGCGCGGAACTCGCGCAGCAGCCGGCCCGCCTCCACCTGCGCCTTGGCAAGATGGCCGGCGAGGGGCTTGGACACGCGATTTGCCCGCCGCTTGCCGAATGTGACCTGCACCGCGGCGTAGCCGTCCTTCTCGGCCGTCTTGATCTGGGTGATGCGGTTGTCGGAAACGTCCAGCACCGTGACGGGCAGCGTCGCTCCGTCATCGGTGAAGATCCGCGTCATGCCGACCTTCCGGCCGACCAAACCGATACTCATACCTTCCTCTTATGTGTTAATCCCCGCTTAGGCAGGGACGCGGGCTGCAATTGGCCCGCAAAGAACAACAAAGCCCCGAAAAAGCGTTAGGCGCCTATTGAACCTTGATCTCCACGTCGACACCGGCGGGCAAGTCGAGCTTCATGAGCGCGTCGACCGTCTTGTCCGTCGGATCAATGATGTCCATCAGCCGCAGATGCGTACGGATTTCCAGCTGGTCGCGCGACGCCTTGTCGATATGCGGCGAGCGCAGCAGGTCGAAGCGCTGACGCCGCGTCGGCAGCGGCACCGGCCCGCGCACGACCGCGCCGGTGCGCTTCGCCGTGTCGACGATCTCGAGTGCCGACTGGTCGATCAGCCGGTAGTCGTACGCCTTCAGCCTGATGCGAATTCTCTGACTTTGCATGTCTTCTTCTATTCCGACTACTCGATGATCTTCGCCACCACGCCGGCGCCGACGGTCTTGCCGCCCTCGCGGATGGCGAAGCGCAGCCCCTGCTCCATCGCGATGGGGGTGATCAGCGTCACCACCATCTTCACGTTGTCCCCGGGCATCACCATCTCGGTGCCCTTCGGAAGCTCCACGCTTCCCGTCACATCGGTCGTGCGGAAGTAAAACTGCGGCCGGTAGTTGTTGAAAAACGGCGTATGCCGCCCCCCCTCCTCCTTGGACAGAACGTACACCTCGCACTCGAACTTCGCGTGCGGGGTGATCGAGCCGGGCTTGGCGAGCACCTGCCCGCGCTCCACCTCTTCTCTTTTCGTTCCTCTGAGCAGAATGCCCACGTTGTCCCCCGCCTGCCCCTCATCGAGCAGCTTCCTGAACATCTCCACCCCCGTGCACACCGTCTTCACGGTCGGCTTGATCCCCACGATCTCGATCTCATCGCCCACCTTGATCACGCCCCGCTCCACGCGCCCGGTCACCACCGTGCCCCGCCCCGAGATGGAGAACACATCCTCCACCGGCATGAGAAAGGGCTTGTCGATCTCGCGCTTGGGCGTCGGGATGTACGAATCCAGCGCCTCGGCAAGCTTGATGATCGACTTCTCCCCCAGATCCGACCCGTCGCCCTCCAGAGCCTTGAGCGCCGAGCCAATCACGATCGGGGTCTTGTCCCCCGGAAACTCGTACTTCGACAAAAGCTCCCTCACCTCCACCTCCACCAGCTCCAGGAGCTCCTTGTCATCGACCATGTCGGCCTTGTTCAGGTACACCACGATGTAGGGCACACCCACCTGGCGCGCAAGCAAAATGTGCTCGCGCGTCTGCGGCATCGGCCCATCGGCCGCCGACACCACCAAAATCGCCCCGTCCATCTGCGCCGCACCCGTGATCATGTTCTTGATGTAGTCGGCATGCCCCGGACAGTCCACGTGCGCGTAATGGCGCTTCTCCGTCTGGTACTCCACGTGCGCCGTGTTGATCGTGATCCCGCGCGCCTTCTCCTCCGGCGCCGCGTCAATCTGATCGTAGTTCTTCGCCTCTCCCCCATACTTCTTCGACAAAATGTGCGTCATCGCCGCCGTCAGCGTCGTCTTGCCGTGATCCACGTGACCAATCGTCCCAACATTCACATGGGGCTTGGTCCGCTCAAATTTGCCTTTTGCCAT